>NZ_KE386495.1:971071-1226319 GCF_000427425.1 Caldanaerobius polysaccharolyticus DSM 13641 | reverse complement strand
TTGTATTGTACTACACGTATTCCCTCTTTCTTCTTCAGGTTGTCTCTGTTAAACTATCTCTAGGATTTGGTTTCAGGGTCGCTCTGAACTCCCCCTGAAGTCCCTCCTGTAGGGTACTTCTCGAAAAAGACTGCACCCCTGTTTAGTTCTAACTCGCTTGCTGTCCATGTCTTACTCTTCCGTATGTGTCAGCATCCATACGGTGTATCCTATGAGTATTGACATAGTTCTGATATCGCGAGGCTGTTTCTCGGTAATCTGTCAGGGATCAACCTGGTACTGGTCTCAAATTTTTTGTGAAAGGAGGAATTTACGTGCCCAGTACTTTATTCGTCGGTATCGACATCAGCAGTCAATCTAATTCTGTTTTCTTTATTGATCAAGATGGCAATAACCTCATTAAGAAGCCTTTTTCGGTTTCTAATGATACCCCAGGTGCTGATTCTATCATCTCTGAGGTGATCTCCCATGCTAAAGCTATTGATGCTTCCTGTGTCAAAATTGGCATGGAAGCTACTTCTCATTATGCATGGCACCTCCATCTCCACCTGGCTTTTTCTCCTGACCTGGCATCTTTTAATCCTAAATTCTTTGTCATGAATCCATCTGTCGTCAGTGGTTTTAAAAAGGCTTATACCCATTTGCCTAAAACTGACGATTTTGATGCCAGAGTCATTGCTGATTGCGTCAGATTCGGTAGGGTAAACCCTACTCCCATGCCTGACTTTAAATATGCAGCCCTACAGCGCCTTACTCGCTTTAGATACCACTTGGTACAGACTATATCCAGTGAAAAGAGCAGAGCTTTAAACCTGCTTTATCTCAAGTTCTCTTCATACAAGGAAGACTGTCCTTTCAGCGACGTCTTTGGCTCAGCATCTACTTCTGTTTTTGATTCTTTTACTCCTGATGAGATCGCTGTTATGCCTATGGAGGAACTTGTTGATTTTGTCTTGAGTCATGGTAACAATAGATTGAGCAATCCTGAAGAAATTGCTAAAACACTTAAATCCGCTGCTAACAGGGCATATCGTCTTAATCCCGACATGTGCGATACTGTTAGCATGACTCTGACCATGACTCTTGAAAATATTAGATTTCTTGAATCTCAGCTTAAAAAACTAAATAAAGAAATCTCTAAACAGCTTAATGCCTTTCGCCAAACTCTGACTACTATTCCAGGCATCGGCGATGTATTAGCCGCAGGCCTTGTGGCTGAGATTGGCGATGTTAAGCGGTTTAAAAACGAATGCGCTGTAGCCAAATTTGCAGGCCTCGTGTGGAACAAATATCAATCTGGCAACTTTAGTGCTGAAGACACCTCTTTAGCTAAGTGCGGCAACCAATATTTGAGGTACTATCTTGTAGAAGCAGCCAATTGCGTAAGGATACACGCAAAAGAGTATGCTGATTTTTACTACAAGAAGTACAATGAGGTTACCAAACACCAGCATAAGAGAGCCCTCGTCTTAACGGCACGTAAGCTTGTGAGACTGGTCTTTGCCTTGCTGAGTAAAGGCCAAATCTACCAACCGGGAGGTAATGGATAGATTTAGCAAATACGTTTAACTAAAGATTGCCAAGTTTCCTTCCATTATTATCCAATATATGGTAGGTTTATTAAGTGTTGCCTTTTTTAGAGTTTTTGAGGCCTTTATTTTTCAAGGTTCCAAAAAATACTACTTGACATTACACCGCTTGTCTTCTATTCCAGTGTGACTTGAGATACCCTATATAAAGATCCTTCATGTCAATGGGTTCTCCGAATTTATCAAGCCACTTTTTACCTTTGAGAGGTATCACCTTCGTATAGTGCCGTATCGTTCCGGTTGAACGAATATCAGTTGTACCTATGTAATAGCTGTTCGTCCATAAACTTTCTTTTCCCGTTAAATTTTTGAGATACGAAAACTTTTCTCTGAGATACTTCATTGTATTGAGAATATCTGGTTTTATCCCTACCCATAGTTTAATTGTAACAAAAATTAAAAAGCGCTGCTCTCATCTCCTCTCCTTTAGGGGATGGGATGATAGCAGCGTTTCTATAAACTTTCGCTAGAAGAATGTCAGAAATCAAGCCATTATTATTTTTTAACATTCCTCCAACCCGCATAAATAGCGAGCTAATGAAGGGACTCGAACCCTTGACCTGCTGATTACGAAATACCTGCCCTAATTTGAAAGCTATACTCCCTATTCCCTCTAAGTATCAATTTTCTGCGGTTTTCGCATGTTCATTTTGCTGTTCTTTGTCGTTTATTTCCGTTGCATTTTCACCATTATTGCAGCGAAATTGCAGCAGCTTTTCTGTTATGTCATTTATTTTACCCATTACCTGACGCTTTAGGCCGGGTAAGACGTGGTGGTAAATTACCTCAGTTGTAGTAGCATCGGCATGGCCTAAAAACTCTTGGGCTATACGCGGTTGAATGTCGGCTTCTAACAACCGGGTGGCAAAGGTGTGTCGCAGTATGTGAGGCGATACACCCTCCAACCCGGTCTTTTTGCATATCGTTTGGAAAGTTCGATTGTAATTGCGGGGATGGATAGGCGTACCCTTGCTGGTTGTAAATACTAGTTCCGGTACTTTATCCCAACCCAATACTGTCGCTGCTTCCTCCTGATGGCGGCGGTGTTCTCGCAACAGTTCCAGTACCGGTTGAGGAACTGGCATAGCGCGTGCACCGCTTTCGGTTTTGGTAGGGTGAATACGGATTTTCCCTCCTATCTCTACCAAGGCTTGACGGATGTAAATGACACCTTTATCAAAGTTTATGTCTTCCCAACGCAGTCCTAGAACCTCTCCGCGACGCATTCCGGTAGTTGCCTCAAGTACAATAGCTGGATAGAGTGAATAGTTCGAGGCGGCTTGAAGAAAGCGCTGCAAGTCTTCCACTTCAAGAGCTTTGGCTTTAGGGGCCTTCCACTTGGGCGCTTCCACCAGCTTGGCTACGTTTTTCGGGATTTTTCGCTCTATGGCAGCTTGCTCTAATGACATATAGAGGACCAAGTGGGCTAAAGTTGCTGTTCGTAAAAGCCCACGTTTATGAAGGTCGGCGTATAGCTCCTGAAGATGGAGAGGAGTAAGCTGCTGTAGTTTGATGTTGCCGATGTGCGGTACGATGTGATTACGAATAGTGTTGGAGTAACACCTATAAGTGCTCTCACTTATAGATGGTTTTTTATAAATGTTCAACCAGGTTTCCAACCATTCGGCCAAGGTTAATTTGTTACGTGGTACAAACTCACCGTGTAAGCGGTCGGCCTGCGCCTCTTGGAGTCTTTGCAGAACTTCTTCCCTGTCCTTCCCTGAGAATGTATATCGCTTTCCATTTACTGTTATCTGCGCTACCCAGCGCCCATCATCGGAGCGCTGATAGATTGAGCCTTCGCCGTGTGTTCTCTTCTTTCTACGACCCATTGCTCCACACCTCGGGTGGCGGCGGTGGTGTGCGCTTCCATACTCCTTTCACTACACCGACTATTTCGGCGTTCATATCTTCCGTGACTTTTATAGGTTTGTAGTTCTTATTTGCTGAATAGAGGTACACTTTACCCTTTATCCGTCTGTAGTATTTAACAACACCTTCCCCACCGTTCAACTTAACAGCTACCAAATCACCATCCTTGGCGGTTGCTTTTGTATCAAGTAACACGTAGTCTCCATCGTTTATTCCCACTTCTATTAGGCTGTCTCCATTGACTTCTAGAGCTACGTTAGCTGGGTGGTCTTCTGGAACGGTTACGATGTCTTTGATGTCGTTAGGGTCAATATCGATTATGTCGAGAGGTCTACCACCGTGGTAGCGTGCAGCTACATGCACAGGGATAACCGGTACAGGACGTAATGGATACAGCTCCATGAACGCTTTAGAAAGATACTGAGTTGTTTTCTTCATTTTGTCTTTTGCATCACTTAGCTCAGCGAGAAGTTCCTCCGTAGGGCCTCTACCGGTACTCAGTTCTTCTCCCAGTTTGCTTACGTGGTTTTGATATTGGCGATATTGTTCTTGGCATTGTCTTATCCTTTCATGAGGAGTAAGGACATCGTTGGGCAATACCTGCTTTAGCTCGTCAAACGGTATATTAAAGAGTTCAGCTATTTTGACCAGCAAATCCCTATCCTTAGGGAGGCGACGACCTTGTTCATAGCCTCCCCAAGTGCGTAAAGGGATGCCTAGTTGCTTAGCTACATCCTCTTGTGTCCAATTTCTTGATTCTCTTAAATTACGTAAAAATGCGCCGAACTGCGGGTATTTAACATCCATATTCATTATTCACCCCCTCTTGACAAGTATTCATCCTCTATGTTATACTACAGGTAGGTGTAGACGAATACTTGAAGGAGGCATACCAATCGTGCGACGGCAAAACCTCCGTGAAGCGCGCAAAGCCAAAGGCTTAACGCAAAGGGAAGCTGCTCAAGCGATAGGTGTTAGTGTCCGCACTTGGATGGCTTGGGAATATGGAGTGCGTACACCTACCTTGTCCAATGCTTTCCGAATAGCTGAACTACTCGGGGTACCATTGGAACGCATATTCTAAGATGACTACGCCTACCTGTAGTATTATCCTTTTCGACTACTACTATACGTCTACATTTTTATTTTGTCAAGGCTTTACCACAATTTTTAGTAGGAGGTGTCCGGTATGCATATACAATTTGCCCAAATGCTGCAAAAAGCACGTTTGAGAAAAGGCTTGTCACAAAGCAGGTTAGCTCAATTGGTAGGGGTTTCTCAGCAGAGTATTTCGGCGTACGAGTGCGGCAGGTCCTGCCCACCTGATATAGCTGTTATCTTTGCCCGTGTACTTGACGACTACAGCTTACTACAGCACTACTGTGCGTCATGCTACGTTGGAAAGGTAGGTGGAGGATGTGCCGAGCTTGCACGTTGCGGATGACGGCAGTTTACTGGTACAAAACGCTTATAACTACAAGGAATACTTGAAACAAATAGGCGCTAAATGGATGCCTGAACTGAAGGCGTGGAGGCTCTCACCATACGTAAGCGTAAGTGAACTTATGGCAATTATGCCAGGTCTGGTTATAGATAACGAAGTGGAAAAAATGATTAAGCATGTAAGCAATCTCAAGAAACTACACTTTGCCTCAACTGCTGAAGTAAAACACCCAGATGGCCTTGACTCGTACCAGCGGGTGGGTGTGCGGTTCCTGGCTGACGCTAAAAGAGCTATTTTAGCTGACGACGTCGGTCTGGGAAAGACTGCACAGGCTATACGGGCGGCTATGGAGGTAGACAGCAAGCATGTGCTGGTGATAACGAAGAAGTCGTTGCTACACAACTGGACCGTTGAAATAAAACGATGGGCAAATAGTGAAGCCTTTACTCTTACCACACAAAACACTCTTCCCTACCCTTCTCCAAAGTTCACTGTGACAAATTATGAGGCTGCGGTTCGCCGCTTGGAAGAACTAAAAATGTGTTCCTTTGATGTACTTATTGTAGACGAAGCGGCTGCTATAAAAAACCGTAGAGCGCAGCGCTCTAGGGCAATACACAAACTCGCTAAGGACATCCCTTATGTATGGCTGTTAACGGCTACACCCATGCCTAACAGTCCTGAGGAAATATGGTCTCTTCTTCACTGTATCCGTCCAGATGTATATTCAAGCTACTGGCGGTTTGTGGAGAAGCACTGCGATTACGACTATAACTTCTTCGGCGGTACCGAGATACACGGGTTAAAGGACCCAAACGCTTTCGCCGAGGAAGTTGCGCCACTTATGCTCAGGCGGGATAAATCGCTGCTGAACTTACCGCCGGTAACACAGGAGACTATATGGCTAACTCTCGACGGTGAGCAGCGGCGAATTTACAAGGATATTCGCGACAAGTTCCTGGCAGTGTTGGACGAAGAGCATATTGTTACTGCACCATCGGTACTGGCACAGCTTACGAGGCTAAGGCAGGTGGTGTGCTCTCCTGCCCTGGTTGGCGGTCCAGATGAGAGCGCGAAAACAGAAGCTCTCTTAGAAATTCTTGAAGACCTTACACCAAAGCACAAGGTTCTTGTATTCACCACCTTTGCAGATTACGTCCGATTGCTACTACCAAAGTTAGAACCATTTGGTGTAGTGGCTATCACTGGAGATACACCTGCCCAAGACAGGACAAAGGCAGTTCAAAAACTGAACAAAGACCCGAATTGCAGAGTGTTTATTGGCACTATCCAAGCAGCTGGCGAAGGTTTAAACCTTCAGGCAGCAGACATTGTAATCTTTCTGAACAAATCATGGACACCTGCGGAAAACGAAATCCAGGCTGTAGGACGTGCGCACCGCCGTGGTCAGGTAAATCCTGTCCACGTTATTAACCTGACTGCTGTAAGAACGATTGACGAATACATTGAGGAGGTTCTGCTGGAGAAAAAACATGCGACCGATGCCGTAGAGCACTTGGCCGAACGATTGCGGAAGGAGGTGTTTTAGGGTGCCAGTATTTGAGCTTCATGCAAGTCAGATAACTACTTACCAAACATGCCCGAGAATGTATCGCTATCAATACGTTGAGCATCTGGTTCCAAAAGTCACCAGCCCGAAACTTTTTCTCGGACGCGCCGGTCATGCAGCACTAGCCGCATACTACAGTGGCAAGGATGCCTTAGCAGCGTACGAAGCTGACATAAACCAACAGCTTGCCCAGATAGAGCCGTACGCTAGTCCTGAAGAGTGGGATGAATTCCAGTCTCAGGCTGAACTGGGGCGTAAACTCATAGAGGCTTATGTACCGTGGGCTAGAGCCAACGATACCTTCCGTGTACTGGCCGTTGAACAGTCTTTTGTTGTTCCTATTTGGGGCGAGAAACGCAGAATATCCAACGCCTACTACGTCGGGACTTTTGACGGCATAGCGGAAGATATATATGGCAATATCTGGCTCATGGAGCACAAGTTCTATAAAAGCGTGGTTAGTGAGACGGTGTTGAGGTTAGACAGTCAAGCAGGCTACTACCTTATGGCAGCTAGTCAATTATACCCGGACCGCAAGGTGGTGGGTGTTATTTATACGATTATCCGAAAGGTAGACCCAGTAAGGGCCAGAGGTGGCATAATACACCGCACAAGGGTACTGCGCAACCAGCATGAGATTGAAGGGCTGCGTTATAGGCTGTACCGCATCTATCGACAAATCAAAACAGATAAACTCTTTATCCCAGCGCCGGGTTTCCATTGCGGTTGGAAGTGCCCCTACAGAGAGCTTTGCGTAGCAGAGGAAGACGGCAGCGACGTGGAAGGCATTAAAGATATGCTTTTCACAACGGGTGAGCCAGCGCCGATCCTTGACGAAGAGGCTGTGTAATAAAATGCCAAAGACTTATTTTGTAGAGATACAGATAAGGTACATCGTTAAGGCGGATAACGAAGAAGAAGCGGTATGTAATGTGCTTTCTAAGGTGAAAAACGACAGCAATCATTTTAGTCCAGATGCTGTTGTAGTTAAGGACATTACAGATACACCGCTTAGTGCAGGGATGTTGTATCACGAACCTCTGAAAGGAGTGTGATTTTATGTCAGAGACTGTATTAACCCCGCCCAAGAAACTGCATCCAAAGATAAAGCTCGCCAGTGAGATGACTTTGTACGTGAAGGCGCTTATATACGGCGAGCCTGGTGCGGGCAAAACCTACCTCGCGTGCACAGCGCCAAACCCGCTAGTGCTGCTTACTGAGTATGACGTATCTAAAGCTACTATGCTAAGGGTACAAAAGGACTTGAATAAGGAAATTGCTGTGTGGCCTGTGGCTGCGTGGAGTGACTTGGAGGAGGCCTTTGAGTTTCTTCAGAGCGGTGAGCATGACTTCCAAACGGTCGTTCTAGACAGCCTCACCGACCTTAACCGCAGACTTACACGCTCAATTGTTGAAACTGCTGTGGAGCGCCGACCATCTCATGACCCCGACGTACCTGAGCAGGGCGACTGGTTCAGGGTCAGCGAGAAGCTGCGCCACATGGTTCGTATGTTCAGGGACCTGCCTATGCATGTTGTTATGACCTGCTTAGTGCAGGATGTCCGTCAGGAAATGCTCAAAGTGCCGCTGGTGCAACCGAGGTCTTTGGCGCTTGAGCTTCCAGGGTTGTTTAACCTGGTGGGTTGTTTGAAGGCCGTCGAAACGGATGACGGCCATGTGAGAAAATTGCTGGTTGAAGCTACGGACACTTACGTAGCTAAAAATCCTGGTGGTGTACTGCCGCCGGTTATTGAAAGCCCAAACTTTACAAAAATCTTTGAGGAGGTATGTGGAAATGCCAAAACTGTTGCTTGATTTTACAAATGTCAATATCGACGAGCCCACGCCGGTGCCAGCCGGTGTGTATGATGCGGTGGTTGATGCAAGCCGCATTGAGCTGCGTAACTCGCAAGCCGGTAATGAGGTGCTTAGTGTACCGTTTGTAATTCAGAATCACCCGGAATATAGCGGTCGTGTGGTTTTCGAGAATTATGCACTTACTGACAAAGCGAAATGGAAACTCGGCCAGTTGCTGAAAGCTGTGGGTTTACTAGATAGCGATAATCCTAAGTTCGTATTAGACACCGACTCGCTACACAACAAACGCGTACGTATCCAGGTGGGTATTGAGGACTACAATGGTCGTCAGCGTAACCGTGTACAGCGTGTTGAAGCACCTAACAACGGCGAGGGCAATAGCAGCTCTGCAAAGAAACTTATAAACTTCTAACTTTAAGGGCGTAGAAGCAGGGTTGGCTCCTCTACCCTGCTTCAGCCCATATGTACATACTGATGGGAGGAGCAGTATATGGTGAAGGAAGTTATTGCACTCTGGCAACGTGGATTTAACGTATTACCGATATTACCAAACACGAAAAAACCTGCTTTAGATACATGGAAAGAGCTTCAGCATCGCCGCGTGACTGAAAAAGAAATTCACTCATGGTGGGGTGCTCACCCCGAATTGGGCGTCGCTATAATCACAGGAGCGATTTCAGGAATTGTTGTGGTAGATGAAGATGTCAAACGAGGCGGTGCTGAAGCGCTTAAAAACTTATCTCTACCGCCTACGCTGACAGTAGTTACGCCATCCGGTGGGCGTCACTACTACTACAAACATCCGGGAGGGTATGTACCAAATCAAACAAATATCCTACCCGGTGTAGATATACGAGGCGATGGTGGTTATGTTGTGGCCCCACCAACAACGTTGGCGAATGGTGGCTACGTGTGGTTAGACCAAAACACACCGATTGCTGACTTTCCTAAATGGTTGTTGGAACTAAGCCCTAGTTCAACTACTAGTGAAAATGAAACCTGGTATGAGGAACTGCTTAAAGGCGTAGCACAAGGAGAGCGAGACAACGCTGCTATTCGCCTTGTTGGACGGTGGGTGCGGCGTGGCTTGAGCGATGAAGAGATTTTAGCCTTACTCTTGGTCTGGAACCGCCGAAACAAACCCCCTATGGGGCAACATCCAGGAGACCCGGATGAAGTCGAATGGGCAAAGACGAAAATAGCCAGTGCCCGCAGGATGGAAGAAGAACGCAAGCAGGCAAAACCGCAGGCCGAAGAGCTAATCGAAAAGCTCAGACAGGCAGAGGACCACCAAGCCAAAATACACCTTGTCCAACAGTTAGGGGTAGCGCTACAGGATTTGGGTGAATTAGAGCGAGAGTATTATTCCGAGCTAGCTCGTAAGGCTGGCGGCTTTACCAAAACTGCTTTGCAAAAAATGCTTCAACAAGCTGCCACCATTAAAGAACCAGAACCCGTCCCCTTGGATGAGCCTCGTCGCCCGTATGTCTTAGCCGCACAGGACTTTTATAAAGGTGTTTTCTATTACGGCATGTGGCTACCGACAAATCCGAGGGCGGTGACGCAAGATGAATATGTTTTTAAACTCATTACGTCTGAAAGAACCCTACTTGACCCACCGAAAGGGGTATCCCCACCACAGATGAACCTCGTACTTAGATGGAGCCTTGATAGGGCTACCCCCTACAATGTGTTTGAATGGCTTCATGGGGAACGTACGGTTGATGCCAGGGAACTTCTTGATGAGCTAACAGCGGTCTTTGATGAGTTTATGTGGTACCCTCAGAAAGACACGTCACTAATTCTTGCATTATGGGTTATGAATTCATACGTTTTTACCTGCTTCGACCGCACCAGCTATTTGGCGCTAACCGGTACAAAACGCTCGGGAAAATCAAGAACACTGGACATCCTCGAAAAACTTTGTTACAACGCCCTTGCTACTGCTAACGTGTCAACTGCTGGACTGGCCAGATCGGTAGGTACGAGCCAGTCCACCGTCCTGGCAGATGAGACTGAACTGATGAATTCGTCGATAGTAGCTCAGGGTGGTGTTGACGACCGCTTGGGTCTTCTGCTCAACAGCTATCAGCGAGGCAGGCTTTATGTACGTGCCGAAGGTGAGAACTACACACCACACGGTTACGACGCTTATGCCCCAAAGGCGTTTGCTACGATGAACCGCCTGCCGGACGCTTTGGTAGACAGGGCCATACCAATCCGGGTGGGCCGTCCACCATTGGGAAGCAAAGTCGGCGATTTGGTTCTGATGGAACAGGAACAGCGCTTCCAGTTGCTTCGTAACAAGCTCTACTTTTTCGGCTTAACATACGCCAAACGCATTGTTGAAAGAGTGAAAGAAGTGCTTGGTATCCTTAGGGACTACGGCATTGTAGACAGAGAAAGGGATATATGGTTGGTTCCGGCAACGATAGCCTATGAAATTGGCGGTATGGACCTTTTAAAAAGGGTCATTGACTACAATAAAGCGTGTTTGCAGGAAAAGCGTGGGCAGGAGCAGAGTTCATACACAGTAGCTGTTATTTGGACCTGCTGGAAGTTGCTGACGAAAGGTGGAGATGATGAAGATACCCAGCCCATCGTACCCAGAGGCAGGGATACACCTGATGGGGCCGCGTGGTATACATCAGGCACCATTCGCGAAATCGTTGCCGAATACATGGGGCTTGACCCAGAGCAGTTATCAACCGAGCGAATAGGGCGCGAGTTAGTAGCAACAGGAATAATTGATAACACATCGGATTACACCATTCGCCTGTGGAACAAAAGGCACAGGGGTGAAAGAGCGTACCTTCTCACTAAGGAACGGGTCACCGAAGCGGCCTTGCGGTACGAAGTTGATGAGGTCGTGCAGCTGTTTGGAGGGATGGAACAATGAAACCCGGTGATTTTCGTGACATGGACCCTTATCGCAGGTTGGCACTGAATATAATTTGGCAGGCCATCAAGGACAAAGACGTAGACTTCTTTTACAGTAGGTGGTTTGAGTTCATCGCGGATGCTCTTGGTTATTCCCCTAGTGGTATGCGTGAGTTGGCTTTAGAAAGGATAAGGGGGTGCAAAAAGAAACATGCGCGTCGCGGGCGTAGACCCAGGGCGGAAGAAAACTGGAATGGTATTGCTGGAGGTAAATGAGAAGGATGTAACCTGCCAATACGCCGTTCAAGCTGAAAGCCTTAACGAAGTGCTGGAATATCTGGATGCTTGGGACCCAGATGTAATAGTAGTGGAAGAATTCCGACTGTACCCCTGGAAATCAAAAGCTTTGGGCTGGGACCCAATGGTACCAAGTCAGATAATAGGCGCTATATATACGTGGTCTTACAGAAGAACACCAGAAAAGGCGATAGTAGTAGAGCAACCGGCTTCAATGCGTAAGATTGGCCAGAAACATACCGGCGAACTTGAAAAAACACCGATGTTCAGAGGACTGCCACATGCGAAGGACGCTTTACGTCACGCCGTGTGGTTTGTCATTACGCATTATCCGAGAAAGTCCTTTGTTGTGAAATTCTGAAAGGGGGAGCTTTGGTATGCAACAACTGATACGAGGAAAAGACGCTTGTCCTGTCGGTGCAAATTGCGATTCATGCGGTCTACGGGAATTTCCGTTCGTACCCGGATACGGCCCTGACACGGCGGAGGTTGTGATTGTCGGCGAAGCTCCCGGCGACACAGAGGTTATGCAGGGCAAGCCATTTGTTGGTAAGGCGGGTCAGCTATTAAGTAAAGTTTTAGAGGAAGCGGAAATTGACAGGACTCAGTGCTATATCACAAATAGCTGCTTGTGCCGACCTATCCCTCACAGAGCACCAAAGGCAGCAGAAATAAAGGCTTGCCGCGAAAGGCTTATAGGTGAAGTTAAGGAAAGATTACCAAAAGTCGTTATAGCGCTAGGTAATGCTGCTGTTTACGCACTCATCGGTAGGGCTAACATAAGCGATGTGCATGGCACGATGAACTGGTGTGCTGATGTTAATGCCTATGTTGTGCCAACATACCATCCTGCGGCCGTTTTAAGAAGCCCGAGCCTATACGTTGACCTTATCAGAGACGTGAAGCGTGCCGCATCATTGCTAACCGAAAAGAAGTACGTAACCGTTAGCCCTGATGTCGAATACGTCACGTTGCATACTTACGACCACATCCTCGAGTTAGTAGAACGACTTAAAAGCGTGTCAGAAGTCGCTATCGACGTTGAAACCGCTAGCAACAGTAAACTGTTGTGTATTGGCTTATCCTGGAAATGCAACACGGCTGTCGTCGTAACACAGGAGGCCTTGGCCGACCCACGAACCGTACCGTTGCTAGATGAAGCACTGAAAGACAAGAAGCTAATCGGCCATAATCTGAAATACGATATTCAGGTGTTGTGGCGTAACGGCTTCACCACGCCTCATGTCGGTGCTGATACCATGCTGATGCACTATACCCTCGATGAACGCCCCGGTGAGCACAAGCTAAAGCCATTGGTAAGACGTTACTTAAATCTCGGTGATTACGATGCACCGATAAAAGAGTATTACTCTCACATGGAAGACTGTCCACCTAATGAGCTGTGGAAGTACAATGCGTACGACGCTGCCAGTACGTTGGCCTTACAAAAAGTCCTGGAACAGGAGCTTGATAGTGATGCTACTTGGCTACTGCACAACATGCTATATCCGGCTGCCAATGTTCTCGCCAGAGTGGAATACACAGGTGTTTTGGTAGACCGTCAATATCTGCAAGAGACGGCTACCAAATTGAAGGCAGAGACACAAGCACTGGAGCAGGAGATGTTCCAACTGGCGGGTAGAGAATTCAATCCGCGTTCACCAAAACAGCTCGTACAGCTACTCTATTATGACCTGAAGCTGCCAATACCAAACGGCAAATACTCTACTGATGAAGAATCTCTCATGGCTGTTCAAGAGTTTCACCCATTGCCTGCCAAGATACTGGAATACCGCGGTAAGGTGAAAATGCTTCGTACGTACGTGGATGCCCTTCTTGAAGCTGCCGATGAAGACGGTCGTGTTCGCACTACGTTCAACCTGCATGGTACTGTTACGGGCAGGCTTTCAAGCAGTAACCCTATCAATTTACAAAACATTCCAAAAACACCAGAAGCAAGAAACTCCTTTATTGCCACGCCGGGATACACCTTGGTTGAAGGCGATTTATCACAAGCAGAAGTAAGAGTTCTGGCATGGTATTGTAAAGACCCGAACTTGATAAAAGCGCTGTCTGAAGGTGGCGATATGCATATAAGAACCGCCAGTATCATGTTCCGCAAAAAGCCGGAAGAGGTTACACCTGAAATGCGTCAGGCAGCAAAGCGCATTACGTTCGGACTCATATATGGCAAAACCGTTGAATCACTTGCAAGAGACCTCGGTATCTCTGTCACAGAGGCACAGGAACTCTATGATAGATTCTTTGCCGCCTTTCCACGTGTTAAAGAATGGATACACGCACAGCAACAACTGGTACTTGCAACTGGTGTAACAACTACACCATTCAGGCGCAAGAGACATTTTGACCTCATAACCGGCGAAAATCGTTCCGAAGTAATGAGACAGGCAGTGAACACACCAATTCAGAGTACGGCAAGCGACATAACGCTGAGTGCCATAATCCGCATAGGTCATCAGCTACAGAACAATCCAAATACCAGAATGCTGTTAACCGTACACGACAG
Source organism: Caldanaerobius polysaccharolyticus DSM 13641 (assembly GCF_000427425.1). Classification (NCBI taxonomy): domain Bacteria; kingdom Bacillati; phylum Bacillota; class Clostridia; order Thermoanaerobacterales; family Thermoanaerobacteraceae; genus Caldanaerobius; species Caldanaerobius polysaccharolyticus. The sequence continues at coordinate 1,212,322 of NZ_KE386495.1, read as the reverse complement.
TATTCTCCTTGAGACTAAAGAAGACCCCGTAGAAGTTGCTAGATGGCTCAAACAGGAGATGGTCGGCCATGTACTGGATGGCACCATACCATTTGATGCTGAGGTCAAGATAGGTCAAAGATGGGGATCTCTGGAGGAAGTTAAGTAAAGGAGGGTTAGGAAAAGTGGTACAGTGGTTACGAGTACATGATAAGCTGCTTTTAAACCTCTCCACTATAGCCGCCATAGGTGTAGTTGACTGTGATTGTACTCTGCGAGTGCTTCTGAGCAATGGTAAAGACGTAATTATAGGCTGTTATAAGAGTCCTGAAGAAGCGCGTCAAGCACTGGCATCTTTAACAACGGCTATCATAAGCTCCCGCGAGCAGACCGTTATCAATTTCCAATAAACGGTGTACTACACCAAGGGTGCAGGTTCGATTCCTGCCAGGTGCACTTCGCAAACCAACAAAATTACATGGAGGGATGATTTACTATGCTTCCTGCTTGGAATGAGCAGCGTGAAAAAGTATTTCTTAATCGTTACGCCCTGAAGGATATAAAAGGTAGACCGATTGAGCACACGCCGGAGGAAACGTTCAGACGTGTTGCTAATGCTGTTGGCCAAACTGACGCAGAACGAGAAATGTTTTTTAAGGTAATGAATGAGTGGAAATTCATACCGGGAGGTAGAATTCTCGCCGGTGCTGGTAGCGGACATGAAGTGACGTATTTCAATTGCTATGTCATAGCAGTACGTTCAAATGAACTACACAGGGGCAATGATAGTCGTACCGCAATAATGGATACCATAGCAAAAATGCTTGAAATAAATTCCCGCGGTGGAGGTGTTGGTATCAACTGGAGTACGCTCAGACCGCGTGGAGCTTATGTAAGAGGTGTTGGTGGTATATCGTCAGGCGCCGTTAGTTGGATGTTAGCTGCTGATGGTGTAGCCGACCAGGTTGAACAGGGTGGTAGCCGTAGGGCTGCACTGATGTTTATGCTGTGGGATTGGCATCCGGACATTCTTGAATTCATAGAGGTCAAGAAAGACTTAACCAAGTTAAAACATGCTAACTTATCGGTATGTATATCGGACAGGTTTATGGAAGCTGTAAAAAACGATGAAGACTGGGTATTGGAGTTCCCCGATACGAAGCACCCACGGTACGACTTAGAATGGGACGGCGACCTGGACATGTGGAAAGCTGCTGGCTATCCGACGATAATCTACCGTGAAATACCGGCAAGAGAGCTTTGGAACAAGATAATTACGGCAGCATGGGAAATGGGTGAACCCGGTGTAGTATTCCTTGACAGATACAACAAGCTCTATAACGCTTCGTACTGCTCAAAGATTATTGCCACAAACCCCTGCGGCGAGCTAGGCTTGGAGGAGTACGGAGTTTGCGATTTGGGTTCGGTAAATCTCGTAGCATTTGTTGAAAAGGGTATATTCAACTATGAAGAACTAGCGAAAACGGTCAAAATTGGAGTGCGCTTCCTCGACAATGTAATAGACTTGAATAAATACTTTATACTACAAAATGAAAAGCAAAGTAAAAGGCTACGTCGAATCGGGCTTGGCACTATGGGATTGGCAGACACCTTAATACTGTTAAAGATGAGGTATGGTTCGCCTGAAGCTATAAAGTTTACGGAAAAAGTGTTTGCCACAATCTCCGAAGCTGCCTATGAAGCCTCTATAGAACTTGCCAAAGAACGCGGTGCGTTCCCGGCTTTCCACGCACAGGCTTATCTAAGGTCACCATATGTGCAATCTTTACCGGAACACATACGCAAAGGAATTGCAGAACATGGAATACGTAACGCTACACTACTTACACAAGCACCTACAGGAACAACATCAATTATCGCCGGTGTTAGCTCCGGTATTGAACCGAACTTCGCAAAGGAATACGTAAGAAAAGACCGTATTGGCGAACGCGTAATACGCCACTGGCTTGCAGACTGCCCAGCTTTCGTTTGTGCCCATGAAGTTACACCAGAAGAACACGTTAAAATGCAAGCAGTCGTACAGAAATATGTGGACGCCAGCGTATCCAAAACAGTGAATCTGCCAAACTCCGCAAGCGTGGACGATGTAAAGCGCATATACGAACTGGCCTATGAACTTGGGTGCAAAGGAATTACAGTTTACAGAGATGGCTCTCGTGAGGGTGTTTTGGTAACCGCATCATCGCAGAAGCCACAGCAGCCAGAGCAACCCCAGCAGCAGAAAACAGGTAGACCTGCTACACTACACGGTATAACACAGCGTATAGAAACACCCGTTGGCAGGGCTTACGTAACCGTCAATTTCCTGGACAATAAGCCATTTGAGTTATTTGCTAACATAGGCCGGGCTGGTTCCGATATAGCAGCTTTCACGGAAGCTATAGCACGGTTGATTTCTTTAGCGTTGCGAAGTGGTGTATCTGTTGATGAAATCACAGACCAGCTAATAGGTATCGGTGGAGCGAATTCCGTAGGTTTCGGACCCAACCGTGTAACCTCCGTACCTGACGCAATCGGCAAGGTATTACGTGCTTCAACCAATTATGAACCAAAACAATCACAGGGGCCGATTGTAGACATCTGCCCATCGTGCGGAATGGCAACCCTGGTGTCAGGTGAAGGCTGCAAGACATGTCAAAATTGTGGTTATTCTGCCTGCTAAGGAGTGTGACGCAGTGTTGTTCATTACGTATGCAACACTTATAGTTGCTTTGTTAACAAGTCTTTGCCTTGCATATGTTGCAAATCGCTATCGCCAGGTGAAAGAACATGATGAAGTGTTTGCAGACCTTTTAGAAAGCATTGCTGCAATTGCCAAAGAGACGTACAGGGATTTCAAAGAGCAAAGTGAACTAAAAATAGTGCTAATAGACAAGAATTGTGAACCCGTACGCGCTTATCCAACTGACTCTGGTTTGGACTTGAAGGCACGGTTAGACCACGAAGTTGTTTTGCAGCCCTACGAATGCCTTACCGTACCCGTAGGAATAGCCATAGAACTTCCTCCAGGGTATGAAGGACAAATTAGACCAAGAAGTGGATGGAGTAAAGCAGGACTTTTGGCTGTGTACGGTACGGTGGATAATGGTTATCGTGGAGAGCTCATGGTAACTCTATGTAACGTTGTCAAGACACCTCACGTAATCAGGCCATATGACAGAATTGCCCAGCTTGTGGTTGCGCCGGTGCATATACCAAAATTGGTATATGTCACCACCCTATCTGAAACAGAGCGTGGTAGTCATGGGTTTGGTAGCACTGGTGTGAGCTAAACGGTTAATAATGCACTAAGAAAGGAGTGTTTCAGTATGCCAAAAGAGATTACCACATTCAACCAGGCTGTCGATGCAGTCATGCAGGAGCTGAAAGAGCTCCTGATAGCAAAGCAACATGACTATGGTCCAAATAATATTCTTGAGTTCGGTGAATTCGGTGTGTTGGTGCGATTAAACGACAAGGTTTCGAGGTTAAAACACTTGATAATGGATAAGTTAACGCCGAAAAACGAGTCAATTGAAGACACGTGGAAGGACATTGCTAACTACGCCATAATAGGTATTATGCTACGAAGATGCCTATTTGGTTTCCCACTTGAAAAAGAGCAATAAACGCAAAAAGCCCCTACCAGGGTTTCTCCTGGTAGGGGCTTTTTATTTTTGTTACCAAGGCCTTCTCAGTTCTACTATCCTGTTGGTGGGTTGCCAATTAACTATATAGCCTGCTTGCTCGGCTACAAAACGAACTGGAAGAAGTGTCCTGTCATTCTCTATTTTTGGCGGAACATCAAGCTGTACATATTCACCGTCTACAAAAGCGGTTTTGTTGCCTATCTTTAGCAGTATATGCTTGGCCATTTTCGGTGTGAATGGTAAATCGACACAAGCCCATGCTTCAACGATAAACGGCGTATCTGAGTCAATTCGCCAGTTCCATGCCTGATACGGTATCCAGCAGAAGCCTTTTTGTGCCCATGAAGTTCCCCATGAATTCATCATAAGAACGCCACCAGTATACGGGCCGAGCTTAACGTTATCATCGTACCCGCAGGCTACTATAGCGTGTCCGCCGTATACGTCATTACTGGGTTGTGGAATAAAGTCTTTAGCTTTGACAAAGCTGTCCGTAACTATTACCGCCAGTAATACGGGGCCTTGTTCAACGATGGCACGCTTTACTTCTTCTAAGCTGTAGAGTCGGGCGTATGCGCTTACCTTATACGGTTTAGCTGCCTCGATAATGCACGGGTCAGGCTTTGGTAGATTCCTATCTGCCTTTAATTCATTGTATGGAAATACCTGTTCAGGACAATCTCCATAATCCTGAACAACTTTTAGGGCAACACGCGGATAGGTACCTGGCACACCTGGTACGCCATCAAGCTGCTTTGCCATTTGATAAATAAACCGTGGTGATAAACCGCTTTGTGGCGTATCGTTTTGTTGACGTTCCTGCCATTCCTTAATAGCCCATGTGGCAAAACCGACGCAAGTGCCATACGGCCCTTGGTCTCGTACCGGTGGCATCTCATCTTTGCGGCTAAAAGCAGGCGGTAGAGGCTGTGCGCCAGCAAATACTTTATACCTAAAATCCCTTGGGTCTGGCGGCGAAGGTAACAGACCATATGGTTGTTTATACTGTTCAAGTTTGTTCATAAGTTTGCGCCATTCGTCATACATGCTTATACACCCCATTCATCGTTTTAACATTTTATACAGGTTTAAGACGGTTACAGCCAACTCTGCCCTGGTAGCTGGCTGATCCGGTCGAAAACTTCCATCAGCATAACCGTGCATAATACCTAAATCAAGCACCTCTTTTATTGCCTTCTCTGCCCAGTGTCCGACATAATCTGGATTTTTAGCAGACAGTTCTTTACGTAAATTGCTTATAGAAAAGTTTTTACCAGGACAATCAGTAGCGTAATTTACATTGAAGTGAGAAGGCACTTCTTTATGCCCTATTACGTGGTCAACGGGTATATTAAACCTAGTCATCAAGGAACGACACAAGTTGACAAGGCTCTTCCACTGTTTATCGGTAGGTTGTGTTTCCATAAAGTTACCTACCAGGCAAATGCCAATACTTACCTGGTTTGCACCTAAGGCGTGTGCACCTACCATTTGTAATGGTCTACCTGCTTGCACTTCTCCGTCAGGGCCACCGTTACCGTTAGTTATCACGTAATGATAACCTACGTCAGCCCATCCCCGGGCTTTATGCTCCCGGCGAAAAATCTCCACGTTACCAGAAGAAGTAGCAGAATGGTGAACCACAATCCACTTAATGTCACTTAAATTGCGATAATTACCAGACGATTCTACCATTTCACTTAGTTCCATTGTCATCTGTTGACTCACCCCTCTTCTTTAGCTGCTGTAAGGCGTTCATTATAGCTGGAGGTATTGGTACTCCACACTTGCTCAGGTTTTCTATTATACTCAGTCCTTCGTTGGCCAGATAGAACCAAATAGCAAGACTACGAATTACCTGCTGTCCAAGGAGTTGGTCTAAATAGTACGCAACTCCGATAGGTATGAACAGCAAGACCTTACGCGTTATTCCTTTGAATCCGATGTTACTGTCCAGTCGTTTTTCAAAGTATGCGGCAGCAAGCCCTGTGAGGTAATCAAGCACGACGAAAAGAACCAAAACTTTCAGCGCTGCGTCCCAACCTCCTAAGAAGCCCGTCACCAAACCCCCGATTGTAGCTACGGCATACTTGATGCCCTGCAAGAAATCAGCATAACTAGTCATCAAATCTTACCTCCTTGCGAATATATTTGCCTCTGTTGTAAACGTTAAATACTCTATATGCTGATTGAAGGCGGTGGTCGAGGCTTTGCACCGCCTTTATTGCTAGCTCAGGATTACCGCATGTGTACAGGTCCACACTTACAAAGGCATAGTGTGGCCACGTGTGAATAGCAAGGTGACTTTCCGTCATTGGAACAATCAGCGTAATAACGCTGTCACCTGCATCAGCGCTCCAGCTATCCTTACCAAAGTGACGTGCTGCTGTTTCTATCGGTTTCATACCTGCTTCTTTTACGGCGTCTATTGCCATAGACATAAGCTCACTTATCTTCTTAGGTATATTGTGACAGTCGTAAGCATCAAGTGTTACAAGCACACCCATCATGATAACCACCTCCACGCTGCCAATTGTGGAAACTCTTCCATAGCCCTCAAGCCAATGTCCATACGATACTTTTCATACGGAGTCACAGAAATTTGTGAAATAGTGTCGTACGCCTTTGTTCGGGCCTCTTCTATTGACCAGCCAGAACCAGTAATAACCGCAAGATAACCCATGTCTCCTGCCCCGAGAACCTTGCCATCCTCCCAGCGCGCTTCACCAAGCCACACATGCCTGAGACCGGTTTTGTCCAAGCCATGCACGACTGCTGTCTTATTCCGGGTTGGGTGCTGGTCTGGGAATGTTCCAGTTGCTAAAATCAGTGTGCAGACAAAACCTTCGCGCGTTTTAATAGGTTGTGGGTCTCGCTGAGCCATGCGAATGAGGAACTGCCCTACTGGTTCGTCAAGCAATTCACTTATCGAGTACAGTGTAGGATACCCTGGTCGCCCGATGGTAAACTCTAATGGTACCACCTTGTCGGGGCCAGTCACTATGCAGTTGAGGTCGGCGAAACCGCAATAGCCCCATTCGCGCAGCAGAGGCTCTATCTTGGCAAGTGTCTGTTGAAACAACCGTGCGTTAGGCACCACAATGCCGATTTCTCCCATTTGTCCGGTAGAGCGTCCTAATCCACCGTCCAGCTCCTTCTTTTCCTCCTGATTAAGGTAGCAAAACTCACTTCTGAAGCGCTCACCGTCGAAGAAACTCGTAACAGCAAACTCTACTCCCTTGACAGCCTGCTGAAGTACAAAGTCCACCGGTTTACCTTTCGCAAGCTCCTTCCAGTTTTGCTCCAACCAGTCAAGGAACTCTATCACCTCCTCAGGTTTAAAAAACACACCAGCCAGGTCCCTATCAACCTGGCTGTTATGCTTAATTGCCCATCCGCCACCGTTTTTCTCCACAAAATTTTTGGCTTCTTGGAAGTTTGTAAATCGCTGCAAGGGGACGATAGGTACACCAACCTGCTGCAATATCTCCTGAGCAAACATGCGGTCGTTTTCTAGGCGGGCAACATTGGGGTGCCCACCTAATATGAGCTTATCTGGGTATTTCTCACGAACTTCAAGATACCAATTGCCGCTGGCATAAGCAGTTTCACCCTTTTCCTTCTGGTCAACGTCATCAAAAAAGAGTACGTCGCACCAATCGACGTACTCTCGCCAATCGTCAACTTTCTCTATAAAACCATCACCGCAGTCTTTTTCGCTTTTCTCGTGGATATAATATTTCACCTCATGCCCTTCGGCTAAGAGACGAATTGCCAATCCTATCGTTTCGGCTAAAGCGGAAACAATAAGAAATTTTGCCAATCTATCACCCCCAGAATGTGATATAATCCGTTATAAAGGAGGTGGTGCTACATGAAGTCTAAAATAACCCGTTGGGCACCGCTAGTGCTAGCGTTTATCGCTTATACCAATGATTTGCTGGAACAAGGTAAACGTTACTATACTTACAAAATTGAAGATATAGCGTTTATTGCTATTTTTAATGCCTTGTTACATGCGGCGTACATCTTCGTAATAACGTATTTAATTATTCGACTTGTATTATGGCTAGGTGGAAAGATTTCTAGTAGCCTCTCCAAGGCGTCTGCCCGATACCGGGAATCCTCGAAGGATCACCATACCGAGCCTTGATGTAGCGGATTGCCGCAACCATATTGTGCAACGGGTTGTAAATATCGTTCATGCCCGGTGCCGCATATTCCCTAAATGTGCTGGGTTTAGTTTGCATCAAGCCAGCCGCACCGGAATCAGCATTGATGGCATTTGGATTAAACTGCGACTCTACTTGTGCCAACCAACGTAGATACGGCGCCCAGTCCGAAGACACACCGGCAATCTTTATAGCATTTTGTATTACAGTATTTATCTCATCACTGGTAAGGCGTCTGTTAAATCTACGGTTAACACTGGCGGCGGAGGAAGGTGTAATAGCAGCGGTTCCACCACTGGCTTGTGCCTGCTTCATAGTTTTTATTTGTTCAAGGATTTTCTGTAGTGTTCTCGCTTGCGGTGGCACAGCAGGTAAGTCACCACGTTCGAGCTGTGTGTAATGTTCAATTAAATCTGCTGGCCTTAAAGGACGACCAAGGTATATCCGCAAACGTATCAAGTTCTCGGGTGTTATTACCTTACGAATACGCTGCTTAACATCCTCATTGCTACCGTAAAATAAATCAGGATGCTCGTTGACCAAATCCCATACTTTTTTACTGCTACCTTTAGCTAAAAACTCCAGCAATCTGCGTTTCCATTGATTACTTTGTAGTTCCTTTATTACTTGCTGTGCCATAGCGGCTCTATCCAGCTTTTTTATTTCACTTTCAACAGTTTGTGTTTCTGGAACTTCCACACCAGTTTTACGCAGCTCACTAATCAGCTCATTAACAGCACTCTCAGCTTGCACCTGCTCCCTGGCTTGAGCATAAGGCAAGTCATAAACACTCACCGGGGAAACAAGCCCTTTAAGACTATCCGCAAGCGGGTAGGTAGTGCGCGGTCTATCCTCATCATAGGGCGCTCTCAAAATGCCCTCCACTTCCCATGCTGGTACAAAACGTTTGGCGATATTTGTCAGTAACTCTGTTCCGGTTTTAGCGGCTGGCTCACCGGTCGGGCTTACACCGGTACCAAGCTGAATAAGCGTGGTTATTATTGGGCTAAGGTTGCTGGCAATTTCACGCTGCAAACCCTGAACGCCTTTTTCGGAAAGTGCTCCAGCAAATTGCAGAAGTGTCTGTTGCGGTATCTGCGTTGGTACATAGATGATTTTACCGTCTTTGTCCTGCCCCACAATCAATGCCGTTTGCAGCCAGTACGGTAGCTGGCCGCGGTCAACATCAATGTTGTTTTCCTGCTCAAACCATTGCTGTGTTCTAGCAAACGTAGTGGTGAAAATCGGGTTCTCCAGTGGTCCAAGAACTGCTCGCGGTATAGCGTAACGCATCCATGCGTAGAACGGGAAGATGTGACGCATCACGTTGCGTTCAAAAGACGATAACGCCGAGTAATCAAAGAAGTACCGCTTTACCATTTGAGCCGCTTCCCAAGGTGTATAGCCCCTATCAATGAAATTCAAAAAAGCGCCCATGCGAAAGGCGCTATCCGTTGTCTGACCTATCCAGTTCATCAGTTCCAGGCCGGGAACTTTAGAACCGTATCTTGGAAATATTACGGACTTAATTTTCCCTATAGGAGAGCCAATTCTCTCTAAATACCGTTCCAATTCCTTTACAAATTGTGCAGGTGCTTCTATCACGTTATGGAATACACCTTGTCCTTCCAGGCCGTAACGCTGAAACAAATCTACAAGCTGCTTTTCTTCTTTTGTTTTAGGCGACAGCAAAACCTTTATACCCTTCGCCAAGTAGCCGGGTATTTCATCCGGCTTCATCCCAGCCTGCATGGCCAGTGCGACGTTGCCCATAGTATTATAAACGTGAAATTTAGGCCGCAACGTAGTCACCAGTGGACGGAACACATTCATAACGGCCTGACTTGCTTTGGCTAATGCATTAACAGCGTCGTTGTCGTAAGCAAATATCTTTTGTACCTGTTTGACAGCATCGGCTATTTCAGGATGTGCCGCATAGCCTTTCAACCACGGGAATACCTTACCGATGTCAGCCCAGTCGGCAGGAGCTTCACGCATGGGCACGATTAAATTCCTTGCCTGGAGCCAGTCGGTCATGTGTTTGAGCTGTATAAGCCTCTCAGCCTGAGCACGGTGCGCGGCATCCAAGATACGCACGTCTTCCACAGGGTGCAACCCGGCTTTTTTGAGCTGTCCGATGGTCTCTACCAAACGCTCACGCGTAAAGCCCGGTTTGGCACCCGGAGATGACCTTGCCAGCACCTCTGCCAGTTTGGGAACTACTTGCTTAATCTTCTCCGGCGGGTCGGTAACTATATGCGGCAGGTAACCTTCCAAGAAGAACTTCCAACCTTCTGTCACGTCCTGCAAATCACGCCTGAAGTAACTCGACATCTCTGGACCAAAAGCCTCTTCCAATGCTTGCCTTACACCCTGTTCCGAGGTCTTCCATATATCCGCCACTTTTTCAACAAACGGACGTATCTCGGAAGGCAACTTCTGTAGTATCGCATCTTGCTCTTCCCGTCCTTGTAAAAGTGCCTCAACAGCTTCTCCTGCTTGCCATGCCTTGGATGGGATTTTATACTTTGTGCTTTCCTCTAAAGCACGCCTGCCCGTCGCAGAGGCTTCGGAACCGGCTCTACGTAGCCAGTCAAGAGTCATCCGCTTCGCACGTCCGACGCTTTCCGCTTCTCGTGCTGTAATACCCGGTTTATACGCTACAGTGCCCGGACGAAATGCACGGGCCAATACATTAGTAACCTCACGTACTCCCGGCGTATGACTTACTACATACCTGTATGCCGAACCGATGCCCTTACCGATGCGTTCAATCGGTATAGACACAGGCCCTACAAACAGTCGGTATTCACCGCCGGTTCTCAGCGCTTCCAAGTTAGATGCTAGGCGTTGCATACCGCTTTGTACGGCTTGCTGCACCCGCTTCGCTCGAGCTACGTTTTGCTGAGCCTGACGTAGCTGTTCCAGAATCCGCTCACTTGCTTCTCTTCGCCGTTCAATAGCAGGCAGCTCCGTAGAAATGCTGCGAATCTTCTCAAGTGCCGCGATACGCCCTTGCGGAGACAGACGCCTGGCTTCAACCGCGGCCTGTGCCCAGCGCTCCCGCAACCGCTCTATCAGCTCTGGATATTCTTTGTTAATAAAACGCTCTGCTGTTTTAGCTTGCTTACGCAGTCCCTTAACCGTCTCTTCTGCAAGCCTCTGTTCAGACTTAGCACGCCGCAGGGTTTCATGCAACCGCGTTATACCCTGTTCTGCCCTGCGCGCATACTCTTCAGCCGCTAATGCCCGCTTCCCTTCAGGTAGACGGCGTAACCAAGGTAATATCTTTTCAGCCGTATTAGCTACACGAGCCACTTTGACAAGGTTAGATAAATCGAGAGCCGAGCCGACTCCAATGTCAAGGGCAAATTCCGCTGTCTTTCTGAGCCACCCAGGAAGTCGTTTAGGCATCTCTTCTGCTGATATAACGTGCGGATATTTCTTTTCAGCTTCTTCGGGATGTAAAAAACCTTGTGCAGCAGCTCTCAATGCACGTGTAACCATTTCATGGCTCTTACGTTTTAGCTCTCCACTCGGCTTATTAAGAGCACCTGGCCGGTCAACACCAAGCTCTCTGGCAGCCTTACGCAGTTCACCATAACCGCTGGTTAAGGCGTAATATGGCCGTGATAACTGCCGCAGACCCCACACAACAGCCTGCCAAACTTTACTGCCTATGGTGCGGGGAACTGTTTGCCATAACGGTCGAGTGGCTCGTCTTGCAGGTTGCGGTAAACTCCTACCGACACGTTCCGCTTCACTTTTTAATTTTCCGCTTGCCCGTAATGAACGTATACGCTGCGCCACTTCAGGCGCTATTTGCTTCGCGGGTACCCTCGAGCCAGACTTACGTGCTACATCATAGGCGATGAGCTTTTCCTGTGCCCGTTGTTTGGCGCGAGGAGCTTCTATCATAGTTTTCTCGCGCTTTATAGCCGCACGGCCCTGGGAAGCTCTCAGAGGCTCTACTACGTGTTTTTGCCACAGATTGCGAAGCCATGATTTGATGCGGTTCAGCATAACTGAACGTCACCACCTAAACTAACCTTATCACTGACCTAATATTTGTAGTAACTCGCTTAACCACGCGTCGTTAGATGAGCTGCTAGACGTATTCTTCATTTGAGCCAACTCACGTTCCACTTGCAACTGCCTCTCCAAGTTTTGTCTTTCCGCTTGCAATCTCTTTTCCAGTAACTCACGCTGTAAAGCAGCACTGCTGGCTTGGTCTTCTTTTTCAGCTTGACGCTGGCGCTGCCAATCTTCCAATGCAGCTTGACGCTGACGCTGCCAGTCTTCCAGTGCGGCTTTTCGTTGCCTCTCCCAATCTTCTAAATCCCACTGACGTTGGCGCAGTGTCTCTGCAATCTTCTGAGCTTGCTCGGCAGCCGTCTGACGTAGTTTAGACAGCACATCGAAACCCTGCGCCTGAAGGTCAGACTCAGCCTTAAAGCGGTTTTCTGCCAGACCTGAAGTAAGCGTGTACGCTTCTTTTGCCGCCTGCTGTGCCAACTCTATAGGCTTCAGGTAAGCTGTACCGTACATATCTGCTAAACCAGAAGCATATTTGGTGAGATAGTCCGCGTAGCGCAAAGCGGCATCGTAAGCTCTCTGATGCACGTCGTCAAGCCACTGAGCAAGTATCTTTTGCTCCTCTGTAAGTTCACCTTCCCGCATTTTACGTTCCATTTCTGCTGCTAAACCAGATTGATAAATACCACGGCGATTCATCTCCTCGTTTAACTGTTGCAAATTGTCCTGTAAGTTTTTCTGTAATATCGACAGGGATACTTTTACTGTTTCTGGAACGGTAGTATCAGGCGTCATCAGCTTTTGCAATTGCTGCAAAGCCTGTTGGTAGTATTGCTGATAAGTATTAAGCATAGCTAAAGCAGCATCACCATACTGTTTTGTGAAGTTATTAATCTGGTTCATGTAATCCTTGAGTAACTGGTCTTGGTAAGCATAATGTTTAGAAATTGCCTCTTGCTGTTTTGTCGAATAATCCGACCAAAGTTTTTCCACTTCTGCTAACCCAGTTTCATAAGGAGGGCCAACAACAGATTTAGCAGTTTGCGCTTCCGATGGTGATACATAGGCGCGTCCACCGGCAACAATTGGATTAGTGAACGTATAGGAACCGCCAAAAGGATGTGACACCGTAACCTGCCCTGTCTTAGAATTGTAATTATACTGGTATCCAGCACCCTGTGGTATTGCTTCTCGTACCCACTGGTAACCCGCCTTCTCCATTAAACCCGGTAACACCGAAGAATCGAGGTAGGCCTTGCCACCGCGTAACTGATAATTGCTCGGTGAAATATCGTAAGTCTGCCCCTCTTTTTCAATCTTAATGGGCTGCCCTACACCTTGCCATGTAACTTTATAGCCAGCCTTTTCCAAAGTGCTTCTTAATGGAACATCATAGGCCATTTTGCATACCTCCTTTCACGGTTGCCAAATTAACCTAACCGTCCATGCATAGGCCGTAACGGTTGTGGCACTACTAACCAATGTTACAGTAAGCGCTCCGCTAGTGGTAGGCATTGATAAGGCTGAACCACGCACGACTGTCCACTCCGTAGCTTGGGTGCTTACTTCACCTATCACCGCACCACCAAGTTTCAACTGCACCTTTGCAGTACCTCCACCAGCTTGCTTCATCGCTGCCTCCAGATACCACTTTCCACCGGGGAACTTAATCGGGTCCCACACAAAAAAGCCACCACAGTCCAGAGAGCTGGTTGTACTCGCTGGTTGCGGCGGTAGTACCAACGGAAACGGTATTTCAATCCAGTTTAGTGCAGCCACTGGAGTAGAATGGTCAGCTTTCAGTATCTTGCCACCAGATACAGCGTTGGGAAAGTTATTTTCATCCAGCACGTTAAGTGCAAAAGCCATAGACGTTAAGACACTCACTAACTCCGTACGTAAAGCATCCACCGTCTCCTTTAGGTTAGCGCCACGAGCATACTGTAACGGAGCGAGCAAACCTTCATCGAACCACGCCATCTAGAACACCACCCTTGGCCTGATAGCCTGCTGGAAGTAAGTAAGCACCATACCCAACAGCGTCGGTCCGTTTGCTGTAGCCTGTGGCATAACCAACCGTATACCAACCGTACTGGCTTGAGAGGGGGCATAAACACGATATGCAGAGCTAACCTGTTCAGTGTCTACAGTGAACTCTCTCGGCGGTAGTGGTGAGCCATCCACAACAGCACTCACCTGTACCGTAGTCGGTATTGTTGCGCCACCCAACGCTACGTCAACCCACTTGATACGCTTTGCGATTTCCTCGGAAATAAGTGGTAAATGTGCAGTTTCAACGACCGCCTCAAAAGGCTGACCGGCGTCATCGGCGCCTTCGCCTATGGCATACACATTACCTTTGCGAGAATCCCCAAAGAGATACACCCATTTGCCGCGCTCCCAGTAAATCTGGAAACAAGAAGGATACCAACCCTCCCATACCGTCCAACTCTTATGGCGCATATCGTAGACCAACAGCAAGTCGTTATAGTTGCTGCCAGCCCTGGGTACAGCCACCAGTAACTTCTGGTCATAGTAAAACAGCACCGCTTTTTTCAATGCTCTCTGGTTAAGCTGCTTCCACAATCTGCTAATATCCTCACTGATGAGCATACTGCGCCGCAGGTCGGTAGCCCATACACCTTCACGGTCAACTCGGAACAACCCGTAAGGTGTATCAATGATACCCCAGGGAGAAATAGTGCCGCCTTCACCTACCAGTGAAACTTGAAATGTATCCGGAGAATACCCCTGCAACTGATATACACGGTGCTGCTTCACAATAAGCAGTGTGGACGCAGTGGGCAAAAGCGCCATTATCTCATCGCCGTCGCTCGGGTTGACAGCAATAAAGTTTGTTGCAGGCCAACTGTCTACATTAAGTAGATCACTGAAATACAAGTGCGAAAGCTGTAAAGGAGCTTTGGCCATAAATAAGCGGTTGCGCCATACTGTAACCAATGCTGCTCTGGGGGCAGATGCAATATCGGAAATGGTTTCGCCGTCGAACTTCTTAGGCTGGTCCACACCGTTACATATAACAAGCGTATCGTTAAGCTGTGCAAAGGTATAAGAATCTGACAGCGATAATCCGCCATGAAGTAATTCAGCGGTAGGCATACCTTCAAAACTTGCAACTAAACGATTTACAGCAGGAACAGCCGCTTCGTCCAGTGTTTGTAGGATGAACCTTACCTGTGCATACGGGTTAGGAGGTGCTGTTGAAAAATCACCGTTTATCGTGTCGTACCAGAAAGACCAGTTCTGCCCATCTGGTGAAGTACGCACCTGGCACACCACCGCCGTATGAACAGGAACATTATCTTCCCAGTAAGCCACCAGAGAACTATAATCCGAACTTTCAGGAGCCAGAAGAACAGGCGATTGCCATACTCCCTGTCGCACGGCAGGTACATTAAGGTTACCGTCGAAGTGCAACAGGTAAGTGGTATCCACATCCCATTCTAGCGGTGCTCCAAGCACTCCGGCCTCATGGGCAGCCACGAACTCGGCCACTGTTCTCTTACGAGAGCTAATGCGGAATTCCTCTAAAAGCCCATCCAATGAGTTGGCTTGCGAAGCACTACAGCCCACATAGAAATTAGCCCCAAATTCTAAGTTTGGAGCCTGCTCATTAGAGGCAACTAATTGTCCATCTACAAGCAGCGATACACCGTCAGAATCCCAACCAATACCTATCCATGCACTACCATCAGCAGGTAGTTGTGTAGTGGATGTCATAGTCACAGTAGAAACTCCTGTACCATAGGATACCTGCACTCGACCGTCGGTAGTGATGAATACCACTAGATTCTTGTTTGCAGCCCCTCCGCCGTCGAACAGATAACGAATTGCTGAAGCCGCAACTGAGAATGGTTGTATTACAAACTCCAGAGAACCATGCTGAGCGTAGAGCACGCCCGCAGAAGGTATACGTATACCTTCATTATAAGCCGCCCGTATCGCCACGGCCTGCCCAAAAGAGGCATACTTAACACGGGTACGACCAATGACTCCCATAACAGCCACTACAACTGTCGGCGTAACGAAGCACGTAGCCTGCGATACCGCAGTAGCCGTCACAGCCACCAAGGTGCTAGCCTTGCCATACCATAAAGCAGTCGAGTGGGCCTGCCCTGACATCACCGCTGTAGCATGAGTCGCAGCCAGACAAAGGGCAGTGGAAGCGGCCTGACCTACAACATCTACCAACCCAGCAGAACGAACGTCCCGTATTCGATGGACATGGACCCGCGCTACGGCTCCCACGTTGCAAGAGGCAGATGTGTAGCAATTTACCAGTACGTTGGCAGTAACCTTACACACTACTGCCCCTGTAGCCTCAACATTGCGCAAACAAACGACATAACCTACAGTTGCATTGACCTCTACAACCCCTGAAATTGTGAATATCTGCTGGTTAAATGCACTACTATTGTAAAGTGTTAGGCCGTAGCGCACGTAAACCTACCTCCTTCAAAACAAATAGGCTTTACATCTATTCAATAAAAGCCTGGGCAAAACCAGGCTTATTCCATTTGGAATAAATAAAGTAGCAGCTACTTTTTAGCTGCCACTATTTCGTCGTATTCTGCTTGTGTTATCAGACCCTTTGACAACGCCTGTTGTAACAGTTCTAAAGTAATCCACCCATTCACATAGCACATTTTGAAAAATTGAAAATATACTGACATTTTTCCATACCTCCTATTTTAAAAGTAGTTGAGCGACAGTTTGAGCAAGTGTTTGTACTTGTGCTTTCAAATCTGCATTTTCCAATGCTAATTGTGCGATTGTTTGGGCTGTGATTTCGTCGGGTGTCGGTTGTGGTGCTTGAGGTGGTGCTGTGTCAAAAATCAAATATTTTTCATTTAACAAAATTGCATCCTCAATTAAATATTCACCACGAGCCTCAGCTTCATTTAATAATGTTTCTCTTTCCTCACCTGTGTTATAATTTACTTTTCGCATCCGTTTACCCCTCCCTTAATAACATGCTGGCGCTCGTAAAACACTTACTTGAAGAAAATTAGTCATAGCAAAACCGCCCATAGGGTCTCCAAGTATATACACTTGTATAACATCTCCCACGTTCCATTCTGGAATATCCTCAGTATAATTAACGTATGAGGTACTATTTGTAACTCGCTCTGTTCCAACTGGCGATCCATTTTTGTATATTCTACCGCGAACTGTCCGAGTACTACTACTGCTTGCTAAATTAAATGTAATCCTTAAAGTGCCCGAACATCCGCAAGTAAGTTGGTTTGCCAGAACCCATCCTTGAGAATTGTATCCTTCTACATAATTATTTTTGCTACCAATCGGAACATTCCCTGGTTGCACTGTGACGCTATTTGCTTGCCAAAAAGAAGATGCATGTATACCATCCACCGTATCCGCATCCAGCCCTGAACCTGCTCCGTCGTTATTTTCGCTCCAAACTTTTCGCCAAGGCCCAAAAACATCAGCTCCCGTATCTCTTGCTGAACGTATATATAGATATGCTTCTCCACCATCATTACCCGGCCATGCTTGTAAAATCTGTACACACGATGCTCCACTTGTACCTTTGTAAGAAAAAATTGTTCCGTAAGTTACTGGGTAACCATTATTATACACGATACCTGCCACAAAACCTACAGGCCAAGCTGAAGGTGGTGAAGACGATGGGATATTTATCTTTGCAATCAGGCTAGGAACAGTAAGTATCCCAAACATTGTATCTCCTGCTTTGTTAACTGCGCCAATATCAGCAGGGGTAAGAGCATCACTACCTCCAATGGCGTGAGTACTCTTGTGAACAGAAGGCGGAAAAGTGCTAGGCTTCCCCTGCACGTTATTCCATGTGAGGTCGCTTATACTAGCTATCTCACTGTAAGTTCCAGCGGTCCATCGGTTCTCCACGACAGCACCAATGGAGTGCGTCGTAGCAGTAGTTTCTTCTTGCGCACGCAACACAGTAAACGCCTTCAGAGTGGTGTCAACTGCCGTGACCTCCATTATCTCTGCATCCACAGTGATACGAAACGGCGGACTGGGAAACATAGAAACATCCTGCACATAAATAGTAGTATCACTCGTACCAACTGCCTGTGCTAGTACAGTTCTAGCATTGTTAGCCGCTTTTAAACGTGGCATTTAATGTCACCTCACTATACCATGCTAATTGTCAATTGCCCAACAGGTATTTTTAATTGGTCACCGGCGTCAATGGTCTTGGTTACGTCCAAAGGCATATAGTAGAGTAAGTTACCGCCAGCAGCAGCATCACGTATGCCGATATGAGTTACCGTACCCCAAGAAGCTGTAGCCACAGGGAATACTACATCAGCATTGTTTGTTATCTGCCCACCTGAAGCCACATTGAACGTTATCTGCTGACGGGCATATCCTCCACCAGAAACCTCAGTACCAGTATCCCCTGCACCGGGGTTGCTCGTGTAAAGTGCTACATACACCGTAGTCGGCGGTGTATACGCAACATTCCTCAATGTATGGTCAAGCAGCTTATTCGCCAAGTAAGTGCTTATAGCTGCCATTGTTTTCCCTCCTTAAATCCATATTAAATCCACATTTTATCAAAAGTAGCGGTACCAAGAAACGTAGCCTGAGGTGGTGTATATAACTTTACGTCGCCCGGCGATGATTTGGTGTCAAGGTTGGTGTAAACATCGGTCCGCTCCCAGTCAGCCTGACCGTCGAACTCAAAAATGACATGCGGTTTGTCTTTGTAAAGTGCCGTGCCGGAAGCCATCACCAAGTAGCTGGTACGGTCTGATTTGTACAAAACTCCTATTCCGTTCACCGGCTGGTTACTGAAGTCCTGAGCAAACCTCTTTTTCATTCCTGGCCTCGGTTTCACATGACCATCTAGCGTTAGCATCACGTTCTTGGCTTGCACTAACTGATTGGGTTCTAAAGTAGTCGGTGGTTCCGTGCTCAAACCACCTTCAAAAGTGTTAAATTTTACTGCCGAATATACCGGATAAGGATTCTTCTTCCTCGACATATCAATCCCACCAGTTTCGCTCAATTACGGTAGTGGTTGGGTTCTTCATAGCATCAAGCACCATCCACTCACCACGACGTTGATTGTAATAATCCCACATAACCGAAGCCATCGGGTCATTATCAGACAAGTAACACTGCCATGCTGCATAAGCTACAAGAAGGCTGTCGGCGTCCTCCACCGAAGGAACATCATCGTCAGTTTCCATTGGTATAGGACGTTTCACACCTAACAGAGCTAATTGGCCGCCAACAGAAGGTACCGGATAAAGGTAATACATATCCCCAATAACACAGATTTTTTCAGGAACGCCCACGTCCTGGGAAGCTGGGTAGTCATGGCTAAAGTGTAATTGAACACGCTCCCCATTATAAAGGTCAAAATAAGCATATTTAGGGACAAGCAAATCAATTGGACGATTAACCTGCGAAACACCCGCATCAACTGCATATTCCCAAATGTGCAAGCGACGGGAATCCTTTATAAGGTCCAATTGACCGTCGTTCAAGTAACGCTTTATCGTCTCATCCGACCACCTGTAACCATAGGGGTCGTGCACCTCATCCCTAACCGCTGTTATTAACTGGCGCAGGGTCATATCCATCATCATCACCTACCTGCTCCAGCCAGGATATAATGTTCTGCCAAACCAGCGGAAGTCATCCTGCAAAGCGTAATCCAAGTCACGCCAATACTTTACTTCTTCCTCATCCGCCGCATCTTTTCTGCGACGTAATTGACGTAGAAACTCCTTCCACGGTCTACCGGTGTTGTTAGCCAACCAATAACCATATCTTATATCTCTGATTACTCTTTGGTCCAAGTATGAGAAAGAACCTAGTTCATACTCACCATACAAATCCCGACCCCATACCTCGTACTGCTGGGTATCGGTGTTAAAAAACACCCTAAGATTGGGGTCTATTTCTTTAAGACGTTCAGGTATGTTGTAAACGTGCGTCTTTACTTCCAAGAGCACTTGCTTCACCTCACAACAAAACAAAAAGAGACGCAGGGGTTAAACCCTACGCCTCAGTGATGTTTTTAACCACTGCTGTTAAGTTGCGGTGTATCGTGAGCAGGTTCATATCCCAGATGTATACAGCCTTGTAGGTACGGTCGCCAGCCCATTTGAGGATGCCCTCACCAAGGTCCACCCAACCGGGCTCACCGAGCTGACCGAACTGCAAAGCGCCTTCATCGTTGTTCTCACTCAGTTCCAATGCAAGGAAGTATGCCGTACCTTTCGGGCAGTCAGCGTCTTCAGCAAGGGCCACACCGTTCCAGCTTATTGCCACGAAACCACCGGGGAGCTTAATCTTATCGGAATCTACAGGAATGCGCTTAAAGCTCTCGAGGTAGTTCGCAGCAGCCGTCACAACACCGGGGCTTGCAATTATAAGGTCTACGGTACCACCACGTAAACGAATCTCACGGATAGGCCTCTCAAACAACGGCAGAGACACATCGCCACCGGTCTCATCTACGTAGGCAGCACACCACTCTTCAAAACCCGGTGTAGCAGGGTCAATACCACCAACAGCACCGGTCTTGGACACAATCTTAGCTAGACCGTCGCACTCCTTATTGAATGCGCCATAACGGGTGATAATGTGATTAGCGGTAGTTTGTACTGCGGTACCATCAATTGTAATGTCGGTGTCCTTGGTTACAGCGGTTATCTTTCTCTTCTGTGCCAGTACCGCGCCGTTGGATGGGTCAACTATATCAATCACCATACCAACACGCAGATACTTGGTGCTGTCTACAGGAATGGTATTACCGGCAGAACCCATAGCACCGCAAGTAGCTAACCTACCAGAGCCATCGCCGAAGAGCTGCCTGTTAATGTCCATACGCAAATTACGGGTAAGAGATTCAAACTTGAAGGACTGCAAGTCCTCCCAAACAGCCTCCTTACCCTTACCACCCTGAATAGCACGTATGGAAAGCTGCGCTACCGCGGTCTGCTGAACGGAGAAATACTTCGCACCTGCCGTAATCTCATTGGTAGGCTCGGGCAATGGGTCGTATTCACCGCCAGCACCGATACCTTCGTTAAGACCGAGTTCGACAGGCACATAGTAGTACCTACCGCTCATGTCCACGAAGTCGCTTGACTTCTCCAACTCCTGAAGCAACGCCGTTTTGCGCCATATTTGACGCGCGATAACCGGAGCGTAATGCTCCTTGAGTATGGCTTCATAATATTGGATATTCGATGCCATATCTTACCAAACCCCCTTCTATAATTTTCAAGTTGTTGGTCCACCAGCAATAGCTTCCAGAAATTCTTTAGCACGCCTGCGAGCCTCACGGAAGTTCTTCGGCGGCTCTTGCGTGCCTGCGGGTATTCCACCGCCCTTTGTTTCAACCCGAGGTGCCTGGTTATTCTTGGATTGCTCGATTCTGGCAGCGACCAAGCGGTCAGCTACCGAGCCTTCTCCTTCTTGCAGTTTTTGCATTGCCCACAAGTAAAGTGCTTCTTTTAAAGGCAACCCATCATACTGCAAGGCAATCTGTAAAATTTCTTTATCGTTGAGGTCAGGTAGTATTGGAAAGTGCTCTTTAAGCCTCTCATATTCCTGTTTCGTATCAGCCATTTCCCTCTCCAGAGCCATATCAGCCTGACTCTTTTCGAGCCTGGATAAGCGTCCGTCTAAGACCTGCACAAGCGCCATCAACTCCGGCGGCATACCTCCTCCTGGAGTACCTTGCCCTGCTGCACCCGTTGGCGTTAGCGTAGACGGCGATGAAGTTGGAGTTTCCTTTGCCACCTGTTTCTCACCTCCTCCAAAGAACTCCTCTATCACATCCGCCACCCTGTTTGCCAGGTCAGGGTTGCTCCGCAGAAGACCATACAGGTCTTGTACGAAAGCCATATCTTCGCCACCCGTAGCCACACCACCACCACCATCTACATCATTAGCTACTGGCTCGTTCACAGACCCAGCTGTCGGTTCCTCAGTAGATGGTGCAGCATCACCTTGCGGTGCGGCGCTGTTTATTAGCTCCTTCACGTCCTCCGCCATTTAAATCACCTCCTTCAGGTTGTTGCTGTTGTGCTTGTGTAAGAAACTGTTTGTGCTCTTCAACATGCTTCGCAAACATCTCCTTTACTTTATCCGGTAATTTTTCAAACGCTACCGTCTTACGGTAACGGTTGTGTTCGGTAATATGCACTGCATGATTATGGAAATCTTCT
This sequence comes from Caldanaerobius polysaccharolyticus DSM 13641, assembly GCF_000427425.1. NCBI lineage: Bacteria > Bacillati > Bacillota > Clostridia > Thermoanaerobacterales > Thermoanaerobacteraceae > Caldanaerobius > Caldanaerobius polysaccharolyticus. The sequence goes on along the minus strand of NZ_KE386495.1, from coordinate 1,190,269 downwards.
ACCTTAACTTCCTGACCTTTGGACATTCTTTCGTTTTCCCGCAGCGCCTGGGAAGTATCAAGTTCTAGGTCAGCAAAAACCTCCTGCATGTTGCCGTAGTCAGTCATTCTTAGCAGGAGGCGCGGGTCAGTCAATATCTGTCTGTCCCACAAGCCGTAAAGCTCTTCTTTAATCTTTGCCTTGGACTTCGGCAACGTGGAGTTGGGCTCAACCTGCACTTCCACATCCGCCGGTATATCGGTTGATTGAAATACTTTTGCTTCATAGGACTGGTTTTCTCCAAGTACATGCACCATCCGAGGCACATCGTAAAACTTCTTCGCAAGCCTCAGCATTTTGGTGAGTGAAGCCCCAATCATACGCTCATATTCCTGTGCCGTAACAGAAGCACGCATCTCCTCCTGTTCCAACAAGTGGCCCATAGCCTCTGCTGAACGCACACCTCTCGGTACCATACCGCGGGAGACTTCAGTAATACCTGATACGCTGTCTACCTCCTGAGCCAGACGCACCAGCAAATTCACTAGTTGAGGTGGATAAGGCTCAGGATTCATCCACGTTATTTTGTCAGCACCTGGAACAAACGGGTTATAGTAAATTATCTCTCCCGGCTCAAACCGGGGCGTTTGAAGCAAAGAATTTACCGGAGCCACCATCGGGGGATTAGACAGTTTGGCTGAACTCTCGATTATGTCGCTCTTGAGCTTATTGTAGAGCACGTTGATTTGACGCAAATGCGTTACTGTGCTATCTCCGTAGAACCTCCCTGGTACTATCAAATACCGTACCATATCGAAAGGTATAGGACATATATCCGCATAAGGATTTTCACCTTCGTAAAGCACCTGATTTTGAACCACCACCGCATACCTGCCACGAGGATACTTCGGATTTGGAATCTCCCAATATTCCTTAACGATTGCTGAAGGTATTGTGCCTTCAACATGACCTTTTTCCGAGATGTCATACCATGCCAAGCCGAGTACATCAGCTGTCTCCGCAGGCACTTTGACACCATACTTCATCTCGATATACTCCACAGGGCGAACCCTTGCGTGTATCACCCAAGACGCTTCACTAATATCTCTTGCAAATGGGTCAACCAATATTTCAAATGGCGAGCAGTAATCCACCATTACTTCACCCAATGTGTGCTTACCATCCTCAAGCTCAACTACATCTCCTGCATCAGGGTCCCAGTATGTCTTTGTAAAACCGGTACCAGTGACCAATGCCCACAGAAGAGCCATAGAATACGTATCCCCCAGCCGGTCGCAATCCCAACGGTAATCCAGGTAGTTACGACACGCCTTTGATTTCAACACCGTCTCCTGGTCCGGCCTGCGGGCCACAACCGTGAACTCTGGCTTGCTTCTCGTTAACCTTGCATATTCTATCCTCACAACCGGAAGTATTAAATTGGTCGTCGCTCTGGGCTTGCGGTTGGACGGTATCCATTCCACCACACGCTGGAAGCCATTATCGTAAGTTACCCACTGCCTATTTGTGTAGAATGCCAGATTGAGTTTCCAGTCCTTCTCGTACTTAATCCTGGCCTGCCGCGCTATGCGGTATTTTTTATTTACTTCGTTAACAATGTTCGGTACCCCAAACACGTTTAATCCCCCTTGTTAAGCCGTTCACGAAGGGTATCCAACCGCAATTGCTTCGGATTCACCCCCGCCCTTGTAAGAAGCAATCTCCATATTGGGTCTGCTGCCATCCATGCAGGCACTGCACCTTGTAACGCCGCTTGGAACTGCGGTCCGGCTAGAAATTGCCTAACGCTCTCATCCTCACGCCCCGTAAGTCTACGGTAATAATCGTAAAGAGCCTCCGCTGTTACCGCAGGAGTTGACGGTAGCGTACCACCCTGCAAAACAAAACCAGAAGCACCTTTGGGAGCTTCTGTCTGAGTGGTCTGCTGTTGTGGCTGTGTCTGTTCAACACCTTCTACCGGAACATTTTCCTGCACAGTCTCCACCTTCGTTTCCTGAGTAGGTAATTGTGGCGGTTGTACATTTTGCAATTGCCTTATCAAATCTGACAAAGCCTGATTTTGCGACTGTAGCTGTGATGACATGCTACTCAAAAACTGATTTTGGTTTTGTAAGCTACTAAGTTGCGATTGCAAGGCATTAATACGAGCTTCGCTAGACTGCATATAATCTTGCAAAAACTGTGCCCACCAGTCAGATGGTGTCGTTTGTTGCTGCTGCTGTGTCTGTGGTGTTGAAAACAATTGTGGATAGTTCTGTTTAAACTGCGCCGCTGCCGCTGGGTCATCCAAAGGTATACCAGCTGCTTCCTTCGTCTTTATGGCTTCAGCATACGCTTCAGGACTGCCAAAGAATAGCGTATGTCCAACAGACCTCGCATAATCAGGACTTACATAAGCCCTATTATTAACTAAACTGTAAGTACCTTTTGGAACTGTAGCAGAATGACCTGTCTTAGGGTCAGAAATCGTTATGTTTCCTGTTTTGTTGTCGTAATTAACTTTATATCCTTGCTTTTCAAAGTAGTCCCTCAAACCAATATTTTGGGCCACAGAGTATCACTCTCCCAAGCGACTCCAATCAAAATCTTCATTGTACTTATGCGCTTGTGCTTGTGCAGTCTGCTCCTGTATTCGAGTAGCCACTTCACCCTGCTTATATTCCACAAAGTCGCGGGCCATAACACGGTCAAGAAGCATCTGACGTTCATCAAAGTAGCGCTTTTCCAGTCGTTCAATGTGTTCCGCATGATACCATTCACGGTAAACTAAAAAAGCCACCACTCCTACCAGAGAGGCAGCCAAAACAACAACGGTGATAGTCATTCACTATCACCACCTTTACAATAGCGCTTATGCGCTATCAAAGCCATCCTGTTCTCGAACTCCCTACCGCATGAGGTGCACTTAAACTCCTCTTTAGCCGTAGCCTCCGTAGTCTCCTTCGGAGTGACACATTCTGCTATCCCATTAGCACATGCCATACAGATGAAATCGAAATTTCCAACCACTATTGCCTTTCCGAATATCGGACCACGACATAGAACGCAGCATCCCATTCCGTTTTCAACAACCTCAAACTTCATTTTTTCTTCTTCCCCCTCAGCTTTCTCATTATTGCAGCTCTACGATGCGGGTCTTTGACTTTCTTAGCTGACTTTCTAGCTTGCGAGTAAGCTATGGCCACGGCCTGGTTTTGAGGATAGTTAGAACGTATCAACTCACGAATATTCTGTTTGATGGTTTCTTCAGAATACCCCTGTTTTAAAGGCATAGTCACTCGCCTCCAGTATTAGCAATGGGTTTACAAAGTTTAGTGACATCCAACAAACCCTTCGTTACCAACCTATGACATATAGCACACAAAGGAACAAGGTTTTCAAGAGCGTTGTTATGAGGGTCTCCATCCAAATGGTGAATATCTATACAAAACTCGTATTCCTCATAACCACAATTAGCACACTTGAAACGAAAGCCTATCGCCCTAAGCCAATTACGTAAGTTACGTGAATGATTATTACCGCGCCTTAGCTTCTGTAAAGTCTTCTGTATTTTTCTACGCTCGCGCTCTGTTTTCGCATGGACCTGCCTACAGTCTTCACTACAATACTTCATGCTCACTCTAGAATTACTAACAACAAAAGTCTTACCGCAACCTGCACACACCTTTTGGATATGTTCATATTGTCCGTGATTCTGACAATAACGCGAGCAATACTTGGCAATGTCCTTACGGTATCGCGGTACATAAAATTCCTTGCCACAAACTAAGCATGTCTTGTAAACACCAGAACGCTGTTTCGCCACGCCGCATCACTCCGCATATCCCACAACGGTAATCGCACCGGACTCGTACCGGCTAACCTTCGGGCGCAAGTAGACTATCGGCTCTACTTCAAACACTACATATCCGGGAGCACTCACCACCGCAACCCTACTACCCGCGCCATTAGCCCTACCACTGTAGGAAAAATAGTCTACACCGTCCAAAGAAGCCTCAAAAACCACATCCGCATGGAACTTACCGGTTATACGCAAAAGCGCTCTCTTCTTATTTGTGCAATCCAAAGCTAATCCCGGTCCATTGGCCATCACGTTATTGAGAAGTACAGAAGCAGCCAACTCTTAACACCTCCTATCATCACTCTAAACGCCCTTCTACAACATCCTCGGCGCGCGAAGTTGTGTACCTTCTACCGTCCTCATACTCTATCCTAATCTCCATAAGCAGCCTACCAGCGCTTTCTAAATCACCATCCTGCACCACGTACTTTACAACCCCACCTGTAGGATTAACAACAATACAATCTCGCTCAAAGGTATTACCACCTAATCTCGCAACCAGAGAAACTTTTTTGACACCGGACAAATTCATAGGTTTTCCTTTGTCGTCCCTAATTGTGAAAACAAGTGCTACTCCAACATCTTTTTCTTTCATACCATATCACTCCTCTAGCGCCGTAACGAAGTAATTTCGCTCCGCGCTAACCGTTGTTGCATAATCACGTTTACCAGTTATTCTTACTCCGTAACCATACTGCCAAACTGCCTTAACGACATAAGTAGCGTGTATAGGAGGAGCAACTACAATACCGTTCACAACCAGGTCTACAGTGCCAAACACTATCACAACGGAAATTAAGAACCGTGACGCATCTGCCAGAATATCGGTCAATCCATCTAAAAATATATACGACAGAGCGTACCTTGTACCATCGCCGGATGTAGAATCTTCGCCAGAAACATAAGTTACAACTACTGCAACACGCAACCCTTGAGGCTCTATTTGAATTGTCACACTTACAGCACTAGCACTATCAGCAATTCGAGTACCATCGTTTACATCTACCACAATTACAACTAAAGACGCAGTACCCGGTGCAATTCTAATACTCTCACTCAAAGCACTACCATCGCATACCAAACCTGAAGAACCAACTGCAACGTATATGCTTATACCAGACATTGACAGATATTCTAGTAACAACGGAGCACCGAGAGTAATACGTATAGAAGTACCTGTCGCACCAAGTTCTCCAAGTACCAGAGAAGCCCCAACAGCAATATATAAGCCTTCTCCTATTGCAGGGCTATCCTCATAGATGTCAGAACCATTTACGGCAATATACAAACCACTTCCATCAATTTCTGTATTACCGTAAACCTCAGGTTCACTAACAGCAATATAAGTACCGCTACCATCCTCAATTACTTCTCCGACGACGTGCGGCGAACCTATAGCAATATACAAAGCAAATGCAGACAAAGCAATAGAGCTGTTTACTGTCGGTAATCCGAGTGTTATACGTATCGACGCTCCGGTAAACTCACCTGTATCGGAAATATCTAAATCTACTTCTGCAATACGTAAAGCGTCACCCGAAAAGTCGCCTTCTTCTATAGTATCCGTAAGACCGAGTACAATACGTACACTAATACCCGTAACAGTACCGTTAACCGAAAGTGTAGGTATACCCAGTGTTATACGTATACTAATACTTGTCACCGTACCGTTCCCAGAAAGTGCGGATACACCAAGTGTAATCCTGATACTGGCACCTGAAACAGCACCGGTACTAGAAATCTGTGTTACACTAACAGCTATATATACAGCATACCCTGACGCAGTACCGGCACCCATTGCAAGTGGTGCACCAAGGGTTATACGAATAGCCACGCTCAACGTCGCAGCTTCGATAGAAAGTGTAGGTGTATCAATAGCAATGTAAATAGCTATGCCGGACAAATCACTTGCACCAGCTGCTGTAGGCCTGCCAAGTGTAATGCGTATGCTAATACTGGAAATACTGCTTGTACCACTCATTGATGGTGCACCAAGGGTTATGCGAATGGCCACGCTAAATGTGGTAGCGCCGACAGAAAGTGTGGGCGCATCAATAGCAATATATATAGCTACGGTAAGCAGGTCGCCTGCACCATTCGTCGTAGGTCTACCTAATGTAATTCGTATACTTACACTCGAAACAGTACCGCTTCCTGTAGTAGATGATAATCCCAACGTAATTCGTATACTGATACTTGTGATACTTCCTCCACCTGTGGTAGACGATATTCCAAGCGTAATTCTTATACAGATACTGGTAATACTTCCTCTACCTGTAGTAGACGATATTCCGATTGTAATACGAATACTTGAACCGCTTAAGGAAGCCGTAAACGTAACATTAGAACCACCGATGGTGATGCGGATGCAAACGGTTGAAATCGTACCAGAACCACCTGTTGTAGATACGGCGATTGTAACGCGTACGCCGGAAACAGATAATGTGCTCCCGCCAGAAGCGTTCACGGAAGCACTAACAGTATTTCCACCGTTATACGTACAGCTACCGTAAGGTAGTCTACCAAAGACCATACCGCATCACCATCCATACAAAACCAGTTTTCAACTATGTCAGTGTAACTGTAAGCGCTCCACTATCAATACGGAATGCGTCACCAGCTTGCAACGTTTTACTCTGTGTTAACTGTCCAGTCCACCATAATGTTCCGCTTGATTGCGCATCCCACAGACCAATGTGTGTTACAGTGCAAGCAGGCATGTTCGTCCACTCAAGTGTTACGTTGTTGCTCGTGCTCTTGCCGCTGGGCGCAGCAAACGTTATGGCCTTTCTAGCGTAACTGCCACCTGAGACTTCGTTTGCTCCTGTATCTCCGGGGTCAGCAGTGTGAAGCGAAATGTACACGGTAGACGGTTGTGTAAAGGCATTGTTCCGCAAAATCATGTTAATTATCTTCTGAGCAGTGCTAGTCGTAAAAGGCATTTAATCCACCTCCAATATTATTTCATGCATAAACACCCAGCTCCGGGTGCTGTCTGCGAAAGTCTCCTCGCCGCCTGCGCCAGGGGTTAGGCTCTTGAGACTGCTCCGTGTTGGGTTGTGCTGACACAGCAGACTGTTGGACTACAGCTATAGCCGGAGCAGCTTCCCGCCTGGCCTGAGCTGCTATGGCCAGTGACATTACGCGGTCGTCCTTAGCTCCCGGCGCGGCACCCATTTGGTCGACCTTATCCGAAAGTTTCACAAACGTAAGCATCTCCTGCAAAGTAGCCCGTTCGTTAATAACAACCTGGCCGTTGCGGAAATCCGCTCTTAAACCATCAATAATCAGCTTCTTGGTCGATTTACTCGTGTGCCAACCTAACTTATCAACCCACTGCTGGGTGGTTCTGTCATAGGTTTTCCTTCTGTACAATGCCATGTAACCCATGTCTCTGAGAGTAGTCACTACCGAAAGCCCATGACCACCGGTTATCTCCACTGCAATGAGGGCATTGTTATACCACTCCCCAAGCAGTTTAAGCTCAACCGCAAAAACGCCCGGCTCCATTATGGCGTGGAAATGCGCCACCTGTTCACCGGTAGCAACGTCAATAACATCGGCACTGGAGTAGTCACCTTCACGCCCTACCACCACACCGGAACCAACATCGGCGCCAATCACGTAAGTCCTTCCTGGTTCAGGTGGCTTGTATACATGCAGCCGTTCCCCAGGCTGTCGTATAAACCTGTGGCCCGGATCAACCAAAAAGCCTTCTGTCGGCGCGATGTTGTTATCATCAAGCTCCTTCATCCTTGCACGTATAGCTTCCGGTGAAAACAGCCTGGCATCGGGCCTGTAAAAAGCGTCTTCCGGCGTAGTTGGATATTCCTGGGAAAATGCTGCATCGTCTCCCATGAAGTCGTTTCGTATAACCCATTCCCGCCATGCTAAGGCTTCCAATGGTATCTTGCCGGATTGCACAAGTGGTGCTAAAGCGTCAGGGATAACAGGCTCATAACCATCGGGTACGGGCATCCTGTATTCCTCATGCTCATACCACGGGAAGAACAGTGGCTCGTAATCTACAAGCCCCTGCGTAGCCTGCGTCCAGAGGTCATAGAAATACCCCGACGGTTCCTTGCCGGTGGACTCAACAAAAACAGCTGTACCTTCATTTTTCGGCACAGCTTCCAAAAGGGCTTTTACAAGCGAGTCTGCATCGGGGTAAAACGCTGCCTCGGATAGATGCAGAAAGTTCAGCGTCTCACCTCGTCCGGGTTCTGCCGACTCCGCCGAGCTAATCCTCAACCCCGAGCCGTTATGTGCAAACTGAACCTCGAACTTTGTGAAATACTCGGGTGCTATACCCACGGCCTGTGCAAACCATGTCGGTAGATTCTTTATCGCATATCGTGTTATCCCGAGAATGTTCCTGGCAGCCTCGCGCTGATGCGCCACAACCAACCCGCGCTTATTGGGTTCACGCAGCAGACGCCACAGGAGATACGTCTCCACAAACGTCGAAACACCCATCTGCCTGGCCTTCAGGATAACCACAAGTACGGGCTTTCCGGCTTTACGCTTTGCCTCAACCTTCTCTAAAAGTTTGCGCTGCGTACTGTTAAGCACGAACGACACCGACCTACCGTGTTTATCCCGTATCCTCACACAGCGCTTCGCAAAATACTCAAAGTCTTCCAGTGCCCACTGTACAGCATTAGTTATCAAGTCTCTTACCATAGTTTCTCAAATCCTCTTCTAACTCAGCAACTTCCTGTGGCGTGATGTTTATCTGAGTGGCCATTATGTTCTGCCCTCTCGCACCGCCTATCATGCCTAACACCTCAAGCAGCGTTCTCGCCGCTCTCACATCGCCAGCCTTTGCCTTATCCGCAAGCGACTCAACCACGCCCGGCATATGCGTTAGAACAGCCAACTCCGTCCGTCGTACACCTAATCGCAAAACCTCTTCAATATCCACCGCCGATAGAAAAACCTCAGCTATATCGAAATTCTCCCTTTCCGCATACAGCCTTTCCACCAACTTTCTGGCCGTTATATCCTCCGGTGACTTTCTCAGCGAAATATCCTCCACGATGTTCACCTCCATAGTGCGTCCAACAGGGGGAGACAGGAGTCGAACCCGCAACACGCGGTTTTGGAGACCGTGAGCTACTCCCCTACATCAGCAGAGCTATTCTTTACCTCCGACCGCCATTTCAGGATTTCCATTATCTCCGAGTCATCTTCGTTACGTGCCATTACAAGTGCTATACCGGCTAAAGCTGTTATATCCGCGTCATCCATCGTGCTGATTGCCTCTTTCAGCAGCCCGAAAACCGTTCTATCCGTTTTATTGCGCCTGAACCTCGGCGCAAACAAATCCGCAGGGTCAAGCCCCGCAATCCTGCATATATCGATTACCGTATCAACCCCGATATACGAGACGGTGTTCCTCCTCGCCTTCAGAAATTCGATAAGCGTTGACGGGCGCAACGGCCTTCCCGCCTTGAGTATTTCAACATATAAATCCCATATATCCATTCCATTTCTCAAAGCCTGAAAAACCAGCCTGTACGGTGCCATTCCGCACCTCGTCGTGTAATATGACTCGTCTATCAAAAACTCCGGCGGAACACCGTTCTCCTGTGCGAACTGGTATATGTCTTTGTACCTCGCGTATGAGGCATTGTCATCTTCCATATACCTGGCGATGGGCATTACCAGGTGGCGCTTAAATCCCTTCCTGTTAACCAGGAACGTGTAGTTCGACCCATCTATTCTGTACATGATTCCCTCTCGCATACGGCGTTCAACCGCATCCCACCCCTCTTTGGGCGGTTTTAAATCTTCAATTGTGTAGCTCTTACCGTACCTTGCCATGTAATCACCTTTCAAACAAGTTTTAACCGGTAAAAATAGAAGCGACTCGAAAAGCGAGTCGCTTCTATCAGTATAAGGAGGGACGCCGGTATGCATATACTCTACGTAGTAGTCAGTATGCATGTTTGAATATTCTATCGTCATTATAACATTTGCAAGTATTCATGTCAATAGTTGAAGACTAGAAATAAATCCTTATGTCAATTCGACGTACCTTTTTCCTTTCATGTTTGCGTCTGCTGTGGTTTCCACCACCCCCGCTGTGAGGTCTACCATTGTAGAGCACGATGGAGGTGCTGTGGAACTTCGGTAGGCACTCCTCCAAGCCCTCGAGAGTGCCTTCATAACGGTATTTACTGAGCTTCCTGAAAATGTCGGACATCAGTCTACTCCTCCCTTCTCGACTTTCCAATCAAATAACCACCTACCAGAACAATCGTCCAGACCATCTCCGCCGCTAACACGAGCGCACGTGTAAAGCGACAACAACAGCAGCACCCATCCAATGGCGTTAGCCATTTTGCTCTATCCTCCTTCCGCACGGCTCAAGCTCATAGCACCTGCCTCGGTAAACGCAGTTCGGAACGCAAACACTTGCAAGTTCGGGATCGACCTTCGCAAGTGCATCAACGAACATCTGCCATGCCTGCCTCGTCTCCGGGGATGCCTTCTTACACAACCGCCTGCGTGAGATGTTGATAATTGCCTGTGCATTTGCAACGCACATATGATTTACAAGCTCCGTTTGCAGGCGGGTGTTCCTGGGCACGTGCGTGATGTCTTCCCTCTGCGTACTCACAAAATGCTCGATACCCACTTTGTGGCGCACGAAATGCACACTTACCCAGTACGGAAGCCCCTCCCACACCCAGCGAACGGTTACCAATCTAATCGGAGAATGCTCCGCCCTGAGCATTTTCAGCTTCCATTCTCTCGACGGCATTTTGTTGAGCAAAGGCTTGCGGCGGGTTACCCTTGCAGCATCAAGAGCCGCTTCCCAACCGGTTACCTCTAGGATTTTGACCGTAGTCAACAAGCATACCCCCTATCGGTACAATGCTTCCATAAAATTACAGGTGCATACTAAAATCCACTTGTAATGGGGCTTTCGTGTACTTCTGCACCTGTAAGGAATTTACAGGTGCATTTCCGGTGCATCGACAAAATTCAGTATTTACACGGGTTTTGATACCCCAATGCACCAGTGCACCAGTACATATGGGACTTATTATATATAAAAATAAAAATTATTATATTTATATAGCACAAAAAAGGGACGGTTCTTCCCCGTCCTCTTGTGCTCCTGTGCACTTTCTAAAAAATTTTCTGCACCTCTTTCTATTTTACTGGTGCACTGGTGCAAAATTCTTTGAAATCCGCTCTACGACTGGGTTTGAGCCATGCACCAGTAATGCACCAGTAATGCACCTGTATGCACTTGGAAATTTACAGGTGCATACTATTTTTTGCAAAAATTGCTATTGGCACTACTTCAAACAACACCTCATCTTCCGACTCCAATTATACACCTTCATTTGCACTACGTCAATAGTTTCTGACGGATTTTTCAAAAATAGCGGAGATATGCACGGAGAAGCCTCCTCTCTCGCCCGTCCGCCGCCACCTGCGGGACGGGATGCCCAAACCAAAGGACGCCAACCAACCCATCCCCAACCCCCCTGGGATAGGGATGCTTGCGAAGCAATAAATAGCATAGCGCGCGTCGACATGGACCATGTGGACCAATGCTTTTTTGACAAAAGAGTCTGTCGTCGCACTATTGCCAACTTACAGAACTTTGTGAATACTCTTGCTTGCCACGTGCAAACACGCATAAGCACGCAAACGCAACAAACGCAAAAATTCTTCAAAAATATGAAAAACTGAGCAATCACGCGAAATAAAGAGCATGAGTGAGAAAAACGCATAAAAACCCTGAAAAATAACGCGAAATGAAGTTTGAATATGCATAAATGAAGATGTATACTTACAGTAGAAGTTGAAGGATGGAGGATGAAGGATGAAGGCAAGAATTGAGATAGCACAAATTGGTAAAAATGACTTTGTCGCTTGCTATATACTGCATGGTAAGCGTCAGTACTTGCAAAAATCCTATCCATCATACAAGGCAGCACGCGATGCAGCATTGAAGGCATACAAGGCTGCGCTTAACAGCCGCTATCGTCGTAATATTTGTGCTTATGTACGTAACCCTGTACCTGTAAAAATTATTCACTAGCTCTTTACTTTACTGCGTGGACGGTTACTACGGTTACGCGCTACTACTTGCAGTTATTAGCTGTGTGGTAGCGGCTGGTAATTGCAAGCACGCGGTTACTGTGGTTACGCGTCCACAACGTGAACCTTGAACCTTGACAATCATTACCAGTTTTGGCCAACTACCACTGGTGAAAACTGGTAAATATGGTGGCTGGTAGGGAGTGTACAATTTGTATACCTTTACCAGTCCGCGAGATGTCCTACCAGTAACTGGTAAAACGTGTTTGCCAGTTACTGCCAAACTGGTAAACGCCATACCAAAAACTGGTAGTGACTATGTCCATGTGTGGATGGACGGCCTAGCAAGCTATGGTAAAGTTTGGCAGACTTTACCAGCTTCTAGAGACCGGCCATAGATGGATAAGGCCGGACGCGCGCGGCAACGCAGCGCGTCTACGATAGCAGCGCTACTATACATACCATACATGCTTAAAGTTAATGGTGCTGCTATCTACAACGCAGCAGCATATGCAGTAATGGACGCGGTTTAGATATCAACTTAACATATAAACCTTGACCAGCGCTAGAATAGCGCTAGAGTACATACCAAAATAAAAATTAATGGAGGGATTTTTATGATGCTAAGTTTAGCAAGCTGTGTAAAGTTTGAAGTGAGGATAGAAGGTAGTTTGACTGGTAGTGACCATACTACTAGTGAGATAACATGGTATCAATGGAGAGATAGCGTCCAGCCGTTCCCTACAAGGGATAGTGTTATGGACGCTATCAAGGCTCTACGCAAAAAGTTCTATCGTGTTGACGTTATAAGATTCAATATTGACATAGCAGAGCCAAAACAAAAAATCGGTGCTAGAAAATTCTTCATCGAGTATATGGACGTTACAAACGAGTATAAAGTTTACGATTACAATACAAGTTTGTTTATATTCGACGTGGACAATGAGAAAACCTATAAGGCCAACACTTTAAATAAAATGTTGGCTAAGACTATCGATGAGTTTATAGCGGTTTTCATGAATGAAACCGCTAAAATGTTACAAACAAATAAAGAGGGGGTTTTAGAATGTTAATAAACTATAAAGAATTGAAAAATCAATACCGGAATGAGGCAATGCCTCTCGGCTCACGCGTAGTAAAAGCTACCGTGAGCCGTAACTATGTAAAGGCCCATTGGTATTATGTAAATACATGCTCGCGCTATGCTCAGCGCGAGCTTAAAAGATTAGTTGAAAGAAGGGGGTTCTGAAATGTTGACTAAAAGGCTTGCTGTATACATACCGTCAAAATGTGGACAGGATGAAATTCCTGCCTCTACTAGGCAATTCTGGTTGAAAACGGCATTGAGGACCTTGGCTGAAATCTATGGTGGCGCTACTACCATAGAAGGCCAAGGGGCTTGGCTCTCTGAAAACGGCGATATAGTGACAGAGCACGTCACTATCGCCTACGCTTACACCGATGAGACGGCGGATGTCTCACCGGTTTATGAATTAGCTAAGCGCCTGTGCAAAGCGCTTAGGCAAGAGGCCGTGGCCGTCGAAATCGGCCACGGCCTTGACTTTGTGACCGCCGCCGATGATACACAATCAGCGGCGGTTTAATTTTTATGGCTGGAGGGGGGTTTTAGAATGTTAGCGCTTAAAGATTATGAAGTTATAGAAGACAAGCTGATTATAGATGTTACATATGCTTTAACAGAGATGGAAAGGTCATCCAAGGAACTATTGGATGCGGTAGCGTTTATTGCAGAGCGCTACTGTGACCTTGAAGTAAAGGCCCTTGTACGAGGCTACAAGTTACTGGTATGGTTAAGGGGTCAAGCCGATGCCGTAAATGGTATACGGTTTGACCTTTTAACATTTCCGGGATTTGGTCGGTATTTATGATATGTCGAATCAGCCTGCAATATGAAGAATGGCTTCAATTTTGTAACCGCTAGCGCCAGCGTATCGCTAGCGGTTTATTTGTATCATAAAGAGGAGGGTAGATGATGAGGATAGTTGTTAAAAATGGCGATGAAGTGATAAATGAAATTGATGCCAATGAATTTATAATTGGATATTCAACTGATAAGGGCATTGGTGTATCCGCCCATGGTGACACCAAGATACTTGAAAGTATTTGCTTCACCGTCATGGTGTCACTGATTGAAGACATGATAATGAACGTCAGAAGAAACAACTAAACTAAATAAATTTGTATCATTTGAGATGTATCGGCTATAGCTCAATAAAATATTTGGAGGGGTGCTGGTATGGACAAAGTTACCATTATGGACTTTGAAGGCAGCTGGCTGTCAGGGCTGGCTACCCTTGTTGTTAAGGATGAGAAGGGCAACGTAAAAAGGATACCCTGCGAGAATGGCCCAACAGTCCGGGCGCTGGCAGAGATGTTCCCGGATGTTATAGGTCCCGGCCATACGGTAAACATGGCAGCGATAAAAGGCAAAAAGATCCGTTACGGTATGGATGATTTTGGTTTAGTCCTCGGTTGGATTTCACCGGCTGAGGACTAAATTTTTGTCTGAGAAAACTGGAGGGGGTCATTATGATTAAAGAGCCACGGTGGGATGTGTTTTGGGATATTTGGGGAAAGGTTACCGGCCTTGTGCCAACTCAAAAAAAGCTGGTTTGAGGATAGGTGGACAAAGGCAAAACAGCAACTTATACATGAGCTATTCGGCGATAGTCTCACATTGGAGGCTACCATAGAAGGCAGTGATACACTGGACACCGAGATGATAGGCAATATGGAACTTCAATGGGCTATTAAAACCCGTGACAGGTGTCGCGAACAGTTTATGTTCGGCGATGATATACTGCAACTGGTGTATTGGTCTTGTGATGCGTTTACTGTAGCACTAACCGCGGAGGAGCTAATGAAAGGACGATGGTTAGATAGTGGGGGTTATGTAGATTTTTACCCTTTCAGAGGCGACAAACTCGACCCGAAACCGCAGAAGGGTATGAAACTTGGCAAGGTGTTTAGGGCCTTCCTGCAAGCCTACTTCAGGCCGGAAGCTGAGAAGGCCGGTCTTGATGATGAGACCATAGGCAACCTAATCGAATGGCTTGTACAGCAGTTCTCTGTACTGCTGGGTGAGCTGCGAAACCAAAAGGTTACGGTAGTAGTATCGTTGGACCCGCTGGACTTCCTGCTGGCTAGCGAGTCCACGACCGGTTGGAGGAGCTGCCATGCGCTGGACGACTGCTACAGGGCCGGTAACATGGCATATATGATGGATGGGTACACGGCTATAGCGTATGCGTATCAGCATACGCATGACTACATGGGTCACGAGCTGCCGCGCAAGTTGTGGCGGCAATGGGTTTTTATAGATGTTGAGCACGGTACGGCCTTCTTCCAAAAGCAGTATCCGTGTGAGCGAGAGCAATTCTCTGCGGTTGCTCGTCGTCTGGTGGCTCATGCCCTGGCTCATAAATGGGGCGTCGAGCCTAACTGGACGGTATCACGTAACCCTGTCGTTAGCATTATTAACGATAGCGGTTTACCATACATTGACCCCACCTCGAGTCTGATAAAACTGAAGGCTGACGGAGTGCAGGTGGCAACGCTTTATATCAGCAAGACGCCGCCGTGCCCGGTGTGCGGCGCGGAGATGGACAACACCGAAGCGCTTGCCTGTTCATCATGCACCGGACTTTGGGAGTGCTACGCGTGCGGTGAAATGTACAACGAAGACGAACTTTACGTTGGCGCCGACGATAACTATTACTGCGAGCGCTGCTGGGATGAAAGATTTATACGCTGCTACCATTGCGACGAGGTAATTTGGGCGGAAGATAGTTATTGCGGCGCCGATGGTGAATACTACTGTGAGGAATGCTGGGAAGACCGGTTCATAACGTGCTATCACTGTGGAGAAACGATTTGGCAGGAAGACGCGCTCGAAGGTGCGGATGGCAATCTGTATTGCCGTGACTGCTGGGAAGACAGATTTGTCACTTGCTATTGCTGCGAAGAAGTAATATGGTGGGATGATGCAATCACCGGGCCATACGGATATGCATATTGCGATGACTGCTTTTATGAATACTTCGTGGAGTGCGCTAATTGCGGAGAGCCGATAGAGCGAGATAAGGCAGTCGTAATCGGCCATAGCCACTACTGCTCAGCCTGTGCAAAGGAAGTCGTACATGAGGAGGTGTGGCCAGCATGATTAGGTTTACAACGTTAGTGAAAGCAACCGCCGAGCAACTGCTAGATAGTTTATTGCCTTCTGAACTGCGTATGCAGGACTACAAACGCATTACACATGATAGCAGCTTCTTGTATGCGCCCGGCGATATTCCCGTGATGTTGGTAGCGCATTTGGATACCGTCCACAAAAAGCCACCAAGGAAAATTTACTACGACCCGGCCGCCAGGGTTTACTGGTCTCCTGACGGCTTGGGCGCTGATGATAGAGCCGGTGTGTATGCCATATTACAGCTACTAAACAGAAAGCTGCGGCCATATGTGCTTTTCACTGATGAGGAAGAGACCGGTGGTGGAGGCGCATGGGAAGCTGTTGAAGTGCTGGACCCTCCGACAGTCAATTTAATAATTGAGCTGGACCGCAAAGGGTCTACCGATGCAGTCTTTTACGATTGCGACAACCCGGAGATGGAGAAGTACATTACCGGCTTTGGTTTTCGGAAGGCCTTCGGTAGTTTTAGCGATATATCCATCCTATGCCCTGAATGGGGCATAGGCGGGGTCAATTTGAGTGTGGGCTTCTACGAGGCCCATACTCGGGTTGAGTATCTTTGTATGAATGAGCTGGAGGATACTATTGAAAGAGTCGTGCAGATTCTTGCGAACCCGCCAGCCGAGAAGTTTGAGTATATCCCTGCTTATTACGACTATGACTGGTATGACGACGAGTGCCCGCTTTGTTTGCAGCCATGCAACGACTTGTATATCATACCAGGTTTTGACAGGTGGCCAGTCTGCGCGGACTGCTTTGAGGAGTTCACCGGCCGAAAGCCGTCCGTGCAGGATAGGGCTTTTCAAAAACTTTTAGATTTTAAGGAGGTAGGCGAAGGCGATGACGTATAACGGCTGGAGTAATAAGTTTACCTGGGACGTGTTTACTTGTCTGACGAATGATGAGGGCCTGTACAAGCAGGCGCTCCAAAGTGTCAAAGAAGGTGGTATTCCAGAACTGCGAGAGTTTGTGAAAGATTATCTCCACCAGCATTCAGATGGGGATACATTCCTCACCGAGCTGATTACAGATGCCCTAGACGATGTGGTTTGGTGGGAAGTTGCTGACGCTTTGCAAAGCCAATGAAAGGAGGTGTGAAGTATGCCAAAATTCCGCAAGAAACCAATCATCGTAGAAGCTATACAAATTACTCGACCAATGACTGTGAAGACTCCAGGAGGCATAATGAGAGGAAATCCGGGTGATTGGCTTATTACTGGAATCAAAGGAGAGCAATACTTCTGCAAGAACGACATCTTTCATCAGACGTACGAGCCGGTTAAGGAGGATGAGTAGCTCATGAAAAATCTTATGGGATTTGAGTACGACCCAACGGCTGGGTATGTGCTTACGCCTGACGGCGTAGGCAAATACATAGGCTACGACAGTAACAGGCAGATTGTTTACGCGGAGATGGACAACAGTTGCGTTGTCGCCTACCCAGCTGACAAGTGTTACATCTGCCAAGATGAAGGGAGGAGCTAAGATGGATAGGAACCGTCTAGCCCGGTTGGCTGTAGAGCTAACGGGCGATTTGTCTAAACTATCAACCGAAGGTTATAAGGTTGAGGAGATACTACAGGTTATGGCAATTATACTTAAAAATGGTATTGTAGAGTTGTCAAAGAAGATTGCCAGGGAATTTGACGAGGATGCAGCCTTGAGAAAGGCTGTGCAGATAGAAGAGTTTATAAGAGAGCAAGACAGTTTAACATTACAGCCGAGGCCAGGGTCGACATTTGAGTGGGTTGTAGGGTTAGCGGAGAACGTCGAGCATGCACTTGCTGTGTTCCTTGAATTAAAGGAAGAATTAGAAAGGAGGTGACAAGCAATGGATGTAAGTTTGTGGGATGTATTTGTCTCTTCACCATTCGTTCCTGAGGCATTTAAGTTTGTAGCAAAAAATGACTTGTCTGACAAGTCACGTGACTTTTGCATGGCTCTCCTTGAGCTTGCTGAGCAAAAGCACGTCCCTGAAAGTGCCTTGGTTGTTGCTCTTGTAATAGCGCTTATGTCGCTCTATCAAGATGCTGTAGAGAGCCTCCCGGACGGTGATTTGGAGAAAAAGATAGTTAAAGCTATTCAGGAGGACATGGAAAAAGAAGAAGCAAGAGAATAAAGCCTTGAAGCGTTTAGGAGGGTTGTTGTTATGGAAAAACCAGTATACTACAAGATAGAGCAAGTGGCGGACATATTAGGTATTCCATCACGTTCGGTATACGATTTAATTTACCAAGGACACTTAAAAGCGGTCAGGGTTGGCCCGCGGCGAATTCGTATTCCGCAGGAGGCACTCCTGAATCTGCCGCCCTGGGAAAAGCGCAACAACAAATCAGCTTAAAGCCGCTGCAATTTTTCGCTGCAAAATCTTGTTTTTCATTCGTTTTTGAGTGAAATTGCAGCGATTTTGCAGCGAAAATAAGCAGCCTTCCCAATCAATAAAATGGGAAGGCTGCTCGAACCCGCTTGAAATGCATGAGCTAATGAAGGGACTCGAACCCTTGACCTGCTGATTACGAATCAGCTGCTCTACCAACTGAGCTACATTAGCGTATAACTTCATAAAACACATTATTAATTATAATATGAAATACGACATTTTTCAAGATGTTATTTCAATTTTCTTATCGCATTGGTCGCTAGTTCATCACACCTATTGTTATATTCATTGTCCGCATGGCCTTTTACTTTAACCCATTTAACGCTATGCTTTGAGCACAAGCTCAAAAGCTCTATCCACAAGTCTTTATTTTCAACAGGTTGCTTATTTGATTTCATCCAGTTTTTCTTTTGCCAATTATCTATCCACTTATTATTAAAGGCATTTACAAGGTAACTGCTATCGCTGTATATCGTCACGTAACAGGATTCTTTTAGCGATTTTAACGCTTCAATAGCTGCTTTTAGCTCCATTCTGTTATTTGTAGTAAAATCTTCACGTCCCATGATCTCCTTTTTGTATCCGTTGTAAATCAATATGGCAGCCCAAGCGCCAGGGCCTGGGTTGCCACTACATGCACCGTCCGTGTATATCGTAACTCGCTTCAAGTGCCATCACCTTTTACTACAATGACTTGGATTTTTCTACACAGGATATAACAGCTTCAATTACAGCTGACCTAAAACCTTTCATCTCCAGTTGCCTTACTGCTTCAATAGTAGTACCTGCCGGAGAACACACCATATCTTTTAATACCCCAGGATGCTTGCCTGTCTTTAAAATCAATGCTGCTGAGCCCATGACAGCTTGAGCAGCTATTTTATACGACATATCCCTTGGCAACCCTGCGTAAACACCCGCATCCGCCAAGGCTTCTATAAACATAAATACGTATGCAGGGCTGCTCCCGCTTATACCCGTAATAGCATCCATATACTTTTCATCCACTTTTACAACTAGGCCCAATGTGTTTAACAAATCGCTGACGTATTCCAGCTCTTCATCGCTGATCGGACCACTTGTGGTCATCGCAATAACACCTTCTCCGATCAGCGCAGGTGTATTGGGCATTAAGCGCACTATTTTGGCATCGTCTTTGACAAATCCCTTTATGTACTTTATACTTCTCCCCGCTACTATTGAAATCAAAATTTTGTTTTTATCAAACTCATCTGCTATTTCATCTAATACCACATCAATAGCGTCAGGCTTCACCGCTATGATCAATATATCAGAAGACTTAACCAATTTGCGAATACTTGCTGCAACATTTACTCTGTATTCATCTTTTACTTTTGTTAATTTTTCTTCAGATATATCGTATACCGAAATATGCTCATTAGAAACCTTCTTTGATTCCACAAACGCCGATAACATGGCAATACCCATATTGCCACAACCGACTATTCCTATTCGCCTGTAAGGCATTTCACTCACTCTTCTCAGCTTTTTCACTACTGGAAAACACGACGTTTTTGGAAGGAGATATCGTAGAAATCGCGTGCTTATATATCAATTGCTGCTGTTTCGCGTCATTCTCCAGTATAATAGTGAAATTATCAAATCCCTTTACAGTTCCCCTCAATTGATAACCACTTATGAGATAGATAGTTACCGGTATGTGTTCTTTCCTTACCTGATTTAGAAATACATCCTGTAAATTTATAGCCTGTTTTATATTATTCATTTAGCAAACCCCCAATTCCTTTTTATAACCATAATATTTGCGTATATCATATATTCTATCTCAAATTGTATTTTTCTGCAACTAATTCTAAAATATTTTTCGTTATTTCTTCTTTACAAGAGAATTGATCCACATAAAACCAGTGAATCCTCTTATCCTTTCTAAACCACGTAAGTTGCCTTTTGGCATATCTGCGGGTATCCCTCTTCAATATCTCTATCGCCTCTTCCAGTGTACATTGTCCCTCCAAATATCTTATAATCTCCTTATATCCCAGCCCTTGCATCGCTATCATATTGTTTTTATAGCCGTTATCGCAAAGCCATTTTATTTCCTCTATGAGACCGTCTTTTATCATTTTATCCACTCTTTCCTCTATTCTCTTGTATAACTTTTGTCTGTCCATTGTTAAACCTATCATAAGGGCATTGTATTCGGGATTAGGCCTGTTTTGAGTGATTTCCTGGTAATAAGATATAGGCTTACCTGTAAGTTTATATACTTCTAACGCCCTTATTATCCTCCTTATATCATTGGGATGAATTCTCTTGTAAGTTATGGGATCTACTTTCTTTAACTTCTCGTACAAGTACTCGTTTCCATACATCTTCGCCTGTTCTTTAAGTTGCTGGCGCAGTTTCCAATCTGCGGTTGACGAAAAATCCATGACGTTTACAATAGAATTGACGTACAGCCCTGTACCTCCTACCACAATGGGCATGTGGTTTCTTTTATATATTTCCTCTATTATCTTTGTAGCCATCTTTTTATACACAGCCACGCTAAACTCTTGATCCGGCGTTACTACATCAATCATAAAATGAGGAACTCTTTTTCGCTCCTGAAGAGAAGGTTTAGCTGTTCCTATATCCATGTACTTATAAACCTGCATAGAATCCGCAGATACTATTTCGCCGTTAATTTTTAAAGCTAAATCAATCGATACCTCTGTTTTTCCCACCGCTGTCGGCCCTACTATTACTATAAGTGGAATCATGTGCTACCTCCTATACGACCCTCTTAAACATCTTTTCAAGATCGTATTTTGTAAACTTTATAATGGTCGGCCGTCCATGAGGACAATTATAGGGATTTTCACAGCTAAACAGTGATTTTATAAGCTCTATAGCTTCCTCCTCTGTTAACGTGTCTTTAGCTTTTACAGCCGCTTTACACGCCTTTTTAAAAAGCATCTCTTCTACAGACGTCCTATTACTTTTATCCGATAAATAAGCTATACACTCCTCAACAAACAGACGTGCCTTGGGTTGATCAAAAAATATAGGTACAGACCTTATAGCTATTGTTTTTTCTCCAAAGTCTTCTATTTCATAACCTAATGTATTAAATAAATCCAAATTCTCCATTACCGTACTTTTTTCGTCATCCTTTAACTCCAAAATAGTAGGAATCAAAAGCCTTTGAGTCTTTATGTTACCGCTTTTAAACTCTCTAACATACTTCTCGTACAATATCCTTTCGTGGGCAGCGTGTTGGTCTATAATGTACAATTCACCATCTTTTACGGCCAGCAAATAAGTAGACATGTACTGTCCTAAATATTTAATGTCATAATCATTACAGATCTCTACACTGTCAAAAATCATGTCTATACTGTGGCTTTCGTATTCACTAGCGCTATTGTTCACCTTACCATCCACATTCGCCTCAGCTATCGCAATAGGGAAAATTCCACTTCTTGTATTAAAGCCGACATTACCGGTAAAAGTGGGAGTGGGGTTTAACGCCTTGGTTAAAGCATTGTACACAGCACTGTATACAGCGTGTTCATCGCTGAATTTTATTTCTAATTTATTAGGATGGACATTGACATCTATCATCTCTGGCTCTACCTCTACGTTCAATATCACCACTGGATAGGTGCCTGTGGTGATATACTGCTTGTACGCCTCTAAAACAGCTGCGTACAGCGCCTTATTTGCAGCATAACGCCTTCTAAATACCTTTCCCTGGTATACATCCTGTTCATAGCCTTTAAAATACGGTTGCTACCTGCCTGAAAAGGCAGATGAAGGTGCTCACAGACCTTTTCGCAATCCCTCATGGCGTATATTAAGTCATCTGTCAAGTCTTTGGGATGGGATGTGGTGAACCTTATCCTCTCAATACCTTCTACCTCGTTGACCATCCTCAGCAAATCCGCAAAAGTCACTTTTTCTTCAAGGCCTCTTCCATAAGAATTTACATTTTGTCCCAAAAGATTTACCTCTTTTATTCCCTGATCAGCCAGCTCTTTTACCTCCCTAATTATATCCGCGGGTCTCCTGCTTCGTTCCCTGCCTCTTACATACGGTACTATACAATAGGTGCAAAAGTTATTGCATCCATAGGTCACATTTACGAAAGCTCTTACCCTATCGATGCGTTTTACCGGAAGATTTTCTACTATTTGTCCATTTTCATCCCATACTTGTATTACAGGATCATCGGACTGTATGGCTTGCAGCAAAAGGTATGGGAATTCATGGATATTATGGGTTCCAAAAACCAGGTCAATAAACGGAAAATTCTCTTTTATCGCGTTAACTGCGCCTTTTTCCTGAACTACACAGCCGCACATCCCCACAATTACATCAGGTTTGCGACGTTTCAGCTCTTTCAGTTGAGATACCCTGCTAAACGCCCTCACCTCGGCGTGTTCTCTCACAGCGCACGTGTTAAAAAGGATGACGTCAGCGTCATCTACATTTTCTGTCTCTTCATATCCCATATCCTCCAACATACCCCTTAGTACCTCTGAATCGTGTTGATTCATTTGGCAACCAAAGGTGTATGTGACATACTTCTTCCTAATCCCTGTTTTTCGATGATACTCTTCATTTATATCTCTTACGCGGTTAATGCTATCTTTAATCTTCTCCATATCCAAAGTGTTTTCCATATATAGCCTCCCACCATATATTACTTGATTTCTGAGAATTTTGCCTTCATTTTATTATATCATCTAAGCATAAAGTATAAAAGCCCTTATAATATTGTGCTCTGTCGAGCAAAATTAAAATAACAAGGCAGTGCAAAGTCAGTCTTGACACAATTTTAAAGGGATATTATACTATCTTCTATGCATAGTTGATATGTTATAAAAGTTTACAGAAGCTTTAAAATTAAAAAGGGGAAGGAAAATATGTTTAGAGTTATAAAAAACATCTTGATCGGGGAGCCTTTACCAAACAAAAAGCTGTCAAAAGAAAAAATACCCGTGTGGAAAGCTCTTGCAATTTTTTCATCAGATGCCCTATCATCAGTGGCATACGGACCCGAGCAGATCATAGTAATATTGACATATGCAGGGCTTACATTATACGGCTTTGCATTGCCTATATCCTTGGCTATCTTAATATTGCTAGCTATCGTGAGTATCTCTTACTCGCAAGTGGTAAGAGCTAATCCGGGCGGCGGCGGTTCTTACTCGGTAGCAAAAAACAATTTAAATGAAACAATGGCGCTGATTGCAGCTGCCTCCCTGTTTATTGACTACACTCTGACTGTGGCAGTTAGCATATCCTCAGGGACAGACGCTATAACATCGGCATTCCCTTTTTTAAAGCCATATCATCTGTTGATTGATTTATTCGTGCTATTCGGGGTGCTTATGCTCATTAACCTGCGCGGCATCCGCGAATCATCTACAGTATTTGTTTTTCCTACGTACGGGTTCGTAGCAGGTATAATCATACTCATAATAACAGGAGTAATTCTTGCATTAACAGGGCATCAACCTATCATACCGCCAGAATCTCTTAGATTTTCTTTTGATGCCGGTGCATTATTTGTCATACTGAGGGCTTTTGCCAGCGGTTGTAGCTCAATGACAGGAGTAGAGGCCATATCCAATGGTGTAACTATGTTCAGACCTCCCGAAGTAGAAAACGCTAGAAAAACTACATTTTTGATGGCTCTTATCCTCGGTTTTATGTTCGGCGGTATTTCGTTTTTAACAGTACACTATCATTTGCTTCCGCAGTCTGGCCAGACCATGCTCTCTCAGCTGGCCTCCATGATTTTTGGGCGTGGATGGATGTACTATTATATACAGATAGCTACGATGTTAATCCTCTATCTGGCAGCTAATACGTCTTTTAATGGTTTGCCCCCCTTGCTGGCACTGCTGGCCAAAGACAATTACATGCCTAGATACCTCGCAGCTCGCGGAGAGCGCTTAGCGTACTCTGGCGGTATTGTTTTGTTGAGCGTTGTATCTGCTCTGTTTATATACGCTTTTAGAGGAAACACCGAACACCTTATTGCATTGTACGCTTTAGGTGTTTTTATCTCATTCACTATTTCTCAGTCTGGAATGGTTATACATTGGAAACGCGAAAAAGGTACCAACTGGCACATAAGGGCAGTCGTCAACGCCATTGGAGCGGTAACAACGGCTATAATAGTAGTTATCATAGGCATTACCAAATTTATTTACGGTGCATGGCTGGTGGTCCTCTTTATACCGTTGTTGATAATCGTATATAGAAAAATCTACAGACACTACAGCGATATACGAGAACAACTAAGGCTTCCAAAAGAACATTACGGCAAAGCAAAAGACATCCCTTTGGGAAAGAATTATGTTATAATGCCCATTTCTGGTGTTAACCGCATGGTAGAAAAAACTTTGGCATACGCCAGGATGATTTCTTCAGACATCACGGTACTCTATATAAGCATCAACAAAGAGGATATAGAGGAAATACGAAAAAAATGGGAACAATGGAATACAGGAATAGAGTTAAAAATAATATATTCTCCATTCCGCACCATTCTAAGACCATTAGCAAACTATATAGCTCATATGCGAAATCACATTGGTCCCCATGATTTTATAACTGTGCTAATTCCTGAGTTTGAGCCAAAAAAACTATGGCACAGGCTTTTGCACAATCAAACCGGCCTGTACTTGCGTACCTATTTTCACCTGAAATACGACGTAGTTATCAGCGTTGTGCCTTTCAAGTTAAAAAAATAAAGGATGCCGACTGTCTGCGACATCCTTTATTTTATCCTTTATTTTCTATCGCCGACTTTTATCAACTCTTCATAAGATAAAGCCACAGCCTTCGCTATCTGCAAATCCTGCTGGGAAGTCCCACCGCTAATACCTATACCGCCTACAACTGTACCGTTGTACTTCAGCGGATAACCTCCTGCAAAAGTGACAATCCTCTGGTTATTAGTGGTGTTAATGCCGTAAAGCGGACCATCTGGTTGAGCCAAATTGCCGATTTCATCTGTGGGCATTCTAAGAGTAGAGGCCGTATAAGCTTTGTCAATCGCAATCCCAATGCTAGCCACTAACGCGCCATCCATGCGCTGTAATGCCAACAGATTTCCCGCCTCGTCGGCTACCGCTGATACAATAGGAATACCCATTTCCTTTGCCAAAGCCTGTGAAATCATTATGAGTTTCAACGCAATCTCAAGATTCAAAAAAATCTCTCTTCCCCCTTCTTTATTATATTCATGGGCGCTTTTTCCACCGTAAACGCAATCAATGTACCGAGCTAACACGTAAAGCAAATCAGACAATCTGTTTAAATATTTTAACATTTCAGGCTGCACTCCGTCTGCCTTTGCTGCCACAGCTTTTCTCTCTGCCCTTCTGACCACTGCCCTGGCAAAATCCATATAAGCTGACCCTAATGTCTTGCCAGGAATTATAAAACCATTTTGTAAAGGTATCTCAGACTGAAACCGATCTATAATATCTTCTATATACTGGATTTTTTCCCAAAGAGGCTTTGTATCGAAACCAGCTACACCTGAACATATATTCTGTATTTCCTTTTGAACGTCTTGTATAATGTCTGCAACTCTATCAGGAGCGTATAACTTGGCTATCCCTAGGGCACAACTGGCTTCATCCATGGAACCTAACAGCTCTATTGTCCCGCTATCCTTGGACAATCTGACATTGCCCCTGATTGATGTTGTGCCATCATCACCTGTTCTTGTGTAAATTTTCATCTCCATCACCCAAATGTGAAATCGTTTTGAACAAACTGTCTGAATTTGATTATATACCTACTATGCGTTTAAGTCAATCGGCTTATGCTCAACGGTGCGAAGAGATTCTAAGAAAAGGTTTGGCCTTTGAACGATAGGTATGGTATAATAATAGTAAAAAAAGAAAGGAGCTAGTCCTAATGGATAACTTTCATGAAGAAGTCGTCAAAAAGAAAAACATGGCGGTAAACAACCTCATATACTACATATCTTACTTTTTCATGATTGTATTCGGGCTAATGTCTTTAAACTTCTTATTTAGCATTTTTGCCCGTTTGAGCATTGCCAGTATTATCGGGACGGTCTTAACTGGTGCAATAACATATGGGTTATACGTCCTGCGAAACAACCAGAAGGTTGAATACGAATATACCTTTACTAATGGTGATATTGATATAGCCAAGGTAATCATGAACAGCAAAAGGGTTCCCATATTATCTACCAATGTAAAGGAATTTGAGATAATAGCACCGGTAAACAGTGAATCTTACAAGAGAATATCTCACAACATAAACAGCTATAAGGTATATAGAGCATACACCAATACCGACAGGCTGTATTACGGTATATTCAATCATAACAGCAAGCGCAGCTTCCTTGTGTTTGAACCCAGCGACCAGCTGCTAAAGCTTTTAAAAATGTACAACCCAAAAAACGTTCAGGTTGAATAAAACTTGGTTTTATTCAACCTTTTTATAAAAAAACGGTCGATATTGTTCTAGTCCAAATCGCCTAGGCATAAAGATCTGTTCTGTGCTGCCTAAAAACAATATACCTCCCTTGTTTAGCGCTTTTGACAACCTATAAAATACCTTTTCCTTTATGTCCTCGTTGAAGTAAATTATCACGTTTCTGCACACAAGTAAATCTATGCCGCTAAGGTACTCGTCCAGTACAAGGTCATGCTTTAAAAAGGAGACATTTTGTTTTATTTCGTCTTTAACTGTGTAACATTCCCCTTTTACTTCAAAATATTTCATGAATTCCGTAGGTACATTCTCAAGGCTTTTAGGTGCATATATGCCAGCCTGCGCTTTTTTTAATGCATTTTCATCTATATCAGAGGCGATTATACGGAATCTTTTAGGATCCACATGTTTTCTTAAAAGCATAGAGATGGAATACGGCTCTTCCCCATTGGAACAAGCCGCACTCCATACTCTGATAAAATCCTTCTTTATCAAAAGCGGGATTATATCTTTTTCCAATACATTCCATTGCTGAGGATTTCTAAAAAATTCTGAGACGTTTATAGTGATATAGTCTATAAACTCATCGTAAGCCACTTTGCTTTCCTTGATAAATCTTAAATAATCGCTGTATTCGCTTAGATCATGGCGAAACATAAGAGTACTTATTCTGCGTTTCATCTGGTTTTCCTTATATGCAGACAGGTCTATCCCCGTCATCTTAAACACCTGTTTTATAAATTCCTCATATAACAAACCAATTTCCCCTTTGAAGCTTGTAACAAAAAAGTCGTGAAGTTTCACGACTATATTCAGAATTTTGGATCTATTATTAAACCCGGTTACTCATAAATTAGCAACCTTTACGGGCTGTTCAAATATTCCTCGCTTAACCTCTGTAGCAGTCATATGCTTGGCATTAAGCTTGTTGGTAAGGAAGTTACATGCATCCCATGGATTGACTTCACTGCCACAAGTGAACACATCAACTGCAGCGTATCCTAATTCCGGCCATGTGTGTATCGTCAGATGTGATTCAGATATTATTACTACACCGCTTACGCCCTGCGGACTGAACTTGTGAAAAGCTACTTCTCTCACTTCAGCACCAGCTCTTAATGCAGATTCAACCATAATTCGCTCTATATTTTCTCGATCGTTTAATATTTCGGCGTCGCAACCGTATATCTCTGCCAAAATATGACGGCCCAAAGCATTCATTCTATATTAATTACCTCCTTCATTTATATTCAATAAGATAAATTTTATCAGATTTTATCTAAAAGTCAAGAGTTTTAAAATTCACTTAACGCCAACCTTATTCGCTTTTTATTTAAATCTATGTTCACTATTTCGACTTTAACCACGTCACCCTCTTTTAAATCATCCCTGCCTTTTAAATACGTTCTGTATATAAGGCCATCTATACCCGGTTCCAATTCCACAAAAGCGCCAAACTGATTTACAGCCACAACTTTACCTGATTTTATATCTCCCACATGGTATTTTTCTCCTGCTTTATCCCATGGGTCTGGAAGCGTCCTCTTAATACTAAGAGCAATCTTCTCTTTTTCTTTGTCTACGCTCAATACGTAAACGTCTACCTTATCGCCTACTTTTAATACATCTGAAGGGTGCTTAATCCTGCCCCATGATATCTCACTGACCCTGAGCAATCCATCTATACCACCTACATCTATAAAGGCGCCATAATCCGTCAGATTTCTCACCACGCCTTTAACGGTCTGTCCTACCTGCAAGCTTTCCAGCGCCTTGGCTTTTCTCTCTTGCGCCACTTCTTTTAAATAATCTCTCCTAGAACCTACAATTCTCCTTTTCTGTTCGTCTATTTCTATTATCTTAATTTCCACAGTTTTCCCCAAAAACTCCTCCAAGTTATCTACATGCCTTAAATCCAGGTGAGATGCGGGTATAAAGCAGCTAAACCCTTTAATGTCAGCCAATACGCCACCTTTTACCACTTTGTACACCTTTGCATTTACAGTACTGTGACTCTCATAATCCTGCTTCAATTGATCCCAAAATTTTACTGAATCAACTCTTTTTTTAGAAGCGAGGACATTGCCGTCTTCATTTTCCACCTTTAAAATCTCTACCTCAAACTTGTCTCCTACTTTGACAATTTCCGTAGGTGACTTATCTAAGTCGTACGACAACTCGCTTTTGGGTACAAACGCATCAGCTTTATAACCTATGTTGAGCACTGCACCTTCATCATTTACCTGAATAACAGTACCCTCCACCACATCTCCTCTTTTAATTTCTTTAAATGTCTTCTCATATTCGTCCATGTAATCCAACTTAATCCCTACCCTTCGCTTGTTTTTCCAACTCATCTACAATTGAGTTTATAATCCAATCCGGTGTCGACGCACCGGCTGTTATACCTATTATATCACTTTTTTCTAATTTGTTTAATGGCAATTGTTCTTTTGATTCAATGTGATATGTCCTCTCACAGTGTTTTCTACACAGATCTGCCAGCTTTTTCGTATTAGAGCTATTTAGACCTCCTATTACTATCATGACATCTACTCTTTTGGCTAAATCCTCAGCCTCTTTCTGGCGCTGGTAAGTGGCATCGCAGATGGTATTAAATGCTACCATGTCTTTTATCTTTGTGCGTAAGACCTGGTTTATATTTTCCCATTTTTCATAAGCCATGGTCGTCTGGGAAACAACACATCCCTTTTCCAAGCAAGGAATTTCTCTGGCTCTTTCTACGCTATCTAATATTATAGCAGTGCCCTCGCACCAGCCGTTTACGCCTTTTACCTCAGGGTGTTGGGGATCACCAACAATTATGATCGTATAGCCTTTCTGATGGTACTCCATAACTATTCTTTGTACCTTCTTTACAAACGGACAAGTCTTATCAAATACCTTACATCCTTTTTGCTGTATTAACCGGTATTCTTTGCTGGAAATACCATGGGTACGTATTATAACGTTACTGCCAGGAGGGATATCGTCTATGGAATTGGCTACTTTTACCCCCATGTTCTCGTAATGCTCTACCACCTGAGGATTGTGTATGATAGGGCCATACGTACAAATCCAACCTATTCTTTGCTCTAACAACTTATCTATAGATTCTATAGCTCTTTTAACCCCGAAACAATATCCTGCTGAATTAGCGACCATTATCTTCATTGGCTTCCTCCTGTAATGCTTTTATCTTGTCCACGACTATCTGGCTTATTTCGCTCAAATATTCGCTATTGTTTTTAACCCCTGTAGGATTCTTTAAATAAAAAGGTCTGCCTATATTTATGATGATCTTATTGAACAACCTGTAGCTGCCAACGATAGCCACCGGTACTACCGGACACGCCGCCTTTATGGATAAAAGCGCTACTCCCGGTTCAGCCCTTTTTAATTCCTGGCTCTTGTTTCTGGTTCCCTCTACAAAAAGCCCCAAGGCTTTACCGTCCTTTAGGATTTTAAGGGCTGTTTTTATGGCCATAAGATCTGCCGTTCCTCTTTTTACAGGGAAAGCTCCTAGCATTTTTAATATCCACCCAAAAACCTTGTTGCGAAATAACTCTTCCTTCGCCATATAAAATATTCTACGCTTTACAAAACACGCTACCAATGGAGGATCCAAATAGCTCATGTGGTTAGGGCAAAGGATAAAAGCTCCTTTTTCAGGGACGTTATCACCACCACGCACTTCCACCCTGAAAAGCATCAAAAACAAAAACTTTACAATAATTTTCGCCATCCCATAAAACATAAGGTAAACACCTACCCTGCAGAGCTATCTCAATAATTCCAGGATTCGCGCCACAACTTCGTCAACTGTCATATCTGAGGCATCTATAACATAAGCGTCATCGGCTTTTTTAAGCGGAGAATGTTCGCGACTTGCATCCTGCTGGTCCCTTTCTGTTATTTGCCTGACTAATTGGTCAAAGTCCATATCAATTCCTTTTCTCTTTAACTCATCGTAACGCCTTTTAGCCCTCACTTCTACAGAAGAGGTGAGATATATTTTTAAATCAGCATCTTTAAGCACGTTGGTACCTATATCCCTTCCTTCCATTACGACGCTTTTGCGCTCCGCTATTTTTTTCTGCAAAGATACCAGTATAGACCTTACCTCAGGTATACTGGCAACGGCAGATACATTCGAAGTCACAGTGCTAGTCCTTATATCATGGGTTACATCCCTTCCATCCAGGTAAACCCTATCGCCTTCCATATGAATTTCCGTAGCTCTTAAAATATCCACTATAGTACCTACGTCGTGAAAATCCACGCCCTTTTCTAACAGCTTTAAAGTAATAGCTCTGTACATCGCTCCTGTATCTACATACATGATGTTAAGCCTTTTTGCCAGTTCTTTTGCCACAGTGCTTTTACCTGCACCTGCTGGACCATCTATAGCTATTTTTAGACCAGATATATCAGGCCTTAATACCTTAGCCTTTTTTAAATAAACATGTTTGATTTCCTTGGGCTCCATGCTTTGAATACGAACCAGCACCCTTATGCATTTCTTCAAGCTCTGCTTTATATCTGCTTCCTGTAGACACATTACCGGTACATCATATCCCAACATTCTCACAGCAGGTGCTGGATACGCATCGTCAAGATCTTTTGTAACCGAAAATAAAATATCTAGGACGTGTGATGGATCCAACTGGTTGGCGCTGATGATCTCACTTAAAAGCGACTTTGTAGCTTCTATTATACAATCCTTCTTATTTTCGTCTACGCTTATCGCTCCTCTTATCGAGTACAAAAACATGCGATGTCACCTCATTTTAATACGGCTTAACACATTTATTCTTTTGCCGAGATTTTTTCTAAACATTTTTTTAGGATACTGAACATTTTCACTCGTATCCACTACCTCTACGACAGTATCTTTGGATGGTTCCAGTTCCACCACATCTCCACTTTCAACAGGCAATAAAAAAATATCATCGCCAAAAGATGCTATTTCCAGGCCGTTGCGGTAAACTTTTACCCTCACGCCCTTTTTTTCGGATTTTATTTTTATCCATCCACTTTTTTTTGTGATCTCTACGCTACTACTCTTCTCAAACTTTGCCACGCTCCCTGATCCCCACCTGGTACCTACCTCGCCGCTGTTGACCCATACGATGGAACAAAATAAAATCACAGCCACAAAGGTCAAAACCACTTCTGTTTTGTCCATCAACTTCATATATATCCTCCACCACGACGTATGATATTTAAGATATATTTATGTAATATCTCAAATATCATACATCATTCGCTAAAATAAATGACAGGTGTCGTTGTACAAGGTGAGCACAGCCTTTCCATCTTTATTTACCTCAAGGACATTGACTGCTGTGTTATGCTGTCTAAATTTATTGTATTTAGAAATATCTATTTCTAACAATCCCAACACCATCAATTTAATAGGTCCTCCGTGACTTACTATTACTATGTTTTGATCATCTTCACAGTCCTTTAAGATCTTTTTTAAACCAGACATCACCCTATGAAGTACACTGTGAAGCATTTCGCCTCCAGGTATCCTCGCGCGATGAGGGCTTTCTCTCCACATCCTGTGCTCCTCTGGAAATCTCCTTTTAATTTCCTCAAAGGTAAGCCCTTCCCACAAACCGAAATTTATCTCTCTAAATTCCTCCATCACGACTACGTCCTTTTTTACCACTTGAGAGATGTAATTAGCCGTCTGTACCGCTCTGCTCAGGTTGCTGGAATATATTCTATCCACACGGCATGAACTCATCCTCCGTGCCAGCTTTATCGCTTGAAGTTTCCCATTTTCGTTTAAAGGTACGTCCACACAGCCCTGAGTCCTATTGTGCAAGTTCCACTCCGTTTCCCCATGCCTTATAAGGTATAATTTACTCATCTTTCGACCCTTCTGCCTTATCCGAATACACGCCGTATTTATCCCATATTTTCTCAAGGTGATCAAAATAAGTGGTTATTGTGCTCTTTTCCCTTAGCCCAACGCTTACTATTAAAGCGTTTATAAGGCTCAACGGTGCCACCAGCGAGTCCACAAATGAAGCGATGTTGCTCTTTGCTATCAACACACAATCAGCGCATTCAGTCAAAGGCGACAGATTGCTATCTGTAATAGCGATGACCTTAGCATTTTTTTCTTTGGCGTATTTGAGCGCATCAATAGTCCTGCGAGAATACCTAGGAAACCCTATTCCTATGACTACGTCACTTTCTCCTACCCTTAATAATTGCTCAAAGATATCGCTAACGCCATAAGATACTACCCTTACGTTGTCCAATATTAAATTAAGGTAAAAGCCCAAAAACTCAGCTAAAGCCGTAGAGCTGCGCAATCCTATTATATATATCCTTCTGGCTTCAAATAAACTGTCGATGACCTTATTAAAAACGTCTATGTCCAGGGCTTCCATAGTAGACTTTATATTTTCCAGATCAGACTTTAATACAAACTCCACAATGTTATTGTTTTTATTGTAATCCTGAGCCAACTCCAACCTTTGAAGCGTCGTGAGCTTCATCTTAACCAGATCCTGAAGGGATTTCTGCAATTCAGGATACCCATCAAAACCGATGGCGTTTGCAAACCTCACTACCGTAGATTCGCTTACATTGATCTTTTTGCCCAATCTAGACGCCGTCATAAACGCAGCTTTATCATAATGATTGAGGATGTACTCCGCAATTAGCTTTTGACTTTTGCTGAACTCAGGGAGGTGTTGCTTTATTCTGTCTATCAAATCCGTATTCACACCTTACCACCTTTTTTGTAAAATTTAGCTCATACAAAAATGATTATAGCATATAATTTTAAGTTTCGTAAATAGAAACAATCAACTCATCGCCATCCAAAGAAATCCCAAAAATGATATTATGGTGCTTCAAAACTTTATTTAAAAAGTCGATGACCTTATACAATTCGCCGTTATATGGAAATCTTTTTTCAGCAATAAGCTCCAGCTTGCCGCTTTTTTCTCCTTTTGATGGATACATTAGATTCGCCTCCGACATCATAATATTTTATAAACAAAGAGTGTTAATGCAAAAGGACATTAACACTCCACCACCCTCACGCAGGATATACCTTTTCTTGAAAATCCACCAGCTCATGGTCAATCCCGTATTTTTTCGCCTGCCTTTGCTTAAAGAAATTCAACGCTACCTGCGGAAACATGGCATAAGAAAGCACATCTTCTTCCTGTTCCAGATAAGCAGCCACTTCCTTTTTAAACTCTTCCATCTGCGGTTTTAGTAAATCAGCAGGCCTTACCGTTATTACCTCTTCGTCTCCTATTATCTTTTTCTTTATCTCGTCAGATACAGGCACAGGTGGTCTCCCGTACAGTCCTCTGACGTAATCCTTTATCTCTTTAGGCACCACCTTGTACCTCTCACCGGTAAGGATATTTATCGTAGCCTGAGTTCCTACCATTTGGCTAGTAGGGGTAACCAACGGCGGATACCCTAAATCTTCTCTAACCCTTGGCACTTCTTTTAAAACTTCTTCGTACTTATCTAAAGCATTCTGCTGTTTGAGCTGTGAAACGAGATTGGAAATCATACCCCCAGGTATCTGGTATTTAAACGCCCTGGTATCCACCTCTGTGGTCATTATAGCGCCTCTTTTAATGTGATCTTCCCTCACCTTTTTAAAATACTCAGCTATTTTATTTAATAGATCTAAATCTAACCCCGTATCGTAAGGCGTACCCTGAAGTGTAGCTACCAGGGGCTCGGTAGCCGGCTGAGAAGTTCCCAAAGCGAGAGGAGAGATAGCTGTATCAACCACGTCAACACCTGCTTCAATTGCCTTTAAATACGTCATGTCTGCCACACCAGTGGTATAATGGCTGTGAAGTTGAATGGGTAAGTTTACAACCTCTTTCATCCTCTTTACCAGTTCATAGGCGGTGTAAGGAGTGAGAAGCCCTGCCATATCTTTTATACATATAGAGTCGCACCCCATGTCTTCCAGTTTTTTAGCCATGTCTACATACGTATCTATGTTATGAACGGGGCTTAACGTGTAAACCACAGTGCCTTGAGCATGTCCATTGTTTTTCTTAGTGGCTTTTACAGCAACTTCTAAATTTCTCAAGTCGTTTAAAGCGTCAAATATCCTTATTATATCAATGCCGTTGTCAATGGCCTTTGCCACAAAAGCTTCTACCACGTCATCTGGGTAATGCCTGTAACCTAAAAGGTTTTGCCCCCTTAGCAGCATCTGCAATTTAGTATTTTTTATTCTATCCCTAAGCTTTCTCAACCTCTCCCACGGATCCTCATTTAAAAACCTCATACACGCATCAAAGGTGGCTCCTCCCCACATCTCCAGCGAAAAGTAACCGACCTTGTCCAACATCTCTGCAACTGGAAGCATTTCATCCGTTGTCATCCTCGTAGCCAGAAGCGATTGGTGCGCATCCCTCAACACCGTCTCTGTTATCATAACTCTGGCCATTAAAATCCCTCCCTACATAAACGATAAGATGGCCTCCCGTATGATCTTTGCAGCCAGGATGGACGTAATATCAGAACAATCGTTAATAGGAGAAACTTCTACCAAGTCAAAACCGATTACGTCACATTCTTTAAGCAAATGTATGGCCTTGAACATCTCTCGAGAATCTACACCACCAGGTTCGGGGGTACCTGTTCCTGGAGCAAAGGCAGGATCTACCACATCTATATCTAAGGTAATATAGATCGGCCTTTTTTTCAAGTCGCCTAATACGCTCTTTAAAGGCTGGTACACGTCAAATAAAAACATGTGAGAGCATTCCCTGGCGTATTCAAACTCTTCTCTTATTCCAGACCGAATTCCAAAATGGTATATATTTGAAGGACTCACATATTTTTCAACTAACCTTAAGACGTTGGCATGGGAATACTTTTCACCAAAAAACTCTTCTCTTAAATCCGCATGGGCATCAAAATGTAATACCAGCATCTCATCTCCGTATTTCTTATAAGCTTCTTCTATCACTGGAACGCTCATAAGATGTTCGCCTCCAATAAATAGAGGCTTTTTCCCGTCTTCAAATACCTCCCTAGCAGCCTCTCTAATTATGTCCATACTCTTTTCCACATTGCCAAAAGGCAAGACC
This sequence comes from Caldanaerobius polysaccharolyticus DSM 13641, assembly GCF_000427425.1. NCBI lineage: Bacteria > Bacillati > Bacillota > Clostridia > Thermoanaerobacterales > Thermoanaerobacteraceae > Caldanaerobius > Caldanaerobius polysaccharolyticus. The sequence goes on along the minus strand of NZ_KE386495.1, from coordinate 1,154,210 downwards.
AAATCCCCGCAATCGCAGTATTTTTTATCGTGAAGGTACTTATCCGTATACACGCTGTACTCTTCCAGCCCGTAAGACATTTCCCGTATTCTCTGAGCGCCAAACCTTGAGCCAGGCTTAAAGCTTACAGTGTAGTCAAAAGGCACACCTATTATAGCTATCTCGCACTCTTCATAATCGTCAATACTGCCTATGAATTTACCACTGGATACGAGATCAAAAGGAAATCTTTTCATTATCATTACCTCTCATCAACCAATTGTTTTACAAAATTGGGTAACACAAAGGCGCTCCTGTGTATTTCTGGGGAATAATACTTGGTCTCCATCTCATCAAAATGCTCCACCTGTAGCGGATCGTACTTTTTTGAACCCAAAGTAAAAGTCCACAATCCACCAGGATATGTAGGTACGGTAGCCAGGTAAAGCCTTACGATGGGAAACAGATTTTTTAAGTCATTATGTATATTTTTGATCAATGCCGTATTGTAAAAAGGGGATTCGGTTTGCGCCACAAAAATTCCGTCATCTTTTAACGCATCATATACCATTTTATAAAACTGACCTGAAAACAGACCCACAGCCGGACCAATAGGATCGGTAGAGTCCACGATGATTACGTCAAATTCGTTTTTGTGCTCCTGAATGTACTTAATGCCGTCGCATATCTGCACATCTGCTCTTTCGTCGTCCAACGCGCAGCTTATAGCCGGCAAAAACCTTTTGCTAACCTCCACAACCATTCTGTCAATTTCTGCTAGGGTGGCTTTTTTTACCGACTTGTGCTTTAGCACCTCTCTTATGGCACCCCCATCGCCACCTCCAATTACCAAAACTCTTTCAGGGTTGGCGTGGGTATTCAGCGCTACATGGGTTATCATTTCATGGTACACGAATTCGTCTTTCTCTGTGGTCTGTATTATATCATCCAGCGCCAGCAAAGTCCCGTATTGAGCTGTTTTATAAACAGCTACTTCTTGATAATCAGATCTTGCCGAATAAAGCGTCTCTAGAACCCTCACTGAAATCTTTTGATCTTTCGTTTGACTTTCTGAAAACCACAGTTCCATATAACCTCTCTCCTTGTACCTATCCTTTGTTTATTATCTCAATTTCATTACTTAATCTATTATAGCAAAAAAAAAGGCTCTTTACTATAATTTGCACAGATATTCAATCTCTTCGCTGGACAAAAACCTCCACTGGCCTTGTTTCAAATCTCCTAATGAAATTTCTCCTATGGCCGTCCGCTCAAGGGAAACAACAGGATGTCCAATAGATTCACACATCTTCCTTACTTGCCTATTCTTACCTTCATGTATTTTTATCTCCACCTGACAGCTATTTTTGAAAACATCCAGGACTTTTATCTCCGCAGGAGATGTAACGTAGTTTTCGATTCTAAGTCCAGACCTAAATTTTTCCAAGTCCCCTTCATCAGGTACGCCCTTCAAGACCGCTAGATATGTTTTGGGGACTTCGTGTTTGGGGTGGGTAAGCTTATACGCAAGCTCTCCATCATTGGTCAAAATCAACAGACCTGACGTGTCGTAATCCAGCCTCCCTACAGGATAAATTCTCTCCTGTGTGTAATCTACCAGGTCTATCACAGTAGGTCTTCCAAACTGGTCCTTTACCGACGTTATATATCCAACAGGTTTGTTTAACATAATATAAACTTTCTTACCAGAAGGCTTTATTACCCTGCCGTCGACCTGGACTACGTCCACGTCAGGATCTACCTTCACCCCCATATCTGTTACCACGCGGCCATTTACGCTTACATGTCCTGACTTTATAAGCTCTTCGCATTTCCTTCTGGATGCAACTCCTGATCTTGCCATGTACTTTTGTAATCTTTCTATCATGATCAACCTCTTCTGCAATATAATCCTTTTTCGGAATTAATTATACCAATTTTTCCTTATATATATCAAGCAATCCTACTCTTTTTATACGCCTTCTGATCTCCTCTACGTCGATAGTGTATAATCCCCTTTCCTTCATTCTCTCAAAGAACACCGATCCAGCAAAGGTGTAACGCATTTTTAAACCTTCACGGGTCTTTATGCTCTCATTGGCAAAGGCTATTAGATCGCCTATAGCCGTATTTCGCGGTAATTCCAACAGAGGCATCCCCATTGCTAGCCTGACGCTGTTATGACCGGCCAAGCTACCTGTGGCCATAGCCTCAGTATGGCCAACAAAAAGCCCGGATTTTTCCCCTGCGCACAGCAGATTGTCCACTCCTATAACCTTCATACAATTGTTCCTGGGCGCCATGGATAGGTACCTTATTGAATTGCCTTTGCCTCCTGAATAAGGATCCTCATAACGTGCCCTTTCTAATCCTGGAATTTTTCTGAGTTTTTCTAATGGGTAAAAAGGTGTCATGAGTTTTGCATGACCTGTATCAAGCAATACCACGTTTTGCGCGTATTCCGGCAGAGCGTATTGCTGGCAAACTTTAAGATCCAATTTGCCCATGTTGACGTCTTCTCTGGGCACGGGGAGTACCACAACCCCATCTTTATCCAATTTTTCTCTGATCTCCTCGCTCAGCGAATCTTTATTTAACTTGCACGAACCGCTAAAGGCCCCGTATACCTCATCACCCCTCATCCCCAATATATCCTCTACTCCTGCTCTGTAACTTATACTTACCCGCGGTCCAAAAGAAGGACACCTCAGTATGCACATAGAGCATCCGTTACCGTATTTTAAACAATTGCCCATAGGACCCGTAGACCCCGTGGTCTCAATAAAGACATCACCTTCTACGGTGGATTCATCTTCTAACACGATGGCCTTTATGCTTCTACCTTCCATATCCACATCTACAGCTCTGGTCATAAGGCGGATATCTACGCCCTTTTCTATTAACATTTTTCTGACCATAGGCTCTACTTTCGTGATATCGTACAGGCTGGCATGCTGGTGGCCGGGAAAATTCACGTTTACGTGCCTCGCCGCCGAATCCGTTATATCAATCAACTCCTCAGCGCCCAGAGCTTTTATCTCTTCGGCCCCTGTGTACCTTCCGTTGTTCCTCATTATACCTCCTACCAAACCTAGTCCGGTAAGCATATCGGTTTTCTCTAACAAAACGACGTCGGCTCCCGCTTTTCTAGCTGTCAGAGCAGCGGCGCAACCTGCCCAACCTCCTCCAATTACCACAACTTTAACCATTTAAAACACCCCTCTCCACCAGCTTTCTTGGATCTACCTGCACCTTACACGTCTTAACAACGGTCCCTTCTAATACCACTCCACAGCTGCCGCATATACCTTCGCCGCAGCACAAGGTCTGATTATTTGACACCGCTAACATCACCTTGGGATTGTAGACATCGATATAGTTCAATACATTAAGATGTTGTTCGTCAGACCCACCGCTGTATACAAGGCGCAAGTCTTGATCTGAAATTAAATTTCGCAAGAGCTGTTGTCCTGGAAAGGATAAAAGGTCCACGTTGTATATTCTGCTGCAGTAAGGATTTATTATATCAGATACAATATCTTTCTCGATTTTACCCGGATCTACAATGACCGTAATATCGTTGTGCTGTTGAGCCAACTTTTTTATCAAGAGAACGCCTGGCGCCTGGGCAATACCCCTTAAAATTACAAGGGCTTTTTGATCTTTCAAGGACTTTATATACTTTAACCCAAAAAGACCATTCCTGTACGGCCCCCTAATAACCACTTTCTTTAAATCTCTGTTTAAAACCTTTGTCTTGGGGCCGAGGATCTGAACAGCGATTTTAACTGAGTTTTTCCCTGGATCGGAATCCATTACAGAAATAGGAGTGTCGAAATACGCAAGCATGCCTTCAGGCCTCACAAAAATGTAGGAACCCGGTTGAGAGAGTTCCCTCGACAATGTGCTATTTACGCTTAATTCCATAATAAAAGCGATGTCACAAACCGGGACAACAGAAATTACATCAGACACGTATGTAATTCTCCTGTCCCTGATTTTATATCTATTCCAAGCGTATTCTTGGTATATACACACTCCTCTCCAGTTACAATCGCAAAAGTCTTTTCCTTGTAAGTGAGAACACGTAAGGCATTCGCCTATTTCTGCTAAATAGCAAGGACAATGTTCAGTGCCTGCATCCACACATTCAAGGCGTTTCAACGCATTCACCTCCATGAGCACCTCTAATTACTATGTTATGAATGCGTTGACTTTTTGTTACAAAAAAAGCCCTGATAAGGACTAGATTATGCTCTTTAAAATACCTATAAGATTCGATTTATCCTCATCTATGGACTCAGAAGCCAAAAGATCTACCAATGCTATCCTCTTTTCCCCTACATATATAGCTGCATATCCTAATTTCGTCCCCTTATATATAGGCGCGTAAAAATAAGCAGGTACCATAAACTTAATTTTGAGAGTAGAGAACTCATTGTCTCCAACAGGCAAATAAACATCCGATGAAGCTGTTAATGATATGCGCTGTTGTCTGCCATTGTATACAGGTAAGACCTTTAACACATCGCCTTTAGATACAATCTTTCTGTATTTAAAATTTTCAAATCCGTAGTTTAAAAGGTTTTCTGTATCTTTCCAATCGTTGGGGTCGTTGAGAGTGACTACGATCAATTGCATGCCGTCCCTAGTAGCAGATGTAACAAGGCACCTGCCTGCTTTCCTGGTATAGCCTGTCTTTACCCCATCAGCGCCTGGATATATCCATAACATCTTATTATGGTTGGAAAAATATCTTTTTTCAACGCCACTAGATGATATCGTCTTAGTTTTAGTTGATACGATCTTAGAAAAAATCGGGTTTCTTAATGCATACGCCGTTATCAACGCTAGATCTTTAGCAGTGGTAAAATGATCTTCGATGCCCGAATCCAGGCCGTGGGGATTGTTGAAATGGGTATCATATGCCCCTATGCTCAAGGCCTTGGCATTCATCATGTGCACAAAATTATCCAAACTTCCTCCTATATGCTCTGCCACAGCAATGGCCGCATCATTTCCCGATTCCAGCATCACCCCATATATCAGGTCTTCCAGTTTTATTTTTCCCCTGGCTTTAAATAAATTTTAGAGCCTTCCACGTATACAGCCTTATGAGATACACTGACGGTATCGTCCAACCTACCTTTTTCAACAGCCAGTATAGCAGTCATTATCTTGGTGGTGCTAGCCATAGGGAGTCTTAAATCCTCGTTTTTTGCATATAGTATCCTCCTTGTACTGGCCTCCATTACCACCGCCGCTTTTGCGCTTATCTCAGGGGGAGTCTGAACTGCTTGTACTGGGCCACAATTAAAAAACACCTGAAATAAGGCAATTAGAGCAAAAATAAATCCTAGCCTTTTCATCAAATCACCCTATTGAGAAACACCAGGGGAAGCCGCAGTATTGTTTTTAGATTTCAAAAAGCTCTGTACATCATCCATTAATTCAGGTATCAAGTCGATAACTTTATCTAACGTTACATTGGTATCAACGGGCAATAATTTTATCTGACCTTGACCTACCACCAGGAATGCCACAGGTCTAATGGTGACCCCTGCACCACTACCCCCAGCAAAAGGCTTGGAAGCACTGCCTTTATCAGATCCCTCTTGCTCTGGGCTATCTTTAGGTTCTTTCTTTTTCTTGATCTCATACTCACCGCCCCCTGCAGCGTAGCCAAAGCTTAATTTTGACACAGGTATTATTACTGATCCATCAGGGGTTTCCACGGGATCTCCCACTATTTTATTGACATCTACTATATCCTTTAAGCTTTCCATGGTCGTCTTCATCAAACCATCCATTGGATGTTCGCTCATAGCTCATACCTCCTAATAATATCAAAAAGCTTCCGATAATAATTTGAGCTAATCTCGTCGCAATTATACTCGTGATGGACAATTCAAAGTTTAAACGCCCAAAGTCCGGTTTAATAGAAATCAAAGGCATATCTGTAAACTTGATGTACGAGGAAGCACAAGCCAGAAAAGAATTTATAAGGGCATACAGGGCTCCTGTGACAATAGCAGTCATAGCGGCATCGCGAAGCCCTACAGAGGCTGATAGCTCAAATTTTTTCACCGTTACATTCTCTAATATGTAATCTATACCTCTGCGGTATTTAAATCTAAAAGCAACTATGTCTTTTATTATCTTCCTTATTTTATCATAGCTAAATTGCTTTTTATCGCTTTTGTTGAGTAAAATAGGGAACACGTATCTTAAAATGATATTATACCTTAAGCCCTTATGATCTTTTTGGGCCAATAGATCCACATAGTCTATTTCAACCCTTAGCACCTTTATGTAATACACGTCTATGGAGATCTTTACTAAATCATCGTCTCCTAATCTCATCAGCGTCAGGTTAAACCTTAAAGGTGCAAAAATGATGGCAATGAGTACCAATAAAACCACGAGAACATACAAAATAAAGTCCTCCTTTCATAAAGAAAGTATGGACTTTATTTTGTATAATTATTCTAATGCTTTTAAATCCTCAATGCTTTTTAAATTAAAACACCTTAAAAATTCGTCAGTGGTACCATACACTATAGGATGGCCTATGGAATCAAGCCTATCCACTTCCGCAATAAGCCCCCTTTCCAACAGCGTAGCAATAGCTTTGTCGCTGCGCACTCCCCTTATCTCCTCTATCTGTTGCCTTGTCACAGGTTGGTTATAAGCTACGATCGCCAGCACCTCCAGTGCAGCCTGGGACAAATCCAATTCCCGCTCTATGCTAAAGAAGTCCGCTACACAATCGTGAACCCGCGGACTTGTGCCCATTTGATAGCCATCGTCTACCTTTGATATAATGATGCCCCGTTTGTTTACCTCAGCTTCTTCATTTATACTTTCTACGATGGACTCCAGGTGCTTCTCGTCTATTGAAAAATAATTGGTCAGTTCCTCCTTCCTTACTTTAGAGCCTGACAAAAACAAAATCGCCTCTATCGCTCCTTTTATTTCCTCATCTGTCACCTTCAACCACACCCTTCAAAACGATATCGCCGAAGTTTTTCTTTTGGAAAGCATATATCTGTCTCAGTCTGAGCATCTCCAACACAGCCAAAAAGTAAGCGATAATCTCACTTCTCTCACGGGATATATCCATTAGATAATAAAACGTTATGGTCTTTCTTATGCATATAATCCGCTTTAAAAACTCTATCTTTTCCTCAATATTTATAGGTTTCATAGCTTTTATGTGATTATGCGCTATCCTCCGCTGAATCGCGCTGTTTTGTTTTTCTCTAACGAGCTTTGCATAAGCGCCTGTAAGCTTTTTTAAAGGGATTTCCTTTAGTTTAAATCTAATCATTTGAAAATCATTCATCAAAACAGGACTATTTCTATAAAAAGACCTCTGGGCTTCATAATTGCCGGCCAGCTTTTGAGCACGGGCTTTATACTTTTTATACTCCACTAACCTTTGCCGTAAGATTTCCTGAGGATCTGTTTCATCAATGCTCAACTGTTTATCTTGGATTTGCCTCTTGGGAAGGAGGCTCTCTGACTTTAACTTCAAAAGCGTAGATGCCATAACTAAAAAGTCGCTAGCCACATCCATATTTATGGAATCCATATTCTTTATGTACTCAAGGTACTGATCTGCTATGCTGTTAATTGAAATATGGGCGATATCAACCTTTGATTTCTCTATCAAATATACCAGCAGATCCAGTGGCCCTTCAAAGTCATCTAATTTGACTATATAATTCACTTCCAACACCTTCATATCGCCGTTATAATAGACCTTAACCAGAGATCAAGAAGATTAACCAATGGATTCATTATCCTTGAGATCATCCCTGTAAACAGCAAGATCAATAAAATTATTTGACCCACGTTCTCATATTGTGTAAAGGCATAAGAATACCTATAAGGCAGCAAAGAGTACAACACTTTTGAGCCGTCAAGAGGAGGAACCGGGATGATATTAAAAACAGCCAGCACCACATTGTAAATGTATAGCTGGTATAAAATAGGGCCTAAAATAGCTACATTATACCCTCCTATGTTTATCAACAAAAGGCTTACAAAAGCCATAATGACATTGGAAAGAGGCCCTGCTGCCGCTGTGAGGAGTTCACCCTTTTTCGCGTCTTTATAGTATATGGGATTTATCATCACAGGTTTAGCCCATCCAAAACCGACAATCCACAGGGCAAGAAAACCCACTGGATCGATATGGGCCAGGGGATTTAATGTGAGGCGCCCCTGGACTTTTGGAGTGGGGTCGCCCAACTTGTACGAAACCAACCCATGAGCGTATTCATGAAACGACATCGCCAGCAAAAGCGCAGGTATTCGGTATAAATATACTAAAATATCCACAAAATTCCCTCACCTTGTCTTTAAGTACTATTTATTATACAATCTACACTCCTATAAATCAAGGCTTTGTCTTTGGTTTAAACAAAATACCAAAAAGATACCCGAAAACCACAGCAGCACCCAAGCCACCAGCACCGGCTTGAAATCCGCCTGTAAATATCCCTATTATACCCTGCTCTTTGACGGCCTTTAATGTGCCCTGTACGAGAGAATGCCCAAAGCCAGTCAAGGGAATCGTAGCGCCTGCCCCTGCGAAATCTACTAGTTTTTGGTAAATACCCAATCCGCTCAGGATTGCCCCTGTCACTACGTACATGACCAGTACCCTCGCAGACGTCAATTTAGTTTTATCTATAAGTATTTGAGCTATGGCGCATATAATGCCGCCTACAATAAAAGCTTTAAGATAACTCACTTTTACCTCACCCCATCTCAATTGTCACGGCATGAGCGATTCCCGGTATAGATTCCCCCTGCTGACTGCTGGTAGGAGAAAGCAGTGCTCCAGTAGCCATAAATAGAACCCTCTTGAACGTACCCTTTTTCATTTCAGTAAAAATGTAACCATTGAGAACCGCTGCCGAGCACCCGCAGCCACTGCCGCCTGCATGGGTATCTTGCTTTTCACAGTCGTATATCTCAATTCCGCAATCCGTATAGATTTCGCTTATATCTATACCGTCCTTTTTTAAAAGCTCCAGCGTCAATTCCTTACCTACCTTGGCTAGATCCCCCGTTATAATCAAATCATAATCCTTCGGTCCAAATCCGGTGTCACTAAAATGTGCTTTAATAGTATCCACAGCGGCCGGAGCCATCGCAGCTCCCATATTATTGGCATCCTTTATACCTAAATCCATTACCCTTCCAGTAGTGACATACGTTATATAAGGCCCATCGCCTGTAGAACAAAGCACAGTGGCTCCTGCTCCTGTAACTGTCCATTGGGCTGTCAGCGGTCTTTGGGTGCCTAATTCCAGTGGAAATCTGTACTGCCTTTCTGCCGAGGAAAAGTGACTGGATGTAGCTGCGATCACGTAATCCGCAAATCCTCCATCTATGAGCAACGCTCCAAGGCTCAGCGATTCGCTCATAGTAGAACACGCCCCATACAAACCTATATAGGGAATTTGGTACTGTCTTGCGGTAAAACTAGAGGATATGATCTGATTTAAAAGATCCCCGGCAAGGAGATAATCCACATCTCCCACTGTGATTTTTGCTTTTTGCATTGCCAACATTATAGCCTGCTGTAATATCTTGCATTCAGCTTTTTCCCAACTGTTCTCACCTACGTAATCGTCCTGCAGTATTTGATCAAAATATTCCTTAAGTGGTCCTTCTCCTTCTTTTGGGCCGACTACCGATGCGTACGCTAGCACAGAAGGCGGATTTTGTAACTTAACCGTCTGCCTTCCTATCTTCTTTACAGCCATTTGCATCACCTCTTATTGCTTACCTAGCAAAAAGATAATATATCAATCCCACCGCTGCCGATGTTATGACGCCAAATACGATAACAGGCCCTGCAATCAAAAACATCTTGGCTCCCACTCCCATCACTAGACCCTCTCTTCTAAACTCCATAGCAGGAGAGACTACTGAATTAGCAAAGCCTGTTATAGGAACAACAGATCCGGCTCCTGCTACTTTCCCCAGCAGGTCATACCATCCAAGGCCTGTAAAAAAAGCGCCTAAAAACACCATAATTATCGCTACAGGTGTACCCGCTTCTTTAGGGCTTATCCCTTTAGACACAAAATAGTTTAAAAAGACCTGCCCAAGAACACATATCAAACCGCCCACGATAAACGCCCACACTATATTTTTCAATAAAGTGGGCTTAGGTTCTTTTTGGTTAACAAGCTTCTGGTATTCTTTCTGATCTACAACCTGTTGCGTCCTGTCCATCGCAAAAATGCACCTCCAGAAAAACTGAACAACAATGAGCACCTGTGAGGTGCTCTCAGTTACAGGTTATTGCCATCAACCCTGTACGCTATTTCTATATTGGCCTTATACTCCACTATTTTGCCGTCTTTGACATTTGCCGTCTGGTTTTTTATTTCAATGCCTGAGATGTTCTTTACGGTTTTTGACGCTTCCTGAACCGCCTTGTGTATAGCATCATCCCAACTGATGGTTGAATCGCCCACGATGTTAAGCACGTTAACCACAGCCATTTCAATACCTCCCTTATAATGCATTACATCTATATGTTTTGCCCTAGCGGCAAAAACTATTCGCAGGTGATATTTGAAAAATAAAAGAGGACTATCGACACTTAACACCTTCGATAATCCTCTGCCATTACCAGCCTAGCTTTTTCAGGAATTTTATCCGCAGATTTATTGGTGTAATACAGCCAGGTAGTAGTGCCTATTAATGCTATCAATAAAATTATAACAAGAGATTTCCAATTAAAATTTTTCATACCGATCACCTCTGGGTTTATTATGGGGCGTTCAACCGTTTTTTATACAAAATAGTCAGAATTAGCGCTAAGTTCTTTCCTCAATTTAGATAAAATCTTTTTTTCTAATCGTGAAACCTGTACCTGAGAAATCCCCAATGCAGCCGCAATTTCCACCTGCGTTTTTTCCTGAAAATACCTCATTATAATCAAATTTTTCTCGTATTCATCTAGAGAGTTCAGCACGTCTTTCAAGGCTATTCTCTCCACGATACTTTCATCAACCCGGTCATTGCTGACCAGCGTGTCCATTAACACCTTGGACTCATCCTCGTTCACGTAATCGTATAAGTAATCCACTGATGAGCTAGAATCTATAGCCATGATAACATCGTCCACAGGAAGTCTTAATTCATCCGCTATCTCGTTTACAGTAGGCTCTCTGTTAAGTTTTTTTGTTAAACTATCCCTTACGTACTTTACTTTTGTAGACGTCTCCTTTAAAGAACGGCTGACCTTTATCATTCCGTCATCCCTTAAAAAGCGCTTTATTTCTCCCATAATTATAGGAACAGCATATGTAGAAAATTTTACGTTATAACTGCAGTCAAACTTTTTTATAGCTTTTATAAGCCCTACACAACCGATTTGAACTAAATCCTCTGCTTCGTAACCTCTGTTCAAAAACCTCTTTACAATGCTCCACACCAGCGCCATATTATTGTTGACAATTACTTCTTGAGCCTTCTCATCGCCGTTCTGGGCTTTTTTTAAATATTCCCTTAAGACATCATCGGGCATCACCGAGGAACTGTCGGACATCCTATCAACTCCTCTTGATCCTCTTAGTCATAACCACTTTGGTCCCCTTGCCTAGCTCAGAATACACATCAAGGCTATCCATAAATGTCTCCATAATGGTAAATCCCATACCCGAACGTTCCAGTTCTGGCTTTGTAGTAAAAAGCGGCTTCCTCGCTTCTTCCACGTTTTCTATTCCCTTTCCCTCATCTATAACCTCTATCTCTACCGTGTCATCGTCCAACAGCCTCGCGTTCATTTTAATATAACCGCTCTTCCCCTCATAGCCGTGTATTATAGAATTAGTAACAGCTTCTGAAACCGCTGTTTTGATGTCAGCAAGTTCTTCAATAGTAGGATCCAGCTGAGACACAAACGCAGCAATAACTATTCGAGCAAAAGCCTCATTTTGAGATTTGCTCATAAATTCTATCTTCATCTCGTTTTTTACGCTCATTTGAGTTCCCCCTTGTCTTTTATAACTTTTAAAAGGCCAGAGATGCTAAAAACCTTTCTCACCTGCGGACTTAGATTAGCTACAGACAAACCCACTCCCTGCGACTTCAACAATTTATACCTTCCTATCAAAGCTCCGATCCCAGAGCTATCCATAAAGCTCAGATTTTTTAAATCCAATATCACCTCATTATATTTTTTGCCTTTTACATTTTCATCAAATTTCTCTTTGAAGACCTCTGATGTGTGGTGGTCCAGTTCGCCATTTAGTGACACAAGTAGCACATTATCTCGTTCATCAAAATTCAGTACCATTACACGCTTCCCTCCTCATGAATAATATTCTACGCCGATATGTATTTTCCTGCTATTAATGTAAAAAATCTCTCATTACAATGAGAGATTTTTTACAACCACTTATTTAGTATGCGGATATAATAGTCCACAACGCCCGCTTTCTTCACTGATTGGCCGGCTATTATAGGCAATCTTGAAACCTCCACGCCGCTCTTGTACACGATTATTTCACCCAATTTCTGCCCTTTTTTTACCGGCGCTACAACCTTTTGAGGTAGCACTATTTTCTTTTTTATGCTTTCATCTTCACCTTTTCTGATAAGTACGCTCAAATCATCGGACGCCACCGCTTGGATTTCACTGGCAAGCCCTTTTTCCACCTTTAACCGCCGTATAACCTGTCCTTTACCTGCTACCTGATAAGACTTATAGCTGGCGAATCCATAGTCCAACAACCTTGAAGCCTCGTCAAATCTCCGCTTGGAATCAGGGGCTCCAAATACAACGGATATCAACCTCATCCCGTCGCGCAAAGCAGTAGCCGCTAGGCAAAACCCCGCTTCGTTGGTAGAACCCGTTTTTATCCCATCAGCTCCCCTGTAAAACCGAACCAGTTTGTTCGTATTGGCAAGGCCAAACTCACCTTTTCTTAAAGTATCCAAGTATATCTTTGTCCACTTTAAAACCCCAGGGTGCTTTGTAATCAGCTCTCTGGATATAACAGCCACATCGTACGCACTCGTATAATGATCTTTGGCCGGAAGCCCTGTGCTGTTTACAAAATGGGTATCCTTAAGCCCCAGCTCCTTTGCCTTTTTATTCATCATTTTTACAAACATCTCTTCGGTACCCGCGATGTACTCTGCCAACGCCACTGTGGCATCATTGCCCGATGCTATAGCTATAGCCTTCATCAAGTCGTCTACAGACATCTCCTCACCAGGGGCAAGGTAAACTTGAGATCCACCCATGCTACTGGCCCGTTCGCTGGCAGTCACCATATCGGTGACCTTTATTCTACCGGAATCAATCGCTTCCATGAAAAGCAACATGCTCATTATCTTAGTAATGCTGGCCGGAGGCAATCTCTTATGAGCGTTGTATTCGTACAGAACCTTGCCGCTAGCTGCATCCATTAAAACAGCGGCTTTAGAGGTTAACTTAAAGTCAGGCACGTCTTGTTGAGCAAAAGCAGGTTGCAAAAGGTTGAAAAACAGCATTCCCACAAGGGCAATTGTGAATACAATCTTCCTGAACTTCATTGAACTTCCTCCTAACTTTTATCTTTCAATAATTATATTGCCCTTGCGATTCAAATTTATTTATAATATCCCTAAATATTTCAAAGAGCAAACTTTACGAGCAGTGGAACCAAATAAGCCTCTACAAAAGAACCTATAACTATAAACCCTATGATGAGCATAGAGGTTATAGTATAGCGAGCAAAACCTTCTCTATACCTGCTAAAATGCGCCCTTTTATTTTTTACAATGCGAGAAGAAAACAGAATTCCATTTACGCTCAACATGATAAAGCCGGGAACGATAAAAACGTTCTGTGGAAATACAGCAACGCTGGAAATGGCAATGCCTTTTAAATACAAACCCTCTATTAAAAAACCCACCGTGTAACCTATTAAAAAACCTTTAAAAAGAAGCAATATTATTATAATAGGAACACCTAATATCGTCGCACCTGATACCCAGAATACGAGAGACATAATGAGGTTATTTTGCAAAGAGATCTTCAATATCTGATGGCTGTCCATGTTTTGAGCTTTAAAAGCCTGCATAAAACTATTGAAATACTGGATCAGGTCTTTCTTTTGGCCCTCATCCAGAGCTTTTATGGAAAAACTGCCTGTCGCAATGCCAATAGCCAAGCAAATTACACATATAACATATAAAACACTATGCCTTCTCACACTGTTTCTAATTTCGTTCCCTAGTTTTTTAGGCAATCCTCTCATCCTCCCGGAATATAGGGCTCTATATTAATATATGCCGGCTTATACGCTTATATGACCATAAATACCTCCACCCCCAGCTTTTACAGTTGACAGTCCGTTTCTAACCTTTATTATATTTTCTGCTGCTTTACTCCCAGCGACTCCCTTTAACTCTTCAAAAGTCGCCATGTATAAAATATACAATTCGCTGCGAAAATGCCTCAGCAACTTTTCCTGCGTTACCTTGCCAATGCCGGGAATAAATTCTAAGGGAACATTATAAATATAAGGAGGACGAGAAAGCGGGTGAACTACATCCTGATCCCTAATAGCCATCAATCGGTCAAAAACGCCTATCACCACGTGGCTGCTGCCGCACTTGTCACACTGATATTTAGGCGGCATGCCCTCCACAACGCTATGGCAATCCATACAATAAGTCCTGTGGTATTTTCCTAATTTAGGATTAAGGCCAAAATTGCCTAATACACATCTTCCATTGCGGTTTTGCAATGCCATGACCAGTTCGCTAAAATCCGGCTTATTCATTTTTAACACATTAAACTCCCTGCCAATTTTGTTCAAGGAATGGGCGTCTGAATTGCTCAAAAAGGCCTTAGTGTTCAGCTCTTTTATCATATCGGCCATATCGGCATCCGCGCTTAGCCCCAGCTCCACAGCGTAAATCTCGTCAAAGTACTTTGCTAATATCTTCTTTAAAGAATGGGTACAGCTGCCGTAAAAGCTTTTAAAAGGCGTAAAGACATGGGCAGGGACAAAAATGCCTCCCCCATCTAAGGTCGCCTTTACAAGATCTGCTAAAGGCATATGGCATCTGGGGGTACTTATGTTCAAGTTTTTGATATACTTGCCTATACGCGATGCAAAGGACATTATACGGTCCAGATCGGGAAAAAAGCATAAGCAGTGAGCCACTCCCTCGCCTGCTGCCACTTCTAACTCACATCCCGGAATTATCGTTATGCCATCCCACTGCAAGCCTCCGCCGGGAAGCTCAAGGATATACTCTTTCTGTATCAACTCGCTTATTTCACTCAAGACCGGAGGCGCAAGGCAATCCACTATGCCTACTATATCTACGCCTTTCCTCTCTTGACACTCTTTTATTATATTTTTAAACGTAAGACTGGGAGAACCGGTTACCTTTACGGCCTTTCCGTTGCTACTCCCTATGTGCACATGGAGATCGGCAGAGTAACCGCTGATATTATATTCCGGCCACTCTAATGGCATAGTCCACACCTATTATCGTTTTTGCGTCTTTAAACTGTCCTCTTTTAAGCATCTCAAGCGCCTCCTGCAATTTCACCCGTTCCACCTTTATTAATTCGTCGTCGTCGGGATTCATCTCACCTTTTTTTAAATCCGTGGCATAATACAAAAACATCCTTTCATTGGAAAACCCTGGCGTCGAATAAAAATCACACACGTACTGCCACCTATCAGCGCTATAACCGGTCTCCTCTTTTAATTCTCTTTTAGCGCATTCTAGAGGATCTTCATCTTCCAACTTGCCTGCAGGTATTTCCAGCAATTCACCTTCAACGGCTTTTCTGTACTGTCTCACCATAATAAGATCCTCTCCGTCTACTGCCACAATGGCTACAGCTCCTTTGTGCTCGATAATCTCCCGCGAGGAAGTCCTGCCGTTCTCCAGCTGGACCTCGTCTACCCTAAGGTTCAATATTGTCCCCTTGTATATATACTTTGAGTTAATAGTAACTTCTTCAAACACCTATTTACCCTCCTTTATGTTTTTTACAGCTTCCAGCGCCACAGCCGCACAAGCATTAAAAAAGTCAGGCTCTTCCTCGTACCCCCTTCCCATGGTGGCAAACGTATAGCGATAGCGGTTGTTGGCCTCTTTTAGAAAAGACCCATCCTGAATAATTATATCGTGCTTGCTATCTATGTGGTTTTCTTTAATCTGCCAAAGTACGTAATCCATCTTGCTCTTTTCCATCTCCGGTATAACCACTTTGCAGCGGGTCTTCGCCACATCCCGCAAAACGGTTATGGTGTGATGGCTTATCCCTCTATGCCGTGAACGCGGATCTTTAAACTGAATGCGTGGTATCAAATAAGGTATCCCACCCAAGGTGTTCACTGCATCTATTATATGCCCTTGCTCTATACCCGAAAAGCCAAATTTTGTGCCGGTTCCGGCTATACCAGGCCCCATAGCCACCAAAGCAATGTCGGATCGAGAGACAGCATACGCTGTTATAAGCCCTGTGTATATATTTATCGCTTCGTAATCCCCCCCGAAAGCATTTCCCACTGTTATAGTGGCGGTTAGCATGCCGTCACTCTTTAATCTTCTCACCGCATTACTGAAGTTCAAAGGTAGAGCAGCTCCATCGGTCATTATATATGCGATTCTAACCTGCTCATTTATGTACTTTAAAGCGACACACGATGGAGCGACCATGCTATGGAGTTCTCCTATTATCACAGGCATCCCCTTAAGATTAACAACCCTATTAAACACGTCGTGATACTCACTTTGCTGTTCTTCCACGGCCATCACCTTCACCTGCACAGGCGTATACCGGACCTTCATGATATGACCTTTGCCCTCCGCATCTCTCTCGGGACTGCTACAATTACCCATGACAAAATGGTACCCACCTGATCCCAGCCCTAACTCTACAGCCGTGGTATTTAAGATCACCGTATCTCCAGGCATAACATCCCCTGTTAGCTTGCTGTAATTAACCGCTTTGCACTCACTTCCACCTACATCCACCGTCAATATAGATAGAGTTTCATCCACCCTATTTATTTTCAAAATCCTTCCTAACTTTATGCTAATCATCCACCCACCTCATTCGTACGGGATTATATTTAAAGCCTTATATGTATCCTCATCAATAAAGTGGTTATAGGGTATTTTCTTATCCTTTTTAAATCTCAATAAAGCCTCTTTCAAATCATCTTCGTATATTCCATCAATGGGCCCTTTATAATACCCTAATCGCTTAAGCCTTATCTGCACTTGCATTATTGCCGAATTCCTATCGCCGGGTCCAAATTCCTTATAACCGTGCCCTAGGGGACCATAGGGACCACCGACTATAACCACTACCGTGCCCAAATCCACGCGAGAGTAAAGATCTTCTACATCGGCATTCCTCATCCTGAAACAGCCATGGGATGCAGCCCAACCTATTGAACCAGGCTTATTTGTCCCGTGTATCCCGTATTGCCCGAAAGGCACATTTAATCCCATCCAGCGTGTTCCAAACCCTCCTCCCCAGCTATCTTTGTGCACTATTTTAAACGAGCCCACAGGAGAAGGGGTTTCTGGCTTTCCTACGGCAATGGGATAACTCTTTACAATTCTGTTAGATCGGGCGTCTATCAGATAAAGGGTGAATTCATCTATATCTATGAGTATCATATAGCTATTGTCTTTAGAAGACTCTACCTTTGCACGGTTATTAAAAATAGAGATAAAGCCTGTAGCATAAAAAGCGATGGCAATTAAAAGCACCAGTGGAATCGCCCATTTACTAAACGCCTTCATCTTTAAGCCCCCTTAAAGATTCCTATATTATTTTACAGCTAAGGGGGATCTAAATAGACCTATCGCCGGCCCAGTTCATCAAAAAATTTTAACACACGACTTTTTTCGATTAACCTGGTTATAGAATACTTTTCTGCTATCACGTGAATTAAAATCAGTAACAGCGTAATCCCCAATCTTATATTGAAATTTAAAGAAACCGCCGTAAACGCACCCAATGCCGCCCCCAGCAAATTGGATCCTGTATCTCCCAGCATCCCACGGGCTTTTATATCTAACGGAAAATAAACCAAGATAAAACCTACAATAGGAAGCAGCAACCCTGCGTACCTATACGCAAACACGCTCTCTATTATAAATACCAGCGCAAAAAACTTGATGGCTCTTCCCGGCCTCAAATCCAATAAGTTCAGGGTATTGGTAAACAACGATATAAGCACTGTGTTCAGCAGAATGTCTGTATATGTACTGGAGAAAATCGCAGATACAAAAAACGCTGTAAAAAACCCTACTATAGCTTTTAACCCACCTGTTGTCAGACGGCCGCCCAAAAGCTCCCTGATGTGCCCTTTAAAACCTTTTACATCTTTTTGTCCCACCAAGTCATCCAGCAGACCTACCAATGCCATAAAAACAGCGCTTAACGTTATAGCTATAATCCTAACATCTTTTAAAAAAAGGTACAAAATGGCTTGTAACAATACGATCACAGGAATTGCCGCAATCCCCATAGCTGTAGGTATATTTACGCCTTTGTAATTAGGGCAGGTACACTTCAGCTCCACCAGCATTTTCTCTACCAAAGGCACAAAAAAATAGGACATCAGCATACTTGCCGCCAACACAACAAAAAAAATCATTTGCGCCACGACCCTTTCGCCTTTTTAAGCAGCGTTATGAGTATATCTTTAAACTGCCTTCCTCTGTGCAAAAAGCCTTTTAAATCCCTTGAAGTTTCATTGTGGAACATATTAACTTCCACCTCTTTTATCCGATATCCTCTGCGAAGAACATCTATGGTCATGCCGACCTCTATACCAAATCCAGGGGAAAACGGCAATATATCCTTTATCACATCCCTTTTAAAAGCCCTCTGACCTGATAACACGCTGTGTACGTATTGACCTGTTAGAATCCTTACCCCATACCTGGATAATGCCTTTACCAGCCCAAATCCTCCTCTTTTAGTGCTAGCAGGGAATCGGGCAATGACCACATCTGCTTCTCCCTTTGCGATGGGCTCAATAAGTTTTATAACCTCCGCGGCACTCGCCCTTAGATCTGCGTCAAGCAATACTATGACATCGCCTCTGGCGTGCTTTATCCCTTCCTCTAAAGCTTTACCTTTGCCCCTATTATACACCATATCTACTACCTTTACGCCTTCGTTTTTGGCGACATCAGAAGTACCATCCGAAGATCCGTCGTTTATCACTATTAACTCGCAATCAATCGCGCTTTTTACGCCCTTAATAGTATCCGCTATGCGCTTTTCTTCATTGTAAGCAGGTATTAAAACACTTACATCCACTTTCTCACCTACTTTGCCGTTGTCGGTATATCAGGCAACAACCCTGAAGTCGCTGATTTTTTTATGCCGTAATTACCCGGTTCTCCTTTTATAGCAAAAACCAAAGCCGTCTTGCCGTAGACCAAATCCACGCTGTCCACTGTAGAAAGCCTTACTTTTTTGTAATAGTCTATATAGGAAAATGCCACATCTGACCTCTCTACACCGACGATGGGTACATTTTGTTGTCTCAACAACTTGATCAGAGGGATATCTATTATATCTGGATAATTAGTTTTCTGCAAACTGCCGCCGCAAATTATCACGTAATCAGGAGGAACATCAAAGTTCCCCGAAAAATCTATTACGCCTTCATTTTTTAAAAAACTCATCGCGTTTATATCAGGCTTTTTGGTAAGGGCCTGGCTGATTTTCTCTAATACGTATTGCACCACTTTATCTTGGGATATATTCTCCCCTTTAACGGCCGCGTAATTGACGATTTGTTGTTTTTTTACGTCATCGTTTAAAAGCACATAAGGATATACGTCTACTTCACTGATCACGTTTCCGCCGGCGCTTTTTATGACATTTTTTACGCCGCTGTATATATAGTCGCTATTGGTTTCAATTATAGCCACATTCAAATCTTTTAACTTCCCATCGATCAGGCTTGGGTACACGGTGTTTATATACAAATCGTCGTTTTTTAAACGGGCATTGAGGTCTTTTATCTGGTTTTTGAGATTATTGTTTTCAACAGAAAATTGGTTAAATCTCTTCTCTAGCTCGTTGATCAGGGAATCCTGCTGATGTACAAATATATCCTGTCCGTCTAGCATAAATCCGATATAAATCCCGATGCCAAGAGCTATAAAAATTGCCGCAATGGTTATGACGTAATACTTCAAGTTTATAAACATTTAAACCCTCCTAAAGGCCAAAAATCAATTTAACTCTCAAAGCTATAATTCTCAGCAGCTGCTTCATAGGCGCAGATACCATACTCACTATAACTATGGGGAATAAAGCCGAAAGTAAAAGCCCTATTATATAACTCAATTTTAAATTGCCCCTGTATAATTTGTTAACACCTTTGGCGTCCACCAGTTTCGAGCCTATTTTCAATCTTACCAAAAAAGTACTGGCCATACCCTTTCTGCCTTTTTCTAAAAAATCAATCATGCTGGAATGGCTTCCCACCGCCACTATTAAATCTGCGCCCTTTTCAAAAGCCAGTAACATGGCGATATCTTCGCTGGTACCTGGAGCCGCAAATACATGAGCTTCTAAACCCAGGCTCTTTACCCTCTTAAGCCCCGGTGCCCTGCCATCAGGATAAGCGTGGACCACTATTTCCCTAGCCGACAATAGCCCTCTGTCGCTTATACTGTCCATATCTCCCACCACGATGTCAGGCTTAAAACCAAACTCCAGCAATGCATCAGCTCCGCCATCTACTCCAATTAAAACGGGTTTTACTTCCTGAATATACGCTCTTATTGTCATCAAATCCTCTTTGTATTCCTTTCCCCTTACTACTACCAACACGTGCCTGTTTCGTATGCGCGTCTTGATGGCAGGCATGGGTAAATTCTCGGTTATAAAATACTTTTCCTTTTTGGCGTATTCCAGCGTGTTCTCTATGAATTTGTCCAGTTCTTCTTCCAGATTCCTTTGGGCCTCCTGTTGCATATAGCTTATCACATCGCCTGTAAGAACCATCCCTTTGGCAATCACGTTGCCGTTACGGTGCACTTCATTGTCAATAATTTCAATCTCATCTCCGTTTTTTACCGCATTAAATATACCAGGGCCCACGTCGTCCAACATGTAAATCCCTGCTTTAAACAGTATCTGAGGTCCTTGATTGGGGTATTTGCCTGATATAAACCTGCTGGCGTTTACAACGGCCTTCACTTTTGCATTCACTAAAGACTCTGCAGCCACTTCATCCAAATCGCAATGGTCTATTATAGCTATTTCCCCTGGTCTTATCCTTTTGACTAGATTTTTCGTCTTTTTGTCTAATTGGGCTTTTGCTTTTATATACATATTAATTTTATTTCCTCCATAGTTAATAATCAATTAAATTATACCACAAATAAAAAGTCGATAAAATAACAATTAAAAAATAGAACCATATAATGGTTCTATTTCCACAACTTTTTTATCTCAATACCTTTAAAGTAATATTTTATTATATCTTCGGCAGATACTCCTCTTTTCGCCATAGTATTGGCACCCCACTGCGACATCCCTACTCCATGTCCCCATCCCTTGCCGGATACGACGAAACCATCGCTTGTAGGTTTTATATCGGTTATAAGAGTTGACCTAAACTTATCCGGGTTAAGCGCCATTCGCAGCTGGGGACCACTTACTGTCACATTGCCTATCTTAAAAAGCTCCGCTCTTCCTGAAGGTCCTTTTTTAGCTATTTCAAAGGAACTGATCTCGCTCACTTTATAACCCAAGGTTTGCAATGCGTTTATCAACTCCTGCCTGCTAAAGCTATTTTTCCAGCTTACCACGCTTTTGTCCGCTGCTGGGTAGTCTTTTACCACCGTCAGGTAAGGTGTTGGCTCCTTTGTAAAATTCAACCCTTCTTTCGCCGTTGCAGTCCTACCACCTGAATAAGAATGAAAATACGCGTTGATATAATTTCCCTTATAGGTTATGACCTCCCCCCTTGTTGCTCTTACAGCCTTTCTGATATTATCGTTGATATTGGCAGGATTGTATGCCTGAAATTCCTTGGGATCTGTACTGGCATCAGTATTGTGGGAAGTTTTACCCTGTGACATCTTCTTTAACGTAAACGTCCGCGCTATAATAGCTTGGGCCTCTAAAACCTGCTGCGGCCAGTAATTTTTAACCTCTCCTCCTACAACCCCCAGGATGTAATCCTCAATCTTCATGTTTTCTACCCTGTTTTCATTGGCTATATAAACAGATATGGTGGGCTCCGGCTTGTACCTCTGTGGTACAATAGGCTTTTTCTTAGCCGTAGTACAGGATACCAGACCGCTCAGGAGAAACACCAACAAGGCTAAAGAAAACAATCTCTTACGAATTTTTAACACCTCCTGAGCTTATTTTAACACCATCACCCCGCTTTATTCATGCTGAGCTGAAGTCTCATCCTATCAGCAAGCAACGCTATAAATTGAGAGTTAGTCGGTTTGCCTTTGTACTCGTCTATCGTGCGGCCAAAAATCTCATTTAAAGTCTCCAATTTTCCATGGTTCCAGGCTACTTCTATTGCGTGCCTTATCGCCCTTTCAACCCTGCTGGGCGTTGTATTGTATTTGAGCGCGATCCGCGGGTATAGTTTTTTAGTTATAGCACCTATCATATCCATGTCATTTACCACCATACATATAGCATCTCTTATATACAAATAGCCTTTTATATGAGCAGGTATCCCTATCTCATTGATGATCTCCGTAATCTGGGCTTCCAACCGTATTTGATCGATATCAGATTTAAATCCATCCGATTGGCTTTTTACCGGGCCGTCAAGAGGCAACATAAAAATCTCTTTTATCCTCTTGTAAAGCGTATTAAGGTCAAAAGGCTTGAGGATATAATAGTCTACATTTAAGTTTATAGCCATTTGCGTTATCCTTTCTTGACCTACTGCCGAGAGCACTATGATCTTTGGCGATTTGGCCAATTTAAGGGTCTTTAACGATTCTAGTACCCCCAGTCCATCTAAATATGGCATTATTATATCCAGCAAAACAATATCGGGGTTATGTTCTTTGATCAATTTGATGGCTTGATTTCCATCATTGGCTATGCCCACCACGTCTACGTCTTCTACGTTGTTAAAGTAATCAGCTAAAATAGAACAAAATTCCTTATTATCGTCTACTATCAATAACCTGATCAATTTAATCCTCCCTCAAACCAATTTTTACTTTTTCAATTATTCTACATAAAAGTCAAAAATCCTCCTTATTTTACCATAAATTATTTTCTATCAGCCTCCCTAATCATCCACTCAATATAAATACCGTAACCCCTCGTAGGGTCATTTATAAAAACATGGGTAACTGCGCCTACAAGCCGGTTATCCTGGATTATAGGGCTTCCGCTCATCCCTTGAACAATACCTCCTGTGCGCTTTAACAAATACGGATCGGTTATTTTTATGATCATACTCTTGGGATTAGGCTGATCCTGTTTTACTACTTTTTGAATCTGTATATCGTACTCCCCCACCTTATCCCCTTCAATAGTAGTCAATATCTTGGCCGGACCTGGTTTTACCTGTGATTGATACCCTATAGGATACAATCTTTTAATCGATGGACTGGCGTACAATGTTCCATAAATGCCGTATTTAGTATTTTTTTCTATTTTGCCTATGGTATCTTCGCCTTCGACAAATATGCCTTTAATCTCCCCTGGCCTACTTTTGTATCCTTGTTTGACGGATGTAATATGAGCGCGCATAATATCTCCATCGCTTATAGAAAGCATCTGTCCTGTATCTACATCCGTTATAGGATGTCCCAAAGCCCCAAATCTATTGTTTTCCGGATCTATAAAAGTAAGAGTTCCTATTCCAGAAGTGTGATCCCTTACCCACAGCCCTAATTTGTACTCGCCATCATCCCTTGACTTTACAGGGTTTACCTTTAATTGTATCACACGCTGGTCCCTCTGAACTTGCAGCGATAATGTTTTACCTTCTTTTTTGCTTAAGAGGTCTACAATGCTATCGCTGTCTTTTATATCCTGGTTGTCTATCTTCAAAAGGGTATCACCCACTCTCACCCCTGCTTCTTTACCAGGGCAGCGCGCTTTCCCCGTAGGATCAGTGATGTCTGAAAAACCCACCACAATAACCCCTTTTGTATTAATCCTCACGCCTATAGACTCTCCCCCAGCGATCACGTACTTTCTGGGCACCACATCTAGCGTCACGTTTTTAACAGGGATTAAGCCCAGCAGCTTAAAGTTCATTATAGCCTTTCCGACATCTTCTGCCTTTACGCTAAAGCGAGATAAAAAAGGCACATACTTATATCTCTCTGACAAATCATTTATTTTTATAATGCCATCTTTATTGGCTCTTATATTTACAGAAATGGGAAAACCTATGTTTAACTTAAATTCCTCTCCCTTGAATACTATCTGATGAACAGGTAATTGCACAAAGTTTTTTATTAGCGGCGAATTGTTTATT
Organism: Caldanaerobius polysaccharolyticus DSM 13641; assembly: GCF_000427425.1. NCBI lineage: Bacteria > Bacillati > Bacillota > Clostridia > Thermoanaerobacterales > Thermoanaerobacteraceae > Caldanaerobius > Caldanaerobius polysaccharolyticus. The sequence goes on along the minus strand of NZ_KE386495.1, from coordinate 1,129,710 downwards.
GCCAATATAAAAATAATTATAACGGTACAGGCAATTTTTCTAAAACGCATAAATACCACTCTCCTCATAGGCTTACAAATATAAAATGTCCCTCCGGAGTGGTATTTATACTTATAAAAAAAGAGCTCATTGAGCTATTTTTTCCTTCAATTTAATCGCGTTAGCTATCATCTCTTTTGAATGGGAAAGCGCAAGAGGCGTGATATTATCGCCGCTTATTATCCTAGAAATCTCTCTGATTCGCCCTTTATCATCTAATTTTTCCACCTTTATGTGCGTTCTCCCTTTTTCTACGGCCTTTTGAATGTAATAGTGAGTATCAGCCATACTGGCTATTTGCGGCATATGGGTAATACAAATAACCTGTCTCTTTAAAGACAGCTCTAAAATCTTTTCCGCCACAACCTGAACGGTCTGCCCACTTATCCCGGTATCTATCTCGTCAAAAATAAGGGTGTCTATACCATCTGCCTCAGCAAATACCTTCTTAAACGCCAGCATTATTCTGGACATCTCTCCGCCCGACACAACTTTAGCCAGCGGTTTTAAAGGTTCGCCGGGATTGGTGCTTATCATAAATTCAACGCCATCTACACCATTCTCCGACAATTCCCTCGGGTTTATGCGCACTTTAAATATCACACCTTTTATGCCCAACTGGTCCAACTCGGCAGACACTGCCTTTTCCATCTGGCTCGCCACTTTTTCCCTCATCCTGGACAGATCTGAACATCGCCGTAACAGCTCTTCATATATCTCTGATCTCTGCCGCTGCATTTGTTCCAATATTTGAATATTGTTTTCAATTCTGTTTATTTTTGACTGCAATTCTGATCGGTATTCAATCAGCTGCTCTACGCTCCTGCCATATTTGCGCTTTAAATCAGAGAGGATGTGAAGCCTTTCCTCTACTTCATTTAATTTTTCAGGATCAAAGTTCAGGTTTTCCATGTATTTCCGCACGCATTCACACACGTCTTGTATTTGATAATACGAATCGTTTAAGTATTTTATTATACCCTGTATATCCCCATCGTACTGAGATATATCCTCTAATTTTTCTATAGCTTCTCCCAAACCTTCTAAAATGCTCAGGCCGTTTTTATTGTCGTATAATAAGGAGTAAACGTTAAAAAGAGCTTCGTATATCTTTTCAGCGTTATTCATGATTTTTCTCGCCTTTAAAAGCTCTTCCTCTTCTCCTTCTTTTAAATTGGCAGCGGCGATTTCATTTAACTGATACCTTATAAACTCCTCTTCCAACGGATTATTGCCCTCGTCTTTTAACTTCTCTATTTCCCGATCTATCTGCACGTATGTTCGGTAGACCTTACTTACTTCTTCCTTTAACGCCTTCAGCGGTTCTCCTCCAAATGAATCCAGAAGCCCTTGATAAGTCGATTCGTCAAATAACACCTGGTACTCATTTTGACCGTGGATATCCACAAGTCTGTGGGCAATGCGCTTCAAAATAGAAACATTAACAGTTTTGTGGTTTATCCTACACACACTTCGTCCATTGGACGCAAGTTCTCTGCACAATATTATTAGATCATCTTCCCCCTCAAGCAATCCCATGCTCCTTAATTCATCGCCGATCTCGCTATCTTTTCTTATCTCAAACACAGCTTCAACCTCTGCCTTTTCGCAACCTGCCCTTATCATTTCCTTATCCGCTCTGCCCCCTAGCACTAGGCTCAAGGCTTCGATAATTATGGATTTACCAGCACCTGATTCACCTGTTATTATATTTAAACCTCTGTCAAAGTACACTTCTATATTGTCGATCAACGCAAAATTTTTAATTGAAAGGGAAACGAGCATGGACATCACCTTTACATTACTTTATAAGGCTTTTAAACCTGGCCAGGATTTCGCTTACGTTTTGAGAATCTCTTACCAACACAAATATCGTGTCATCTCCAGCTAATGTGCCCACGATATCTTTAAAATTCAAAGCATCTATCGCCGCAGCAGCTGCCATAGCAGTACCAGATAAAGTCTTTAGAACGACGATGTTTCCCGCATAGTCAACAGATACCAGCGACTGGGAAAGCAGGGTAAACAACTTATTACTTACATCCTCTTCTGTTTTATTAAGCGAAGCATACCGGTATTTGCCATTGTTATCCATAACCTTTACCAATCTGAGATCTTTAATGTCCCTAGATATAGTAGCCTGGGTCACATTAAAACCGCTTTTTCTCAACTCTTCAACAAGCTCATCTTGGGTCTCAATAGGCTTTTTCTCAATCAACTCAAGTATTTTAGCATGCCTAGTTAACTTCATCTACACATTTCCTCCCAAAGCTATTACTGGTTTCTCTCAGACAATTTGCTTCTCAACACCTCAAAAAATGGCCTTTTTTCTATCCTTATAAGCTTGCTCTGGTATTTTGACCTATTAATGGTCACCACATCTCCTTTTGTCAACTTGTAACCAATTTGTCCATCTATTGTAAGCATAATATCCAAATTGCTGTCCAAAATGTCTACGTCTATCCGCGAATCAGCAGACACTATTATAGACCTGTTGTGTAAAGAATGAGGGCATATAGGCGTTACGATGATCAGCGGTACATCAGGTCTTACAATAGGCCCACCTGCTGACAGAGAATAAGCCGTTGAACCAGTGGGGCTGGATATTATTAAACCATCAGCTGAATAGGTGTTGACGAACTCTCCGTCTACGTAAGTTTTTAAACGTATAACTCTGGAAAAAGCGCCCCTTGTAATCACCACGTCGTTAAGGGAATGGTACTCCTGCAATATGCGACCTTTTCGCATCAGCTTGCACTCCAGCATCATCCTGCTGTCAATGGTATAATTGCCTTCAATAGCCATTTTTAGCGACCTATACATGTCCTTTAGCTCTACCTCTGCAAGAAAGCCCAGACGCCCCATATTTATACCTAAAATAGGTTTCTCAAATACCGATGCCTTTCTCGCTACGTTGAGAATGGTACCATCTCCACCGAGAACTACGATGAAATCGGATTTTAAATAGAGACTTTCGTCGTCGGCTGTTATTACAAGACAGCCTTCCTTTTGCAACCAGTTTATGCACGACATTGTTATCTTGCCGTCTTTGTCTTTTTGGCTATTTGCCACAATCCCTACCCTTTTCATCTGCACCTTCCTAACTATAGATTAGCGTGAGCATCTCTGACCACATCTTTTACCATTTTATCGACATCTACAGAACCCTCACCTTTTTTAAGGTGAATAAAAAACTCTATGTTGCCTTGAGAGCCCTTTATAGGCGAATACGTCACATTTGCCAATGTCAATCGATTGGCTAACGCCTCCTCAATTACGCTTTTAAGCACATCCTCGTGAATTTTCGCATCTTTTATTACCCCTCTTTTACCCACCAAATACGGCCCTGCCTCAAATTGGGGCTTTACCAGGGATATTATATCGCCGTTCACAATGAAATCAGAAATTACCGGGATTATCTTTTTCACAGATATAAACGATACATCAATAGTCACTATATCTATTGTCTCTGGAATATCCCCTTTTTTTAAATACCTGGCGTTGACGCCCTCCATACAGACAACCCGCTCATCATCCCTCAGTTTGCCGTCCAATTGACCACGACCGGCGTCAATAGCGTAAACCTTTCTCGCTCCATTTTTTAACAGGCAATGGGTAAAACCGCCGGTAGAAGCGCCGATGTCCATAGCAACCTTGCCCGCCACCGAAACGCCAAACACCTTAAGGGCTCTTTCAAGCTTAATGCCACCTCTGCTCACGTATGGAATAACATCCCCTTTTATCATTATGTTGGCACCATCATCTACTTTTTCCCCAGGTTTATCGCATACAACGCCGTTTACATATACATTTCCAGCTTTTATATTGTATCGAGCTCTTTCTCTGGACTCATAAAATCCCTGGTAAACCAGCACAAGATCAAGCCTCATTTTCCCCATAGTAAGGTCTCCTGCTTATAAATTCCCAAATAGAATTGGCTATGGATTGTGCATCCATGCCGTAATGTTTAAAAACATCATCCACACTCCCATGGCATATAAACTCATCAGGCCAGCCTATTATCTTGGTAGGTATACCATAAAGGCAACTATCGCTCATCAGCTGCAATATGTTGCTTCCCATACCTCCTATCCTTACATTGTCCTCTACTGTGACCAGCTTTCCTGTTTTCAAAACCGAGGATATTATAGTATCTCTATCTAGAGGCTTAATAACGCGAGCGTTGATCAACTCAGCTTCAATGCCTTTCTGTTTCAAGAGTTTTACAGCTTTCGCCGAAATGCCAACCATTCGACCTTCAGCTACAATGGTTACGTCGTGGCCTTTATGCAGTATCTCAGATCGCCCGTCAAACTCCTCCTTTCCTTCTATTACGCCATGGCAATAGCCCCGGGGATACCTTATAGCCACAGGTGCGTCTAATGCCAGAGCGTATTTTAACATAGCCGATAATTCTGCACCATCTTTAGGGGATAACACGGTGAGATTGGGGATATGGCTAAAGTAAGACAGATCAAATACACCGTTGTGAGTTTCCCCGTCCTCTCCCACCACTCCAGCTCTATCCACAGCAAAAACCACTGGCAACCTTTGAAGGCATATATCGTGTATTATCTGATCGTATCCCCTCTGTAAGAAAGTAGAATAGACAGCAAATACCGGCTTAAGGCCAGCCGCCGCCATTCCACCAGCCAACGTAACAGCGTGCTGTTCTGCTATACCCACATCGAAGAATCTATCGGGAAATTCGATTTTAAACCTGCTCAAACCTGTGCCGTAAGGCATAGCTGCGGTTATTGCCACAATTCGTTTGTCCTTTCTAGCAAGATCTACCAGAGTCTCTCCAAACACCTGAGAATACGTCTTGCCTTCTGCTATTATTTTGCAGTTGCCCGATTCTATATCAAAAGGCTCTATTCCATGGTAATGCTCAGGGTCGTTTTCTGCCTTTTTATAGTCCTTTCCCTTTTTTGGTGATAACATGCACCAATACAGGGCTTTTCACCATCTTCGCGGCGTTTAAAACCTCTCTTAGAGCCGAGATGTCGTGACCATCTATAGGTCCAAAATACGTAAAGCCGAGGTTTTCAAAAATCATTCCGGGCACCAATAGCGACTTCACGCTGTTTTTAAACCTGTTAAGGGTAGTTGACAACATAGGGCCTATCTCAGGTATCCTATTTAATACCTTTTCTATATCCGACTTCATCTTAAAATAAGCCGGATCCGTCCGCAATTTACTCAAATACATAGATAAACTGCCTACATTGCGGGATATAGACATCTCGTTATCGTTCAATATGACCATCAACTGCGTCTTGGTACGTCCTGCGTCGTTAAGGGCTTCAAAAGCCATACCGCCCGTTAAAGCCCCATCGCCTATTACAGCTACTACGTAGTAATTCTCCCCTTTTAAATTTCTAGCTCTCGCCATACCCAAAGCCGCAGATATCGATGTGGAACTATGTCCTGTTCCAAAGCAATCGTACAGGCTCTCAGCGATCTTAGGGTATCCACTTAAACCGCCTATTTGACGCAAAGATGCAAATTTATCCCGTCTTCCTGTGAGGATCTTGTGCACATACGACTGATGCCCCACATCCCATATTATCTTATCGACAGGTGCATTAAAGACCGAGTGAATGGCAATGGTAAGCTCCACCACTCCCAGGTTTGACGCTAAATGCCCTCCTGTCACTGATATGCTCTTGATCAAAAAATCCCTTATCTCATCAGCCAGTTGCACTAACTCCGCATCGCTGAGTTTTTTTAAATCCTCAGGTGTATTGATTTTTTCCAGCATTAATACGACCTCTTTACTTCTTATTTTTCTTATTTTTAAATAATTCTATTTTAAGATAGCGCGATAACCAATATAGAAATTTACCAACCAACAATATTATATCATTACTCTGGTTTACAGCAATATTTTTTTCCGCTGCTTTCAGCCCAATTGTAGTGGCCGCCACAATACTACTCAAAAGAGCGCTCATAATGGCCCTATCCACATTTACTTTCCCGGACAGCTTAAGAAGTATTATACCCAGAATAGTACCGCTCAGGATGTTGCATATATCTCCCATTATATCATTGCAAAAGTTAGAGACCACCCCGGCATTTCGTATCAGTTTTATCGCATGCCTCGCTCCTGCCACCTTATTTGAGGCCATTGAATGAAAAGGTTTTTCATCGGCTGCTGCCGCAGCTATCCCTATGATATCAAATACGACGCCTAAAAAAATCACAACTAGCAATAAAATAAAAGCCATGAGCAAGCCTGCTTCACTGAGTAAAACCTCAGACACAGATCCTAAACCCATAGCTGTCACAAAGCTTATAATTACAGCCGTAAAGGTCCACTTTATGTTTACCTTTGGCTTTTTACTGTTAGCCAAAGCATACACTCCTCACATCAAGCATTAAAATCAAGGTATGTATAAGCGTGGAAGTGGCAACATGCCAGATAAATTTTGCAGCTTAGGTCCAGTAGGATTTCCCAAATGGGTACCTCTTTGTCGCCAAAAAGGCGGTTTCCCTTTAAACCCATTTCTATCATGTCGCCAGTGATAGGACTGGATTGCCACTAAGACTACACTGTAATCTCTGACATGCCACCTGTTCGGTACAGTCTAGGAGCTTTCCTCCACAGCCTGACCCAATCCCTAGCCTCTTTTGCAAAAAGGGTTTCGATGGGCAAAAATTTTACCCTTAGGCCGTCGAGGTAAAATTCGAACCCCATCTCTACCCTTTCTACTCAAGGCAGGCTACACTGCTCACAGCTTTTACACCGCGAAACAGGTTCAACACTAAGCCGTGACGCCCAATGCATCACGCACTTAGGCCTCCACGGAAACAGGGTCATCGCCCACATGCCTTTGTGGATCGCCCCATTTCCTATCTCCCAGCACCAGCTCCCAACTGGGCGTTGGCAGCCAGCACAAGGAGCTTCATCGATATGCCCTTGACGGATTTTTAGGCCCGTCTTCAGGATTGGCAGAGCTGACTAGAATACTGCGCCACTTCCACTTCACATGAGAACATGTTGTCTAAATTATATCACAGGAACTAAACCCAATCAAACTTTGCCCGGATGAGAACGCAGAATTATGAAAGAGCTTTCACGACCATTATCAAGCTACGCTCTTCTTTTCGAAAGGAATACGACAAAATCGCGAAAAAACGCCGACTTTTCGCCGAAAATCTCCAACGCTTTCACAGCCATTTTAGTATATTCCTCTACCAACTGTGTTGCCCTGCTCAAGCCGTATATAGATACAAAGGTACACTTGCCGTTCTTAGCATCACTGCCCACAGGCTTGCCCATCTGGTTTTGGTCTCCTACCACATCCAGAATATCATCCATAATCTGAAATGCCAACCCCAGATACTCCGCATACCTCTCCAAAGCCTCTAGTTGTTCATCGTCGGCACCACCCATTATAGCACCTGACAGGACAGATGCTTTTATCAAGGCACCCGTTTTGTGTTCGTGCATGTAATACATGGTCTTCTCGTCAATGGTTTTGCCTTGCTGGATGATATCTACAACCTGCCCTCCTATCATACCTTCGGTACCGGCAGCCCTTGCAATCACATCTATGGCCTTGAGAGTTTTAAGCTCTCCGCTCTCCAGAGCATAGCGATTTAAAACGGCAAAAGCATGGGTCAAAAGGGCATCGCCTGCTAAAAGGGCTATAGCGTCTCCATATACCTTGTGATTTGTAGGTTTACCTCGCCTGAAGTCGTCGTTGTCCATAGCAGGCAGGTCATCGTGTATAAGGGAATATGTATGGATCATCTCGATAGCACATGCAATAGGCAACGCGTCGGCATAATCCCCTTTAATCATCTCGCAGGCTTTCAGACATAAAATAGGGCGTATTCGTTTACCCCCTGCAAAGAGGCTGTATCTCATGGACTGATGGATTATCTGGGGATATACGCTTTCGCCCGGAAGGTACCCGTCTAAAGCCTTATCTACAATATCTATATACTTCCTCAGCTCATCTATCATTCTTACCCTCTCCAAATGGTTTTTCAGAAAAAGTTCCATCTATATCTTTGGCCAGTATAGAAATCTTTCCACTGGCCTCGTTTAATTTTTCAGTACAAATCCGGGACAGCTGTATCCCTTCTTGAAAAAGGGAAAGGGTATCTTCTAAAGTCAAATTACCGCCTTCTAATTTTTTTACGATTTCCTCCAATTTCTTTAACGCTTCCTCAAAGCTCAAATTAAGCCCGTTCTCGCTCATTTAAGAACACTTCCTTTACAACGCACGATGCTTCACCATCATAAAAGGTTAGATACACTTCGTTGTCTACTTCAATTCCGCCAGCTGACATCACCTTTCGCCCATCCACCGTGTGCACCATGGCATATCCTCTGTTTAAGATAGCCTTAGGGTTTAAAGCTTCTAGCTTAGCCGCCAATTGTCTAAACTCCGCATCTTTAACCTTTATCTGTTTTTCAGCCAAATCGAACAAACGCCTGGTGCTATACATGAGCTGGATTCTTCTGCCGGATAAGACCTCCAGAGGATGAGAAAAAATCCTGTTGTGTACAACGCTATTTAATTCCTTTGTTTTCGCATCTAAAATCGTCCCCGTAGCCAACATAAGCCTCCTTTTAAGGCCATCAAGTCTTGCGCTTATATCAAGAAGCGATGGAACTACTATTTCCGCCGCTGCCGAAGGAGTTGGAGCCCTTTTGTCTGCCACAAAATCCGAAATAGTATAATCAGTCTCGTGTCCTATCGCAGATACTACAGGTATTCTAGAGTTGTATATAGCTTCTGCAACTACCTCCTCATTAAACGCCCAGAGCTCCTCGATGGAGCCGCCACCTCTTGCCAGTATTATGACATCTACATCTTTCCGTTGGTTTACAATGTCAATAGCCTCTGCTATTTCCTCTGCAGCCATCTCACCCTGAACCCTCACCGGAAATACCAGCAGATCGATTAAAGGATTTCTTCTTTTGGATATAGTTATAATGTCGTACAGCACAGAACCAGCCAATGAAGTTATGACACATATTTTATTAGAAAAAAACGGCAGTGGCTTTTTGTTTTTTTCGTCAAACATGCCTTTTTTGTAGAGTTTTTCCTTGAGCTTTTGAAATGCCACATACAGTTCTCCTGATCCATCCAGCTTTACGTCAGATACATTTAAATACAATTTCCCCTCTTTTTCATAAAAATAAGCTCTAGCAGAAACAGTAACCTGCATACCGTCCTGAGGAGTAAAAGCAAGGCATTTCAAGGCTTCATTGAACATAATGCAGTTGATGCTGCTAAACGAATCCTTAAGAGTAAAAAATGCCGTTCCCGATGCTATCTGAAAATTTGATATTTCGCCCTTTACGCTCAATCTCCCCAGTATAACGTCTGAAGAGATCAATCTCTTTATGTACGCTGTAACTTCACTGACTGTCAGTATTTTTAAGTACATGTCTCTTATATGCCTCCAAGGTATTCTCCAAAAGCATGGCTATGGTCATAGGTCCCACTCCGCCTGGAACGGGAGTTATCCAAGATACCTTATCTACCATTTCCTCGTAATCACAGTCTCCGTACAACTTGCCATCGACTTTGGATGTCCCCGCATCGATAACCACAGCGCCTTCTTTTACCATGTCCTTTTTTATCATATGAGGTTTACCCACAGCAGAAACCAGAATGTCTGCCTTTGACGTATACTCAGCCAGATTTTCCGTCTTGGAATGGCACACAGTAACTGTGGCGTTCTCTCTTAACAAAAGAGCTGCCACAGGCTTGCCTACAATATTGCTCCTCCCCACCACCACCGCATGCCTGCCACGGATCTGTATGCCATACTCTTTCAATAGCCTTATGATGCCTTTAGGCGTACACGGTTCAAAACCCTTTATACCTAAATGCAGCTTTCCAAAGTTGACTGGACTAAAACCATCTACGTCTTTGTCTTCATTTATATTTTCGTTCACAATATGTTCATTTAATCCATTGGGAAGAGGCAGCTGTACTAAAATCCCGTCTATTTTCTCGTCTTCATTTAAAGCGCCGATATTGTCCAGCAATTCTGCCTCGCTTATATCAGCAGGCAATAGTAGCTTTTTCGAGTACATGCCCACCTGCCTACACGCCTTTTCTTTCATATTGACGTAAAGTTGCGAAGCAGGATCATCCCCTACCAGTACCACAGCCAACCCTGGAGGTCTTTTACCCATCTGGACAATCCTTTGCACCTCTTCTTTAATACATGCCCTTATCTTTTTAGCCAGCGCTTGTCCATCTAATACCTGCATCACAATCCTCCTTCTCCCCTTACATAACCTCCCAATACCCCGTTGACAAATTGAGAAGATCTCTCAGTGCTGTACTTCTTAGCCAGCTCTACGGCTTCATTTATAGTAATCGAAGGGGGAATAGACCCTGCCTGAATTTCGTAAATTGAATACCTTAATATGGCCAGATCTACTTTGTTCATGCGATCGGTATTCCAATCCTTCGCATATCGATTTATTATTTCATCTAGCCGTTGCTTATTTTCGTATACGCCTTTTACGGTCTCCTTTATGTATTCCTCTTCCTCACCGCAATCCTTCACTTTGCTCAATACGTCCTCTGCCGTGGTTTCTCTTAAATCCAGCTCGTAAAGTAACTTCAATATCATTTCCCTAGCGTTCTTACGTGTCATACCTCATCTCCTCATTCCACTTTGTGCCTCAAAAAAGCCGCTACATTTTCTACTTTTACCTTAATGGCTGCTACTTTAATGCCTGAATTTCGCTCTACGAATTCTATAACCTGTTTTTGTAACTTCTCCGACAACTCTGGAATGACCACATCTCTGGCCACTATGATACTAATATAATACACCACCTGGTTTTTGACAATATGCGCCTTAACTTTTGCCTCTTTTACATCTTTCAATTCATTTATCACACTTTTAGCCAAGTTTTCCAGAGTAACTATCGACAAAGCTATTTCCCCATGCTCCGTCAGCATAACCACCGATTCCACGTCTTTACCAGACGCGCTCATTAAAAGCAAAAAAAGGCTGACCAGCAAATAAACTGCGCTTCCCACTACAACGTACTTATAATCAAATCTAATCCAATCCACTAACCTGCCTTGAGGAATCAACAAAACGCCTAAAGCTATAATTAATATGCTGACTATGTAAATTACCGACAAAACTTTTGATACTAACTTCAAATCACAACCTTCCCTTCCATATAACCACATTCAAATTAACCCTCTGATCAATCAGAGGGTTAATTCTATTTTGAACCAGCGTATTCGTCTGACTTTGCGCTCCTGTTGTCCATGTTGATGCCCTGCACGTGAATGTTAACCTCTACCACTTTCAAACCTGTCATGGACTCTAAGGCTTTCTTAACGTTCTCCTGAACCTTCCACGCCACATCGGGTATCCTCACGCCGTACTCTACGATGATGTACAAATCCACGCTGGTTTCTTTTTCTCCTACCTCTACTTTTACACCTTTAGAAAAATTCTTCTTGCCCAGCATCTCTGTAATGCCATTTACGACTCCCCCGCTCATTCCAGCCACGCCTTCAATCTCGGTAGCTGCCAGCCCGGCGATCACGCTGACTACTTCATCAGCTATTTTTATCGTACCGTATTCACTGGTATGCTCTGGTACCATTTCCTCCATTTTCATGCCCTCCTTTTGTTTATATATATATATATTATATCAACTCTCCTCTCAATTAGCAAATATTAGTTCAACTTTTGCGCTTGATTATATGTATTTGATCCACAGATAACCCCGTTTCGCGGGTGACAATATCCTGTATCTGGGCAACACTGGCAGCCGTAAGCTGCTGGCTGGAATCTACCAGCACGTTTACTGATTTATCATCTACAAATACCAACACGTCTTTAAATCCTTTAGCTTTAATCAAGTTCTCTATGGTCATTTCTTTATTGGCCTGCTCTGTCAACTTTATGATCTCCGCCTGGGCCTTATCCCTGTTTTCTTTAGACGTCTTTTCGTTGTCCACGATTTCCTTTAAATTAGCTATGCTCTCGCTTCTGGTCCTCTCCCTGTCCTGCCGGTAATCGGTAAACACATCTGCACTAGATGTAGCGGCCTTATCCGTCACACCGGCAGAGGTATTAGTCTCGTTGAGCATTTGCGTCACGCTCTTATCTTTCCCTGCGGTATTGGTCATGGAGTTGTTTTTGCCGTACTGGTAATCCATGATTACCGCTATGGCCAGCAATACTACCAGAGCGATTAACGCTATCGTGCGTTTGCTTTTCATAAATGATCCCTCCAATTTTTTTAATTTCTCATACATAATTATATTATTTACCCGCCACTACCATTACTTTATATGCAGGTATACCCAGGGCCACCTGCACCATGCTGGAGAGTTTATACAAAAAATCGGAATCATCTGGTCCATTTACGACTACCAACACCCCCTTAACTTCTGGCGCGGTTTCGCTCAATACCACAGGCTGATTTCCTGACGAGGTATTAACAGTGACAGTCTTTTTGTCGCTGGAGTATTCCGTTATGGTGCGGCTTCCACCCTGGCTATCCTTTTCTTCGGTAATCCTCTTGGACTCGCTGTTGTCCACGGCCGGTACCATAGTTCCTTTATCCGATGCCAGCATTACCATAACCTTAACCTCTTTTACCCCTTTTACATTAGACAGCATATCCTCCAATTTTTTTTCTAACTCATCTTCATATCCTGAATTCAGGCTAGCTGTTTTATTCAAATCTGTTTTCGTCGCATTCTTACCGCCACTTTCCCCTCTAGTAAAAAAACTACCAGCTATAATCAGTATCACGCCTATCAAAGCAAACACAATCAGATTTTCCATTTTTCTATCGTATTTCATAAACCTCAGTAATCCATTCAAATACACCACCTCTTATCTCTTGTTTAATTTTCCAATATACTTATATTCTCTACCGGCAAATTATATACTAATGAAATATCGTTTTTAATGTCACGCACTTTATCACCGCTGCCGTGGAAGGCCCACCGGTCAAAAACGATACTTATTCGGTTTATAGAGTACATACTCTGTTTGCTCCCTACTGACAATTCTATTGCTTTTGCGTTAAGCCCGTACTTATCTCTGATGTAATCGGATATTTGTCTGGCCAGATTGTCTTTGTATGCCTTTATTATGATTTCCTCCTGTTTTTTCTGGATATCAGACACATCATAATAAAAACCTGTTTTAGGCCCTTGCGCCAATTGAATATTAAACCCTTTTTGAGACATCACAAATCCCAATACAGGTTCAATTATGGAAATCATAACTATCATCCCCACTGTCAGGTCTATGTACTTTTTGTATTTATTATCAGGGAGGAGCAAGTCCACCACTGTAATAAAGATCACCAACATAATAATACCTGTGATCCACGACTTTAAAAACTCCATAATAAATCACACCCTTAAAAAACTGGTAGCAGCCAGCAAAATAGCCAGGGATATAAAGAACATCACCGCTACAACCACGACGCAGCTTATCATAAGCACTAAAGAACCGGCTACTCCTTCTAAACCTTTTACCACTTTATCATCAGTGATAGGCTGTATAAAAGCTGCTGAAATTTTAAGTATGACAAGCAACGCGAACATCTTTACCAAAGGGTAAATGGCAATAAACACTACGGCAAGCATCCCCACCACGCCTATGCTGTTTTTTAAGATAACCATATACCTGAGGATAGCATCAACGGTATCCGATATGACCCCCCCTACCACTGGAATAAACTTATCCGTAGCGAATTTTGCCGTCTTTATAGCCGCATTATCTACAAAAGGCGATGTCACGCCTTCCACAGTCAGTACACCTACTAACATAAGGGGCAACAGCACAATTACCGTGGTTATAATATTTTTCATAAAACTTATGCACCTGTCAATCTGTACCTTTGTGTTTAAATTACTGACAAGGGATAGGACAGATACCCAGTATATAAGCGGCATAATATAATCTCTTATAATAGCGCTGATCCCTTCCACAGAAAAAGCTATTATAGGGCTGAAAGCGGCAACCGACACGGTAGAGCCTGAGGACACCATAGCCGCAAAAAGGGTTGGCATAAGAGCTTGCATAAAATTTACCATTTGATCGATGGCTTTTTTACCCACATCCATAGAGGCCTTAAAGCTATTTAAAAGCAATATTATGATGACCATATAAGTAGCTAAAAAAGCAATTTGACCTATGGCTTCCCCATCAAAACTGTGTTGGAGGTTTACAAGCAAAGCGCATATAACGCTTAAAGCGATAATCTGAGCCAGAAGCTTTGCATTTAAAGATATCTCTCTAAACACCATCTTAATTCCACCGCTTAGTACTTGGTTTATATCAATAATATTTTTGCCGTTTATAACATCGTATATTAATTCCTTGATATTTAATCTAGGCATATCGCTATTCACGCTGTTTATTTCATTCAGTATCTGCTGCACGCTGTCTACATTTAAAGCGCTTTCTTGTTGTTCTATTATATCATTCTGCACATCGGCAGCATAAGCAGGCCTAATCTCGCATATAGCGATTAAAACATAAAAAAATATAAGCCCTATGATAGCTATTTTTCTCCTCACGCTTTCACCTTCATCCCATGATCTTCAAAACTATATCCACCAGCGCTGTAACCACAGGCAAGGCCTGGAGAAGGATAAGCACCTTCCCTCCAAATTCCACCCGTGATGCTATACTGTTTTCATCAGCATCTTTTAATATTTGAGCGGTAAATTCTGTGATATAAGCAATACCTACTATTTTCAGTATGATACCCAGATACAGCCTGTCCACGTGCGCTTTCTCGGATAAGCTTTTTAATACGTCAAAAACCGGCAACAGCTTATCCACGGCGAATATGAATATTATTACCCCAGTCACCAGAGCTATCATCATGGACAGCTCAGGTTTTTGATCTTTTAATATAATAGATAACAACGCGGCTACAAGCCCTAACATGACAATCTGTACGATATTCATCTCAGAATCCCCTGATCAGTATAAATTAAAGATGCTTTTTACCGTGGTAAACAACTGGTTTATGAGGGATATTACCATCATAAGCACTACCACTATACCGGCCAGCGTCACCATCATCGCCTGTTCCTCACGCCCCGAATGAGTCAATATCATGTTTAGCACAGAAACCAGTATGCCTATAGCAGCTATTTTAAATATTAAGTCTATGTTCACATGGAACACCCCTTTACCTTTATCTACGCGTGTAGCTTATATCAGCAATATGACGATAATAGCTCCACTTAAAAAACCTATTTCTTTAAACACCTTTTCATTTTTTTCCTTTAACTTTAAAGCCACCTCTTCCTGTCTTGAAATCTCGCTTAAAGCCAGTTTAAAAGACCTTACCTGGTTTTCTACGTCAGTGCAACCCAGATTGTTGGCCAGATGTTCTATTATCTTAATATCTTCTCTGTCCAAAGGCAGATTTGCCTCGTCCAAAGCCCTTATAAAAGCCTGTCCTATAGAGCAGTTTTCCTCGTTTTCCAGTACGGCCACAACACCTCTAAAAATAGGAGCAACATCTTTGCTGGCTATTGCAGCGGTGTTAACAAAGGCTTCAGGCAAAGGCGTATGGACGTAAACTATCTGGGACATTAAGTATTCAAGGCATCTGTGTATATCTTTAAGCGATGACAGTCTTAGCTTGTAATTTCGAGCTAGCACCATTCCCATAAGAGTAGTGGAAAATAAGACGATTATACTTCCTATCAGCTTTAGTATCACTTTTTCACCTCCAACCTCCTCGGCCCTACGTAAATGGGATCGCCTTTACCGTCAAATATACCCTCCAGCGTACCTGTTCCTAACCTCGAAGAAAGGATGATGTATCTATCAAAAAGCGCGTTTTCAAATACACCTCTTAAAGCAGGTCTACTTTTCACATCATCTACACCATAGCCGTGTACCGATGTAATTATAGATACCCCTGCCTTTAAGCATTCACATATAGCCTTTATGTCACCATCTCCTCCTATCTCATCTGTGATTATGACCGCAGGAGACATAGCCCTGATCATCAGCATTATACCCACGTCTTTGGGACATCCATCTAAGACATCCGTGTTTGGTCCCACATCTCTTTGAGGCACGCCGTTGTGGCAACCGGCGATCTCTGATCTCTCATCTACAATCCCCACATTAAACCCCATCCAGCTGATATTCCTTCCTATATCTCTCAGCAAAGTGGTTTTGCCACATCGCGGCGGAGATACGATTAACGTGTTCTTTATCCGGCCTGATGCCATTATATAACGCATAAGATTTTCAGCTATACCGCGAAATTCTTTTGTAATCCGCACATTGACACACGATATATATTTTTGCGTTTTTATTTGGCCTCCATCCATAATCACTTTTCCCGTTAAGCCTACGCGATGCCCTCCTCTTATAGTTATAAAGCCGTTTTTAAGTTCGTCTTCAAAGGCGTATATAGAATAGTTTGATATAAGTTGAACAATTGTTTCTATATCTTTGCGCTCTACTATGTATGCCTCTTGAGCGCTTACCACATGACCTGAGCTATCCAGGTGATATATACGGTTACCGGCGCAAACAGAAATGGGCCTGCCTTCCCTAAGCCTTATCTCTTCTATATCTTCCAGATCTACTCCATATATCCTCAACAATATCTCTCTTATATTTCTGGGAAGTGAAGCCATGATTTCCTCCCACACAACTTGTCCTCCTTTCACTAAAATTTATATTATCCCCTCGTACCTTTTATGACATAAAAAAAGAGAACCCTTTTTAGGATTCTCTCTTAACCGATATATCACTTTTTACTATCCTCTCCATAATCGTCGTCTTGTGTTTCTTCCAAGTCCTTTACGTATATAGTTTCGTTACAATTGGGACATACGATCTCCCCATCATCGTCCTCAAAGATATCGTCATCTACGTACACAGTCTCATGGCAATTGGGGCATTCTACCTCCACGTAATCCTCATCGTCATCAAAAAGCTCGTTTTCTACATCTGCCAGATCGTCATCAATGCTATCCACGTAATCCTTTAAATCAGAGTAACTGTTTTCCAGCTCGTTGTAAGCATCAGCGAACTCTTCCAACGTATCAATAATGGCATTTATGATCTTTTCTTCCTTCGTCCCTTCCATGCCGAGACCTTCTGCCAGCCCCCGCAGGTACGAGACCCTTTCGTTCAAGTAACTCACATCAAACCCTCCTTTTCTCAGATTTATTATCGGCATCTACAGGCGATCCTATACCCGTTCGATGTACTCTCCTGTCCTGGTGTCGATCTTTATCACATCGCCTACATCCACAAACAGAGGAACCTGTATAACTGCACCTGTTTCCACTTTAGCCGGCTTAGAGCCACCTGTAGCTGTATCCCCTTTGAAACCCGGTTCTGTTTCCACAACTTCCAGCTCTACAAAAGTAGGAGGTTCTACTGAAAAAACCTTACCCTTATAGGATTTAACCGTGGCTATCATATTCTCTTTTAAAAATTTCATAGCGTCCTCCACCACGTCTCTGCTCAAAGGAAGCTGCTCGTAGGTCTCGGTATCCATGAAATAGTAAAAAGTACCATCATTGTAAAGGTACTGCATATCCTTTCTCTCTATATGGGCCTCTTCCACCTTCTCAGTAGGGTTAAAGGTTCTCTCTATGACAGCACCTGTCACAACGTTTTTTATCCTTGTCCTGACAAACGCCGCGCCTTTACCCGGCTTTACGTGCTGGAAATCCACCACCGTGTAAATTTGCCCGTCTAACTCTATCGTAACTCCTTTTTTAAAATCGCCTGCTGATATCATACGTTAATCCCTCCGCGTTTTATAATATCGTAAGTTTTTTATCTGATTTAGTTATATCTGTTATCCCTTTTTTCTCTATAAACACCATATCCTCTATTCTTACTCCAAACCTACCGGGTATGTATACGCCAGGTTCTACGGTCACTACCATGCCAGGCAACAACAAACCTTCGGATCGTGGCCCCATGCTTGGCTCTTCGTGAATTTCCAAACCCACGCCATGTCCCAGGCTGTGGCCAAAGTAAGTGCCATAACCCGCTTCCTTAATTACGTCCCTGGCTATCGCATCAGCATCCCTTAAAGCCATATTTGGCTTAATCCTGTCAATAGCAGCTGTCTGGGCAGCGAGTACCGTCTCGTACACCTTTTTCATCTCACTGTCCACATCTCCAACAGCTACTGTCCTTGTCATATCAGAACAATAGCCCTCAACAACGCATCCAAAATCCAGTGTAACAAACTCCCCTCTTTTTATTTCTTTATCCGTAGGCTGACCGTGGGGTAACGAGCCATTTGCACCGCTTACCACTATTGTGGAAAAGGACATACCTGAAGCGCCGTTTTTCTTTATGAAGTACTCCAGCTCTGCGGCAATATCCCTCTCTTTGACTCCTGGCTTTATCAAGCCGCATATATGCTCAAAGGCTCTATCTGCTATCTCCTGAGCTTTTTTTATCGACGCCAATTCGCCTTCATCTTTCTTAGCCCTCATGTCGCTTATATAGTCATCTATACCCCTAAAATCTCCTTTAAATCTCTCCTTTAATTTGTGGTACAGATTTACCGACATATATTTTTCCTCTATGCCCACTTTTGATGATCCCAGATTTGCGACTTGCTCCGCCATAAAGTCATCCAATGGATAACCGTGTTCCTCAATTTTAATTCCATGGATGACTTCTTTCTGTGCCTGCTCGATGTACCTGAAATCAGTATAGAGGACCGCCTGGGATCCATTTAAAATTACAAAGCCCGCATCCCCTGTAAAGCCCGTTAAATACCTTATATTTACAGGCTTTAAAATTAAAGCTGCTTCCAAACCTTCCTTTTTTATTTTTTCACGCAATTTTTTAATTCTTTCCGTTTTCATCACTCCATTTCAATCCAAAATACTGCAGCGCCAGTATGTAGCTGTACGCTCCAAACCCCGCTATTTGCCCCACGCATACAGGAGACAAAACCGATTTGTGCCTGAATTCCTCCCTGGAGTATACGTTGGACATGTGAACCTCAATACATGGAATATCCACAGACTTTATAGCATCTCTTATAGCGTAGCTGTAATGGGTATAAGCCCCTGCATTGATTATGATGCCGTCCATCCTGTTGTAACAGCTTTGAATTATATCCACGATATTACCTTCACTGTTGGATTGGGCGATGTCAACGGCAATACCTAATTTTTCCCCATAAGCTGTAATTTTCTGATTAATGTCCTCAAGGCCCTCACTGCCGTAGACGCTTTTTTCCCTTATACCCGTAAAGTTCAGATTAGGACCGTGTATAACCTGTACTCGCCTCATATACATACCCCATTTTCAAAAAATCTACCGCATTTGAAGTATACCACATTAAGCCGATTTTGGCCAGTATCACCTTCTTATTTGACCTGTACCCAGTACAATGTACTTGTAAGTGGTCAGTTCTTTTAAGCCCATAGGCCCTCTTGCGTGAAGTTTTTGCGTGCTTATACCTATTTCAGCGCCAAAGCCAAACTGATTACCGTCTGTAAACCTCGTGGAAGCATTGACGTAAACCGCCGCCGCGTCCACCTGCTCTAAAAACTTTTTCGCTTTACTATAATTCTGTGTCACTATCGCCTCAGAATGCTTGGTCCCATATTTATATATGTGCTCTATGGCTTCATCAATATCCCTTACGACCTTAACCGCCAGTATGAGGTCCAGGTATTCTGTAGCCCAATCTTCCTCTGTAGCTGATACCACATCGGGACAAATCGCCCTTGTTTTTTCACAACCGCGAATTTCTACGCCTGCCCTTTTAAACCGTTCCACCATAGGCGGCAAGAATTCCTTGGCGATCTTTTCATTGACCAGCAATGTCTCCATGGCATTGCACACACCAGGCCGCTGAACTTTTGCATTAAATGCTATCTCTTCTGCCATCTTTAAATCCGCTTCATCGTCCACATACGTATGGCAATTGCCCACGCCAGTTTCAATTACAGGTACCGTGGCGTTTTGCACAACGGTCTTTATCAACCCCGCTCCTCCTCTGGGTATGAGCACGTCCAGATATTCATTCATCTTCATAAATTGATTGACAACTTCTCTCTCAGTATTCTCTATGAGCTGTACACACCCTTGAGGAGCGCCGGCACTGTACGCCGCTTTAGAGATTATGTCCACAATTACCTTGTTGGATTCAATGGCCTCAGAACCACCTCTTAAAACCACACAATTGCCCGCTTTAATGCACAGGCCGGCAGCATCTACCGTGACATTGGGACGGGCCTCGTAAATTATACCCACTACACCTAAAGGAACCCTTATCCTACCTATTGTCAACCCATTGGGCCTCTTCCACATGCCGTCTATCTCCCCTACGGGGTCGCTTAAATTAATTAATTCCTTTAAACCATCTGCCATGTCCTGTACCCTTTTACTATTCAAAGTTAACCTGTCTATAAGCGCGCTGGAAAGCCTTTTTTGCTTGGCTCTCTCTACATCGCGGCCATTGGCTTCCAATATAGAATCCATGTTGTCTATCAATGATTGTGCCATCTTCAAAAGCACTTCATTTTTTTTATCCGAAGGCAAAGCCCCCATCTTTCTAGATGCTTCTTTTGCCATGGCGCATTTTTCTCGCAATTCTTCAAACACAGCCATCCCTCCTCAACAGGTTATTACCATATTATCCCTGTGTATCACTTCGTCGCAGTTCTTTCTGCCTAAAATCTCTTTTATTCTATCCGAAGTGTACCCCATGATCTTTCTTACCTCAGATGCCGAAAATTTCACTATACCTCTAGCTATTTCATCTCCATCCTCATTGTATACCGATACCGTATCTCCCTCATTAAAATCCCCTTCTACTTCTTTTATGCCACACGCCAGAAGGCTTTTCCCCCAATTTACTATAGCTTCCTCTGCACCTCTGTCCACAATTAACTTTCCGTTGCTAACAGAACTAAAAGCAATCCATATACCTTTGGTATTCAGTTTGCGCTTGGAAGCCTTAAAAAGCGTACCTACCAGTTCTCCTTTGGCAATGCTGTTTAAAACAAAGTCCTTACGGCTATTGGCTATTATCGTCTCCACTCCAGAGGCAGTAGCTATACGAGCAGCTCTCAATTTAGTTCGCATACCACCGGTACCATAACCGCTTACGCTTTCGCCAGCTGCCGAGCGCATCTCATCGGTTATACTTTCAACTATCGGTATGAGTTTAGCGTCACTGTGCAGATGAGGGTCTTTATCGTAAAGCCCCTCTATATCCGACAAAATGACCAGCAAATCAGCCCCTATAAGGCTTGCTACCATGGCCGACAAGGTGTCGTTGTCGCCAAATCGCAGCCTCAATTCTTCAACTGCCACTGTATCGTTTTCATTGATTATGGGTATAACCCCGTACTCAAAAAGCTTTGACATGGTATTTATAAAGTTTATGCACCTTTTTCTCACCCCCAGATCGTCGCGGGTCAGCAATATCTGTGCAACGCTCAAGCCATACTCACTAAATAGCTTTTCGTATATGTGCATAAGTATACCCTGTCCCACTGCTGCCACCGCTTGTTTTTCAGGGATAGACCTGGGCTTTTGATTAAGGTGAAGCCTTGTCATCCCAGCTCCTACAGCTCCCGATGTGACAAGGGAGATATCAATGCCGGCATTTCTGATGTCTGCTATTTGCCTCACCAATTTCTCAATGGTCTCGATGTCCAGCTTTCCGTTTTCGTGGGTCAACGAACTGGTGCCGACCTTAACCACTATTTTTTTATATCTTTCGCTGTACATTTTAACCCCTCTGACTCAATTTGTTTAAATAAATTCTTTTAAGCTGCAAGGCGTCCTCTGCCATCATACCTTTAGATTCACATATGACAGTAGGTTGCAGCTTGCGCTCCACCAGCAGTTCTGCTAGCGGTTCAAACTCAGGTCCGTACTGGACATCTTTGAGATTCCAGTGCCTGCTTTCCCCTCCACTGGTAAATTCAATCCTGCTAAAATGCACGTGGAAAGACGATGCCCTTTCATCCTTTAAAGAGGATTCCAACGCATCCAATATCCTGGCGTAATCCTCCTTGCCTTTAATCGCACCTTCCCCTCTGGCATGTATGTGCCCAAAATCTATCGTAGGAATAAGTCTTTTATCTAAAGAACACAACTCTATAATTTCATCCACGGTCCCCAGCTGATTTTTTTTACCCATGGTCTCAGGGCACAGCGATATATGGCCAAGCCCAAGCTTATCAATTTCCTCTAAGGCTTCCGCCAGGACTTTTTTGGCCATTTCAATCGCCTCTCTTCTGTCCTTCTTACCCGGCACCCCTGGGTGGACCACCACGCGGTTAGCACCCATCCAATCGGCCGCAATAACGCTGTTGATTATATAATTTATGGAATTTCGCCTTTTGTCCTGATCGGGTGTAGCTAGATTGATGTAATAAGGCGCATGAACTGAAATGGTTATTTGCTGAACCCTAGCGTTTTCACCTAATGCCCTCGCCGTGGCTTCTTTTATCCTTATTCCCCTCCCAAAAGAGTATTCATAGGCGTCAAGCCCCATATCCCGCAACCATGCAGGCATTTCCAGAGAGGATTTATGTCCTTGCTGGTAAAAAATATCGGAATTTCCCGATGGCCCAAATTTTATAGTCATCATTTTCTCCTTTCCACTTTGACAAGGGTTCTTCTGATCTCCTCTGCCACAATCTTTGAATCCTTGCCATCTATTGATATACAAAAATCGCAGTTCTTTTCATACAAATGATGCCTTTTGCTCAGCAGCTCTTTGACGGTCTCATAAGGATTGCTGGTATTGAGCAGCGGTCTTTCTTTGCTGTTTCCGATATGAGCCATAATAGTTTCAGGAGATCCCATAAGGTAGAACACCGCGCCGTTTTTTTTCAGGCAGCCAATGTTGTCCTCGTTCAGAACAGCTCCACCGCCCAGCGATATGACACACCTGTCAACTTTGGAAATATCCCGAATAACCTGGCTTTCTATACGCCTAAAATGGCCTTCACCAAATTTCTCAAATATTTCAGGGATGCTCATCCCCGTCTTTCTAACCACAAGGTCATCAGTATCGATAAACCGCCATTTCAACATGGAAGAGAGAATACGACCTGTCGTGGTCTTGCCACATCCCATAAAACCAATTAAAATCGCGTTCAAATCAATACACCTTGCCCCACCTAAAGATTTTAGCCCTGACCGCAAGAGAACCATCCTCTACATTTAGCTGGATAATGCCGTTATAAACGGAGTTGCTCTTATTGTACATCCCTTTTACCTGTAAAAACAGAATGTGAGGTAAACCCACATCAGGATTATAATCATAGTACTCCAATCTCTCCACTTTGTATTTACCTGAATAACTGTATATATAAATCCAATCCCGGGGTATTTCCTCACACCAATTACTCATATAGCCAAGGACAATGCTATAAACTTCCGGTTTCGTCAATACGCGGCCTTGAACTTCCCGCTCGCTCTTTATTGCCTGTACCATGCTGTTTAATAAATCTACAGCCTGGTTCATAGCGGACCTCATAACTTCCATACCTGATTCCGCAGCGTATGTGGCAATCATTTCTTGGGCGCTGTAAAGCGCCATGGTATACTCCTGAGAAGACATAGCACTTAACGCGGTAACATAAAGCAATGCTACCGCCATAACTAAAATCGCTGCAATTGTAACCCATCCCCGTTCCACAGTCAATCACCATTATTATACATTAATTTTATTGTGGATGACAACACTTTATTTCTGACCTTAATGTACATCACAAGTTTATCTCCATCCAAATTAACATGAAAATCCTCTACGCCATGAGCTAATTCAACTCCATTAGCTCTAGAATGCATATTAATAACCTTTTCATGAGGTACATAATAAATATCCACCTCAGGTGTATTATTATCATATTTCAGCAAGACGATTTTTTTCCCTCCGTCTTTCACCAATACCTTGTCTGCATCGTTAACCCTTTTGATCTCGCTTATTATCCTGTGCATAGCATACCGCAAATTTTGTTGAGCCTCTATCTCCTCATTAAACCGCACGTAATTATAATAAGAAAAAGAGAAAATGTAAAATACCAGCATTAAAGCCATCGAAAGCAAGGCAAGAGATAATACCAGTTCTATAAGAGTAAAACCTCTATTCACTGCTCCCACTTCCTGACGTAAGTAACCAACCTAAAATAGCGGGAACTATCTGACTTTAGCCGTACCACTACTTCTATGGCCCTTAAATCCTCAGGCAAATCAGGTGGCACAAGTTCGTCGACAATCACATCGTAAAGATCATTGTATGGCGATAAATCAGGGGCTTTGTGGGATTTATACGATTCTACTACGGTTTGAGCTATATAAGCCATCTCTGTTCGCAACTCTGAATCCGCTACATTTTTTCTAATATCCTGGTATAAATACAGAAGAGAAGCGCTGAATATACCCACTAAAAATATGGACAACAATACATCTATGAGGACATTGCCCTTCTGATTTATTTTACCATCACCCTTCCCGTCACAGGCCTTATGGTTAAAACAGCTATCCTGTCTTTATACAAAAGCTTCAAAGTGCAGCCGGCTCCGTAAACCCCTTTGGGTGTACCGTTGCCGTCAAATTCTATTGTGTTAGAGCCTGATATCACACTTAGTTTCACACCATAAGGCAGGGATACAGTTTTAATTACGTAAACTCCTCTACTTATGCTATAGCTCCTGCTTGAAAAAATAATTCTGTGATTCGTATTGGTATAATCAGACAATTGTTGACAATACCTGATATCGCTTACAAGCATACGCTGAGCTATTCTAAACCTGACATCACCTATTTTTACTGCGTAAGGGAGAGAGGTCGACACCACTACGGCAAAAATCGCCAAAGTACATATCAGCTCAATCAATGTAAATCCTTTTTTTGACAAAACAAATCCCTCCGTTTATGTAAATTCGACACAAACAGAGGGATTTCCTTCAAGTTCATAAAAATCGTACCAGTATAAACCCGTATTTACAATCCAACTACGTCATGTCTAGGATTTTTAGAGACGCACTCAGCAGCTTTGACTATCTCAGAAATTATATCAGCTTCAAACTGCTGTTTTAACATATTGACCTTAGCATATACCTCTCCTATAGGCGTGACGACGTAATGGGGTTTTAGGTTGTTCAAAGCCAGAGCCGCAATGTCCATTTTACATTTATCGCATTTACACACGTCAATATCTCTTAAAACATCGTCTATCATTCCCATCACTAGATCTTCCATGTAGTTTCTGATTTTCAACATTTCTTACCTCCCCCCATTTTGTTTTTTGCCAATACTATCTATGAGCTGATTTATAGTGTCCTTTAATTGCCCCGTCACGCTCTCATCTACCTGCCCTGTTGCGGTTTGGCCGCCCACCGCTTTCGAAGATCCCTTCTGGGCAGGTCCGAGCAAAGGTTTAAAGGGATCGCCCTTTCCATTATACATTTTCAACTTACCAGCTGCAAAAGAATCTTTTATATAATATATGCTAATATCCAGAATGGCATTAATACTATTTTCTGACCTGGACAAAGATACGTCCTTTATTGTAGCGAGCCTTTTTGAGTTCTGTACCAATGTCATAAAATTTATAAGGGCCTGATAACTGCCAGTGGCGTCTACTACTATAGGATACTCTTTATATCCGCCGGCTTTATTTTCCCGT
The DNA here is from genome assembly GCF_000427425.1 of Caldanaerobius polysaccharolyticus DSM 13641. Lineage (NCBI taxonomy): Bacteria > Bacillati > Bacillota > Clostridia > Thermoanaerobacterales > Thermoanaerobacteraceae > Caldanaerobius > Caldanaerobius polysaccharolyticus. Next base: position 1,104,005 of record NZ_KE386495.1, on the reverse strand, counting down.
TGCTGACCTGATTCCCGCTGCTGGTCAAATTGTATGGACTTGATGTCAACCCCAGAGCTCCTGGCCCATTTATACATCTGCACCGCAAAATCTTCTGCGTTTAGGTATTCAGGTATATATTCATTGTACGCCGCCAACTGGTCCTCGTACTTCTTTACAGAAGTCATGATATTGGATGGATTTAAACCCTTTGCACTAGCGCCGTACTCTTGTTCAGCAGATGCGTAAACGGCTTTTAACTGGCTTATCCTGGACCATTTAGGATAGACGATATACTGATAGTATAAAGCCAAAGCGGCCACAACGATCAAAGCTGCAATTAGCCTCTTTTCTCTATCCGTCAGTTTCATATCTACTTCACCTTAAACTGTATATTTATGACAAAGGACAACAGCCCGCTGCTCTCTTCCTGTATAAGCGCGGGTTTTATATCGTAAATATAATCCAGGGATTTAAGATTTTTTATAAAAAGCGCTATATCATCTTCAGACTTGGCTTCTCCGGCTATTTTCATCCCTCTGGCATCTGCAGCCAGGTTTACAATAGAAAGGTTCGCGGGAGTAGATATGGCAATATCGTTTAGCAAGCCAGGCCAGTCAAATCTAGATTTTCTTATCCTATCTACTGAACCCTTCAATACAGTAATGCTGTCCTGTAATTCTTTAATCCTCGAGATGCCTTTTACCATATCGCTTCTCTCTTTTGCGCTGGCATATAATGATCGAATCTTGCTCTCGTACACCGATTCCATCTTGGCCATTTGCACGTATACACCCGTAATAACCACAAAAAATAAGATCACAAGCAATAACCTTGCGATGTTCTTTTTCCTGCGAGCATCCGCGATGTAAACTTCTTCCGGAAGCAGGTTAATGTCCTTTATGGGAATCACCTCTCAAAGCCGCACCTAATGCAGCCAGCATATACTTCATATCGCCTTCTAGCACTTCTGTCTTTACGTCAAAATAATTTCCAAGTAACCCTTCCAGTCCTTTCAGGTTTGACAGGCCACCACTTATGTATATACTGGAGACATCGTTCCTCCAGTGAATGGAATAATAATTGAAAATCCCGTCAATTTCCCTTATGACGCCGTCAAAAAAGCCTACAATATGGTCTGTATTAAAACTACCGTCCTGGATTTTATCCTCAGCGGTCTTTAAATCCATGTTGTACTTGTTAGCCAATAACAACGCCACGTTTTCGCAGCCAAAAGGCAATTCCCTGTAAAAACCATAGGATCCATTGTCGGCAATTAACACCTTAGTGCGGCTACTGCCCATATCTATAAACGCCGTAGGCCCGTCTATAGGGAGTTTAAAATAATTTAAGGCTTTTATAACAGCATTGGGGAAAATGTCAATAGCTTTAACCTTCATGCCAATGCGCGAAGAGAGATCTACATAGCCTTCCACCACAGCCCGTGGGCAAGCCACTAAAAGAACCCTCAATCCCTTATCTCCTTCTCCCAATACCTTGTAGTCCACCACATAATCTGAGAATAACACAGGTATATACTTGCTGGCCTCGAACTTTACAGCGCTTTTTAATTCCACTTCATCTATCCTAGGCATATATATTTCCCTTATAATGATATCAGCACAGGACAGCGAAAAACACAGCTGACCCATAATTTTATTTTTTTTGAAGAAATCTTTAAAAGCAGAAGATAACCTGTCCCCGTCAATTATACGCCCATCGTTTATACAGTTGTCTGGCGTAGGTAGCGTGTGATAAGTATACCTGTCCTTTTTTAATATCACTATCTTGGTGAATTTAGAACCGATATCTATGCCGATATTAGATGACAAAAACGCCATTTTTTCTCCCCTTCACAGGTTCTTAAATACCTTATCGTTATAAACACCTTTAATAACTTTCCATGCCTGTACCGATGGATAACCTGAAGTATCATTTACATTCCACATAAGTTTGGCGTAAGCCGTATACACCTGATTTCCCGCATGCCCTTCTGACGCAATAGCCACGTACCACACCTTATCCTTATCAACATCTTTGCCCTTATCAACATCGATTGCTTTTAAAATAAAATAACTGTCTCTGTCCAAACTTATCTCACGGGATACATAACTATTCAATATTTTTTGCAAATCCTTTTTTTGTCCGTTGTTATTGCCTCCATTCTCGTCATTTAAGATGTTATCAACTACAGCTTTTATATATTCAATGCCGCTTTCAGCTGCGTAAACAGCTGACAGATAGTCATAATCTCTCTTCAATTTATAGCCATGGCTTAACACCATCCACCAAACTGATAATCCCACTATCGATAGCACAAAAAAACGACTATTACTGATATAAGCGAAGATCCTTTTTGATTCACTCAATCACCTTCGCAAGACGACAGATGTCGTCAGTGTATAATATCGGTGGGTTCCTTTGCCGGTTATGACAATGTTTACTGTCCTTGCATCGGCGCCAATGCCTACATAGAAACTGGCTATATTTCTCGCCACAATGCGCCCATTTTTATATACCTTTAAGGTGCTTTTATCATACGTGTACTCACTATTCCCCGCTCTCAGTTGGATAAAACCTGAATCATCTTTTACCACATCTACATCGTTCACACTTCTTATATCCTCTACGACGCTGTTCATTAAATCCTCTATCTGCATTTTAACCTGCGCCTCGCTGCCCAACGCTCTGAAACTCAACAAACCGTACCCAAAAAAAGAAGCCACCAGAAAAAACACCACGCTCACCAGCGACAGGATTACTATCAACTCTACCAGCGTAAAACCTTTCTGTTTAAGAATAACTCTCGCACTCATGAAAACCACGCATTCCATTTATTTCTCATATCATCGAGAAGTTGTGCCAGTCTTTTAACAATTTCCCAATCGGTGCCTTTTAAACCGTAAGTTTTTTCAACTTCACTGGCCAAGTCAGCATTTTTAACCACACCTTTATAATCCACACCGTAAAATTTATCGTGCAACACACCCATAATGTACTCATAAGCTCTTTTAAAGTCAGGTATAACCAGGCCAAAAATTACCTTTTTTGCAAATACGGTATAGGCAAGATACACCATCAGCATCATTATAAATGCGGTGTTAAAAGTATCTGTGTGGTCTTTAAGCCAGCTGTAAAAGCCATCTTCCCTTGGGTTCCCATCTTGTCCACCGCCGTCCCCAGGGGACTCATAAGATACATCTTTTGTCGTATACGCTGTAAGCACCACAGATCTACCGGGGGCTTTTTCTGGATATACTTTAACCTCTACCTTCTTTAATCCTGCAACATCGCCCACATCAGAGGAATTTACGTCAACGCGATACCCTTTAGGTGGTTGGTAGCCTTCTGATATCTTTCCTGCCATCACATCTTCCATGACAGATTGGGCTGCATTTAACACCTCAACTTTAGACCACGACGTTTGTTCTGTAAAATAAGCCTGATTTAATAACCTCAATATAGGCACCATTATTATGCCCAGTATGCCGATGGCGACCACCAGTTCCAGCAGCGTAAAGCCCCTTTGACCGCCGTAATACAGCCTCGGTTTCACATTCACCACCCTCTTATAAGGGCCGCATACCAGTTTACGATCTGATACCCGAATAAAATCGATACAAATGCGCCTATCGATATAAAGGGCCCAAAGGGAATGTAGTCTTTGTGCCCTTTTATCCTAAAGGCCATTAAAATAAGGCTTACCACCGCACCTATGACAAAGGATAAAAACAATGTGGCCAGGACCAGCTTCCAGTCCACGTACAAGGCTATAACGCCCATGAGCTTAGCATCGCCCATGCCCATGCTTCCCGTTATGAGGACAATAGCCAAAAGCAATCCAAACCCCAGCAAAATTCCCAGGAGGTAATCGTACACGCCCGCCGAATCCATCAACCTGTACACAATACCCCCTATAAAACCCACTGCCAGGATTTTATCGGGTATCACCATAAATTCCGCGTCTATAAACGACAGCGATATCAGCTCGCACACGAGTAAGGCTTTGAAAAGCCCTTCTACAGATATTCCAAACCTCCACATCAAAAGCACAAAGGAAAGCCCTGTAATCAACTCAACAGCTATGTATCTCACTGGTATCCTGCTGCCGCAATGAGAGCACCTGCCGCGAAGCAAAATATAACTTGCGACAGGCACCAGCTCATAAGCTTTAAGCCTTTTGCCGCAGCAGGGGCAATGGGAAGGGGGGGATACAATAGACTGATTTCTCGGCACGCGGTATATGATTACGTTTAGAAAGCTGCCTACAACAGCGCCGAGTATAAATGCAAATGTATAAAATACATACATGATTGCCTCCTGTGGTTATTGAGAAGTACTTTAATTTGAAGTGTTTATTATATCTACGGTTCTTGTTACCTCATTATTACTACCCCATGAAACTGTTATATTTGCTGTGTTACCGTCGCTACTTTTGTCAACTCTAACACTAAACGATCCTCCTGACTGAGGTGTGGGTACATTCTCTAAGTAACCATTGCTTTCTAACACTGATAATTGTAATTGTCCGGTAGTTATATTATTATCATCCATACTCTCATCCAGTACATACCTTGCCGCTGCATCTGCTATAATTTGAGCTGTGGCTGCGTCTGCTTTTTCTTTAGCTTTGTTCAAAGTTCCCAAATAGCGCGGCGCGGCAATTGCGGCCAATATGCCCAGTATGGCAATAACCACGATAAGCTCTACCAGCGTAAAGCCACCCTGTCCGCGGCTCTTTTTTGCTAAAGCCTTCCATATACTCACGCTTTTCACCTCCTTTCTCTTAAAATTTGATGGTATTGTACATCTGAAACATGGGCATGGCGATAGATATGACTATAAAGCCTACTACCACCGCCAGGACGATTATGATAATAGGCTCCAGCATAGTGGTCATCTGGGATACCGCCGTATCCACCTCGCCGTCAAAAAAATCAGCGGTCTTTTCCAGCAGGCTGTCCAGCATTCCCGATTCTTCCCCTACAGCTATCATTTGTATGACCATAGGCTGAAATACGCCTACAGACTCCAGCGGCTTTGAAAGGCCCTGCCCTTGCCTCATCCCTTCCTCAGCTTTTTTAAGCCTCTCGGCTACTACAGCGTTTCCCACTACTTTTTCCACCACCTGCATGGCCTGGATAACAGGTATGCCACTGGCCAGCAATACGCCCAGCGTTCGCGTAAATCGGGACGTTATGACTTTACGGGTTAAATTGCCGAATATAGGTGCCCTAAGTTTTATCCAGTCAAAGGCGCGTTTCCCCTTGGGCGTCTTTATGTACCTGTACAACGACATAGCAATGAGAAATACAAGGGCAAAAATGTAATACCAAAAATGGCCGAAAAGAAAGCTTATAAAAAGAAGTATTCTCGTAGGAGTAGGTAGATTTACTCCCGCATTAGTGAACATGCTTATAAACGTGGGAAGGACGTAAGAAACCAAAAATATCACCACTACCACGGCGGCCAAAGAAACTATAGCAGGATACGTAAGTGCCGTCTTTATTTTTTGATTTGTAGCATTTTCCTTTTCAAAATAAACGGCCATCCGCTCCAAAACCATGTCAAGTCTTCCGCTTACTTCACCAGCTTCCACCATGTTTATCATTATTTCTGGAAACACCTGTTGTGTCTTCATGGACTCCGAAAGGCTTTTGCCCTTCTGTACGTCTTCGTAAATCTGAGAGAGAACATCTTTTAACTTCCTGCTTGTCGTCTGCTGGCGCAAGATATCAAAGCATTGAGCTATGGATATACCTGCGTTTAAAAGGGTGGAAAACTGCCTGCACAATACGGCCAGATCAGAGACCTTTACTCTGTAAAACTCCACCGCCGCGTTCCTTTTTTCGGCTACCTCTTTTATTTCTACAGGGTATATATTTTTTTCCTGAACGCTTCTTACCGCATCCCTATAGCCGTCCGCATCGATAACGCCAGAAACCAGTAAACCCTCGGCATCCCGTGCCTTGAAAAAATAGCGAGGCATCTTGGTCACCTTCTGTCTACCAGCATCAGCATATTTTCAGGTTCTATGGCGTACATCTGGGCTTCTTCCAACGTTATTATACCATTTCTATACAAGTTTGCAATACTTGAATCCATGGTGTGCATGCCATACCTTGCCCCTGTTTGCACCGAGGATTGGATCTGAAATGTTTTGCCTTCCCTTATGAGGTTTCTTATAGCCGGCGTAGCCACCATAATTTCTGTAGCCAGAACCCTCCTCTTTCCATCGGCACTCCTTAAAAGCTGCTGGGATATAACCCCTTCTAATACCATTGAAAGCTGGACCCTTATCTGTTGCTGCTGATGGGGAGGAAAGACATCCACGATCCTGTCGATGGTCTTAGCCGCTCCTATAGTATGTAATGTAGACAAAACCAGATGACCTGTCTCGGCTGCGGTCAACGCTATCTGCATGGACTCTAAATCCCTCATCTCACCAACCAGTATGACGTCAGGGTCTTCTCTTAAAGCAGCCCTCAGCGCACTGGCAAATGATGCGCTGTCATAGCCTATCTCTCTCTGGTTCACTATGCTCCTCTTGTGTTTATGAAGGTACTCTATAGGGTCTTCCAGCGTAAGTATATGGCACTCCCTGTTGCTGTTTATCAAATCGATCATCGCCGCCAACGTGGTAGATTTGCCGCTACCAGTGGGACCTGTGACCAGGATAAGCCCCCTCGTCTTCATCGCCAGATCCTTCACGATAGCCGGCAACCCCAATTCATCTATAGATGGCACGTTTAAAGCTAACGCCCTTATAGCGAGGCTAAAAGTACCTCTCTGCTTATACGCGTTTATCCTGAATCGTCCAACGCCGTGAAGGGAATATGAGAAGTCGAACTCTCCTCTTTGCTTTAAAATGCCATACTGTTCATTAGACATAAGCTGCTGCACAAACGACTCGGTGTCCTCAGGCTTTACAGCTGGATAATCAGTTCTAACGAGGTTTCCATTTATCCTTAATACAGGCGGCATGCCTACAGTGATATGAATATCAGATGCCTTTCTTTGCACAGCTTCTACCAGGAGATCGGTTATAGCGACCATATAAGATCTATTCCTCCATATACGTTATTCTCAACATTTCATCCACAGTGGTAAGTCCTTCTAACACTTTTTGCCGCGCGCTTTGCCTCAATAAGACCATCCCTTGCTCTATAGCCATCGCTCTTATGGCGTCTACAGACGCCTTCATGTTGATTTGCTCCCTTATTTCCCTAGACACAGGCATGATCTCAAATACCGCCAGCCTTCCCCTGTAACCTGTTTTGTTGCACACAGTGCACCCTCTTCCTCTATAAAGGGTAAGTTCTTCATCCACATCATAGCCTAACAGGCGCTTCTCGACTTCACTAGCTTTATAAGCGTATTTGCAAGCTTCGCACACCTTTCTCATCAGCCTTTGGGCTATAACACCTACGAGAGAGGCTGATACCAGGTACGGCTCAACCCCCATGTCTATAAGCCTGACTACAGAACCAGGCGCGTCGTTGGTGTGCAATGTGGATAAAACAAGATGCCCTGTTATAGCCGACCTTACGGCGATCTGAGCCGTCTCCGCATCTCTTATCTCGCCGATCATTATTATGTCAGGATCCTGGCGCAATATAGACCTTAATGCAGCTGCAAAAGTAAGGCCAGCTTTTTCGTTAACCTGTACCTGATTTACCCCTGGCAACACGTATTCCACAGGATCTTCCACGGTGATGATGTTCTTATCAGGGGTATTTATCTCCCGCAGCATGGTGTAAAGGGTTGTAGTCTTGCCGCTGCCCGTAGGACCTGTCACCAAGATTATCCCGTGAGAGCTCTTTGCAAATCTGTCAAACAAGATAAGCTCCCGGGAATCCAGGCCTAATTCATGTTTAGATACCAGAAAGCTACTGCGATCCAAAAGCCTCAACACGGCCTTTTCTCCAAATACCGTAGGGAGCACCGACACCCTGATATCCATTTCCTTTCCGTCTACATTGAGCTCTATCCTGCCATCTTGAGGGAGCCTTCGCTCAGCTATATTTAAATTGCTCATTATCTTTATACGGGTTATAACGGGACCGTGAATGCTTTTGTGAGCACTCATGTTTTCTATGAGCTGGCCGTCAATCCTGAACCTCACCCTCATGTCATCGCTGGAAGGCTCAATGTGTATATCCGAGGCCTGGCTTCTTACGGCCTGTTCTATTATAGAATTGACCAATCTAACAGCAGGGGCGTTGTCCACCTCGTCGTTTTGCTCTTGAAAACCCCCAGTGTATTCGCTGTCAAAATCATTTACGGCCTTTTCTACTTCCTCTGGCTCGTAATACTTCTTGATGGCCTCAGTTATATCCGCTTCCGTAGCTATCATAGGAATCACATTTAACCCGGTGATAAGCTTTACGTCGTCAATGGCCAGGATGTCCATAGGATCGCTCATGGCCACGTATATATTGCTTTCATCCTTTTTTACAGCTATAAGCATATCTCGCTTTGCTATGTCTTCCGGGATGGTGAGCACAGCTTCTTTATCGATGTAATAGCGCTTTAAGTCTACATGGGGTATACCCAGTTGGAATTCCAGTATCTCTATGAGTTTATCTTCAGTTATATATCCCATCTCCGAAAGCACTTTGCCCAGGCGCTTACCCGTCTTTTCCTGTACCTTTAACGCTTCCTGTAGCTCATCACGCGTAACTATTCCGCTTTCAATAAGGATATCCCCCAGCCTTCTCCTTCCCATGGGCTCACTCCTCTGTTACATTATGTATACTATTCGACATTTTAAGAGGAATTCCTTCTTTTTCGAGGAAAGAAGTTATAATATTCTCAGGTACGTCAACGCCCGTCCATATTTTTAAAGACTCTATAGCCTGCCCTACCAGCATCTCTATCCCGTAAATCACGCCACAACCTTTTTGCTTTGCCATTCTTATAAGTTTAGTCTCGTGAGGGTTATAGACGATATCGTACACCGTATGCACCCCCGTTGGAATAATGTCCACTGGGCACTCGTCCACCCTGGGCCACATGCCTACAGAGGTAGTATTGACCAGCAACTGTCCTCTATAATTTTTTATATTATCCAGCGCATCAGCGCAAACGCAGCAATCGGCGGCGAGGGACCTGATGTGGTTTGCCAGCGATGCAGCGTTGTCATAAGTTCTGTTTAAGATATTTATGCGGCCAACTCCATTTAAAGCCAGAGCGGTGCATATAGCCCTTGAAGCCCCTCCTGATCCCAGTACAATAGCTTCATCAACACGTAGGCCTCGTTTTTTAATGGCATTTATAAAACCGCTGCTATCCGTATTGTATCCCCTAAGCCGTCCATTGTCGTTGACCACGGTGTTAACCGCCCCAATCAGCCTGGCGCTTTCATCGACCTCATCCAGGTAGTTCATAATGTCCTGTTTATGAGGAATTGTCACATTGAATCCCGCCAGACCAATGGCCTTAAAACCTCTAACAGCTTCTCCTAATCGTTCAGGAGGCACATCAAAGCATAGATAAACAGCATTTATATCAGCGTACTCAAAAGCGAAATTGTGTATGGCCGGCGATATGCTGTGCTTCACAGGGTGCCCTATTACTCCGTACACCTTTGTCATGCTATTTATTTTTTTCATCCTTCGTCCTCCTCGCCCTATCTCTAAATTTTTTTTCAATCCTTCTTACAAATTTCGTCCAGAAAAATTCATTATCAGATATAGGGTCCACAAGTATAGTGTACATACCCAACCGGTTGCCGCCCAGAATGTCCGTAAATATCTGATCCCCTATCACAGCTATATTTTTTGCAGAACAATTAAAGTAGCGAATGGCTTTTTTATACGCAAATTTCAGCGGCTTTCTCGCCTTCCATATGACATAACAGCTGAGGTCTTTATTGAACTCCTCTACCCTCCCCTTGGTGTTATTAGATATGAGGCAGACTTTAAACCCTTCATTTCTCAACCTGTTTATCCACAAATATGCATTTTCATCGGGGAACTTGTCCGACCATGGGACAAGGGTATTGTCAATATCGATAATAACAGCCTTTATCCCCATTTCTTTTAAATGATCAAGATCAATATCCTTAAAGCTCGCGTAATATTCATCAGGATACAGCAAAATCACCACTCTCCACGATTACATTATATATAAAAAAGTAGCGCCCTTCAACGGCTGCTACCTGGCATTAACTCTTTTAACAATTTTTTGAGGGCTTTTTTCTCTATTCTAGAGACATAAGACCTGGATATTCCCAGAAGCCTGGCGATCTCCATCTGGGTTTTAACGCCCATGTTGGTCAAGCCGTATCTGAGCTCTATTACCAGCCTTTCTCTGTTTTTAAGCGCTGTGTTTATTTTGTCTTTTAATTTTTTTATCTGCAGCTTGGTTTCCACCTCGTTGCATACGCTATCAGGATCTGCCACAGGTATTATGTCTATAAGCGAAATCTCGTTGCCCTCTTTGTCCACTCCGATAGGGTCCTGCAGTGAAATCTCATTTTTTTCTTTCTTATTGGATCGGAGGTACATCAAAAGTTCGTTCTCTATACACCGGGAAGCGTATGTGGCCAACCTCACTCCTTTGCTGTCGTTAAACGTCGTTATAGCTTTTATAAGACCTATGGTGCCTATAGATATTAAATCATCGCTATCTATTCCCGTATTAGAATACTTTTTCACAATATGAGCCACAAGCCTAAGGTTTCTCTCAATGAGTATGTTCTTAGCTTCCTCATCTCCGCCAAGATACTTCCTTATATAGCGCTCTTCCTCTTCTGCGCTCAAAGGCTGGGGAAAAGAACTGGTAGTGGTAACGTAACCGGATAGAAAAAATACAAAAGCCATAAAGCCAATGCTTATCATGGCTGCACCCCCACAATAGGTTACGTTACATCATATGAAACCCCGCGGAGGTGCGTGCTAGTCCATTTTATCTTATCTTTAAAATATTTTCAGCGATTTCTTTAAACACAGGAGCGGCTTTTGCGCCCCCTTCTCCTCCCTTTTCCGCTAATACCACTATGGAATACCGTGGCTCATTGTACGGGACATACCCTGCAAACCATCCATGGGAAACCCCGTCTATACCGGTTTCAGCTGTACCTGTTTTGCCAGCGCTACCCTGGGGTATTTCCGCGTTTTTACCTGTCCCTTCTGTCACCACTCCTCTTAACATTCGCTGCAGTTCTTTCGCTGTGCTCACTGATACAACCCTGTACGATTTGCTCTCCCCTTCTCTTCTCACCCAATTGCCCTGTTCATCCACTAAGCCCTGTAATACAGTAGGTATATGCCTAACGCCGTCATCAGCTATGGTAGCCATCATGTCAGCTACCTGAAGGGGCGTTACAGCAAGCACGCCCTGGCCAATAGAAAGATTACCTATGCCAGCTCCCGCCACATCTTTATACCCTGGGATACGGCCACTGCTCTCTTCTGCAAAACCAACTTCCTTACGCCCAAAGCCAAATTTTTTTGCCATCTCTATAATGCTCTTACCTCCTACCTTCTGCCCTATCTTTATGAAAGTGGTGTTGCAGGACACAGCAAAAGCTGTGGCCATGTCCACAGGTCCATGGGTTTTGCTTTTATAACATGGGTAAGAAACCCCATTTACTTTCACACTGCCCGTACAATAAAAAATTTCACCCTCTTTTACTGCGTGATCTTCTATCGCCGCAGCGGCTACCACCGTCTTAAAAACCGAACCCAAGGGATACGCCGCAATGGCTTTGTTTATAAGCGCTCCGTTACCATTCCTCAAATACCCGGTTATACTCAATGGCGAAAAATTTGGCCTACTCGCCATAGCCAGTATCTGTCCTGATTTGACATCCACTACCACTGCTGCTCCATCTATGTGATATTTATCCATGGCTTCTTCTACTATTTTTTGAATGTGATAGTCAATAGTGGTCTTAACGCCATATGCCTTTCGCTTTACGCCCACCACGGCGTATTGCGCGCCCAGCCCTTTTATGGCCTTTAAATTTCCACCTGAAAAGAGCACGTATTCAATTTGTCCTCCCGAATTCAGCACATTATCATAGGCCCTCTCAATTCCGTAAACCCCTTTATGTATTGACGGATTTAAATAGCCGATTAAATGAGAGGCTATACTTTCATCAGAATACCTGGATGGTATCGTAGCCAGGTATATCCCGTCTTCTTCTAAGCTTTCATCCGCCTGCTTTGCAGGGAGAACAAAAGCTGTACCGCCAAGCATATTTTTTAAACTGGCGATATCGTAATCTGTCACACGGGATAAATCGTAAGCGGCCTTGCTTTTATCCCGCACCATGTCTGGAAAGATAACCGCTAAATGCGATGAATCTCTTTCTGTCAGCGGAATCATGTTCCTGTCGTATATAGTACCCCTGTAATCGCCTAAATAAACGCTTCTGGCCCGCTGGTTGACAGACAACCGGGAATAAACATCGCTTTTAGCTATCTGAATATACCCAAAACGCACTACCAGCAATAATGTCAAACACAACACAATCGTGAAGAAGTTTTTTATCCTTCTCAAAAAAATCACCCGATCTATTTTTTACATTAAAAGATCGGGTTATACCTTTTTTCTCCTCAGTATATCATAGGGCTTTACCCTGTGTTCAACTTTTATTTTAAACACCTGCTGAGGATGAGGCGCTACATCTATTTCTCTGCCCTCTTCATCGTACATTTCCTCTATGACTTGCTCAAAATATTCCCTATACGGCCCTATTATTTCCACTCTGTCCCCTTTAAAGACTCGATTTCTCTGCTGGACAACAGCCATCTTCGTATTTTCATCGTAATCTATAACTACTCCCACAAAATCGTAATTTCTCACGTAGTTACTGCTTTCATAATTCTGAGAGCTCTCAGGCTTACTAAGGTAAAAAGCCGTGGTAAATTCCCTGTAGCTGGCTTTTTTTAGCTCTTCCAGCCACTGTCCTTTAAACCTGTATGTCCTGGGATCTTTGAAATACTCATCTATAGCTTTTCTATACGCGCCGACTACCGTAGCTACATAATAAGCCGATTTATTTCTGCCCTCAATTTTAAAGCTCTCTATACCCGCTTCAACCATCTCCGGAATATGCTCAATCATGCATAGGTCCTTAGAGTTTAAAATATAAGTTCCCCTCTCATCTTCCTCAATAGGAAAGTACTGACCCGGACGTTTTTGCTCACACAACGCGTAACCCCATCGACATGGATGAGCGCACTCGCCTCTATTGGCATCTCGCCCAGCCATGTACATGCTGAGAAGACATCTGCCCGAATAGGATATGCACATAGCGCCGTGTACAAAGGCTTCAATTTCCAAATCTTCAGGGGTGTTTCTAGCAATGTACCCTATTTCTTTTAAAGAAAGCTCCCTCGCCATAATGATCCTCTTCACCCCCTGCCTGTACCAGAAAAGAGCACTCCACAGATTCACCGTGTTCGCCTGAGTGCTCAGGTGAATATCCATATTCGGAGCCCAATCTTTAACCATCACCATGACGCCGGGATCAGACACTATCACAGCATCAGCGCCGCTATCCCGCAAAAAAAGCACGTATTCCTTTAGCCCCTTGAAATCATCGTTGTGGGGAATGATATTTAAGGTTATATACGCTTTTTTTCGCTTGTCGTGAAGGTACTGAATACCCTTCCTTATCTCCTCCAGGCTAAAACCCACGCCAGACCTCAGCCCAAATCTATTTTCGCCAAAGTAAACCGCATCAGCGCCGTATTCAGCAGCCACTATCAGCCTTTCCATATCACCGGCAGGCGCCAAAAGCTCTACTTTACTTTTTTTCATCGCCTTACACTACCTCTTATCTGTTGAATCGCCTGTAAATGCTGGTTATAATCCTTCGAAAAGGCGTGGGTACCATCGCCACGGGCTACATAATAGTAGTAATCTGTCTGAGCTGGATTGAGGGCTGCCTTAAAAGATTTTAATCCCGGATTGCCTATAGGGCCAATGGGAAGCCCTTTGACATAATAGGTATTATAAGGCGATTTGACAGCGAGGTCTTGAGTCGTTATTTTGTCCTTTTGCACCCCCAGTGCGTAAAGGACCGTAGCGTCAATTTGCAGCTTCATTCCCTTGTTAAGCCTGTTGTATATCACGCTAGCAATTAAAGGCCTGTCTATGTCAACCCTGGCCTCTTTTTCTATCATAGACGCTATAATCACCGCCTTGTCCAAAGATATCTGCGCACCATGAGTGCTATACTCCTTTACTACCACGTCATTAAACCTTTTTAACATCATATCTATTATCTGGTGTTCTGTCATCTGCCTTTTCACAAAATAGGTATCTGGAAACAGATACCCTTCCAAGCGATTGGGGCGATCAGGAGGTATTTCTTTTAAAAAAGGATAATCAAAACGGCCATTTCTGCACTCTTCCAAAAACTTGGCGCCATTCCACCCTTGTTGAGACAGCTCATCAGCGATTTGCCTTATGTTATAACCTTCTGGAATGGTCAGCTTTATATACTCATCCACATTGCTTCCCTTTGAAAGGACGTTAACCAAATCATAATAGGGCATGTCTAATTTCAGCCTGTATTTACCCGCTTTTAACTTATCGCCTTTCCCGTTAACTTTTAAATACAGCATAAAAAAAAATTCGCTTTTTACAACACCCTTTTCTTTTAAGATTCTGGCTATGCCTGAAGAAGCTGTATTATCAGGTATAATTACATCCACGCTTTTGTCGCTGCTGCCAGCAGGCACACTGCTATTGACGTAATACGCTATAGCTATTAAAAATGCTACAGCAAACAGGTATAACGCATATCTTTTGCGCATAGCCAGAACCTCCCTGATAGTTTAAATCTTAACCCCTTCCAGGGCATCGCCGATTATCTTGTACATATCGGCGATCAGCGTGCTAAAAGAATATTCCGCCTGCAGGTATTCGCTTAAGTCCATGTTTATGGAAAGAACGCGGTAGAGGTTTTGCAGCTGTTTCAACTCTTCATCAGCCTTTTCGCCCATCATCTGTTTTGTCTGGTAATTCAACTGCTTTTGGTGAAAATCTTTGAGCATCTCCTTGTTTTTAGGATTTGCCTCTATTCTCTTCTTCGCCTCTACCAGCCTCTTATACTCTTCGCTGTTTTTAATGGCAGAGGCAAGGGCGTAAGCTGCATCGTAAACATTCTGCACAAACCATACCTCCTCATATCTCCATAATAATAGGCAATATCATGGGCTTTCGCGCGGTTTTCTCAAACAAGAATTTACTTACTCCATTTTTTATCTCAGACTTAATGGTAGCCCATTCCGTGAAATTGTTGTTTAAACACTCATCAAGGGATCTTTTGACCACTTTTTTTATTTCTTCCATCAGATCTTCCGATTCCCTTACGTACACAAATCCCCTGGATATTATATCAGGACCTGCTATAACAGAGCCGCTGTCCTTTGAGATAGTGACAACCACTACAAGAAGGCCGTCTTGAGACAAATGCTTGCGATCCCTTAATACAATATTTCCCACGTCTCCTACGCCAAATCCATCCACAAGCACCCTTCCCGCTGTTACAGTACCAGCTATCCTGCCTGAATCCCTGGTAAACTCCAGAACATAGCCATTATCAGCTATGAATATGTTCTCCGGAGGCATACCCAGGCTCTCGGCCAATTTCGCATGCTGCTTTAAATGCCTGTACTCTCCATGCACCGGCACAAAGAACTTGGGCCTGACCAGCGTATGAATCAACTTCAACTCTTCCTGACATGCATGTCCGGACACATGCACATCCGCTAAAGCCTCATACACCACTTCGGCGCCCTTTTTAAACAGCTGATTTATAACCCTGGACACGGTCTTCTCATTGCCCGGTATGGGATCTGCAGATATTATCACCAGATCCCCCGGCACTATATCAACTAACCTGTGCTCAGAAAAAGCCATACGGGTAAGGGCTGACATAGGCTCTCCCTGACTTCCCGTAGTGAGAATGACCACTTTATCATGGGGTAACTTTATGGCATCCTCTAGACCTACCATTATGTCTCCAGGTAAGTTCAAGTATCCCAGATCCACAGCCACATTTATGACATTTACCATGCTCCTGCCGCTGACTGCCAATTTCCTGCCATATTTATACGTGGCATTGATAACCTGTTGAATGCGGTGAACGTTGGACGCAAAGGTAGCAATGAGTATCCTCCCTTTTGCACCGCCAAATATATCGTTCAGCGTCTCACCCACCGTCTTTTCCGATAGCGTATAGCCGCTTCTCTCGATGTTAGTGCTATCCGCCAGCATCACCAGTACGCCTTTTTTCCCTAGCTCAGCAAACCTGTGTAAATCCATCTGTTTGCCGTCAATAGGCGTATAATCCACTTTGAAATCACTGGTGTGCACCACCACACCGATGGGGGTGTGAATCGCTAAAGCCACCGAATCCGCTATGCTATGGGTTGTCCTTATGAACTCCACCTTAAAATTACCTAATTCTATACATTCCCCTGGGTTAACGCTTATCAGCTTGGAATCTCTTAACAACCCTTGCTCCTTTAATCTGGTTTCTACTATGCCTATAGTTAAACGGGTACCATAAACAGGAACATTTAACTGTTTTAAGACATAGGGTAAAGCTCCTATATGGTCTTCATGCCCATGGGTAAGTATGATAGCCTTTACTTTATCCTGATTCTTTAATAAATACGAAATATCGGGTATAACCAGATCAACCCCCAACATCTCGTCGTCAGGAAAAGCCAAGCCACAGTCCACTACTATTATCTCATCTTTATACTCGTAAACTGTCATATTTTTTCCGATCTCATTTAAACCACCTAATGGCATGATTTTTATCTTGGAATTTTTTACAGGCACTATTTCTCTCCTTTCTCAATCCGTTCATAAGCCGATCCAACACCGCTATTACTATTATACTTTATTATGATACCCAGTTCAAGCAAAAGAAAAGCCAAAGATAAACCCTGAGGTTAGCTCTTTGACCGACAATTTTTACAATAACCGAAAAATCTCACGTTGTGATCAACAATCTCAAAATCTTTGCTCTCCTCTATCCTCTTTTCAAGATCTTCCAGCAGATCTTCTTCCACCTCATATATCGACCCGCATTTGAGGCAGATAAGATGGTGGTGTTGATGATCTTCTTTGTTTTGATACAGTTCATATCTGCTTCTTCCATCGTCAAAATTCAATTTGTAGATTATCCCCAGCTGTTCAAACAACTGAACCGTCCTGTACACTGTGGCAAGTCCAATTTCTGGATACTTTTTCTTCACCTGTTCAAAGATATCTTCGATTGATAGATGTTTATCGATATTTTCGATTATGGTATCAAGAATAACTCGGCGCTGAGTGGTCAGCTTGTAACCTTTTCGTTTTAACTGGTCTTTTAAATCACTAATTAAGGAATTCAATACTATCACCTTTACGCTATAATTATTTAATAACAGTTTATGCTCAAGGTATCTTTTTGTCAATATCAAAAAACAGTATACCTGAAGGTATACTGCTTAATCTTCTTCCTCTTCCTCTTCTTCGTCATCACCGTAGTCATCCGACTGCCTACTGAGCTCTTCATACGCTTCAGCAACCGCGTTAAACTCATCGTCATCTTCTATACCCACAAAGACATCTTCGCCGTTTTCATCCTGTTCCACGCGCAATATATAAGCGTCGTCAGTGTCTTCATTTACAGGTGTTACGATCACGTAGGTATTGTCGTCCACATCCAGTGAAGCTATGAGTTCAAACTCTACTTCATTGCCTTCTTCGTCAAATAGCACTATTGTCTCCATTTCATTCATGTCATCCATAATATCACCTCATCGCAAATTATAATGCTATTTTATACCATCCCAAATTATATGTCAATAACGTTTTTTGCGGTTGTCCAGATAAGACTGCAATATCAACACAGCTGCCATTTTATCAATGACTTTTTTTCTCTTTTTCCTGCTCACGTCAGAACTGACCAGCAATTTTTCCGCCTCCAACGTAGTCAGTCGTTCATCGTAAAATTCACATTCTATGCCCAATCCATCTTTTAATTTCTCGGCAAAGCTGATGACACTTCTTGCCCTCTCCCCTATAGTATTATTCATGTTTTTAGGCATTCCTATTACAATCAACCCAACATTATACTTCGCTACAATCTCTTTTATGTTCTCAATGTCCTTTTGAATATTGATCCTCCTAAGGGTCATTATCCCCTGGGCTGTTAAGCCCAGGGGATCGGAAACAGCCAATCCAATGGTCTTATCGCCGACATCCATGCCCAATACCCTCATGTCAGTCTCCCACATATTTTCTTACCAGTTCTTCTAAAATGTCGTCTCTCTCTAATCGCCTTATGAGGCTGCGGGCATTCTTATGATTGGTTATATATGTAGGGTCACCGGAAAGCAGGTATCCCACTATTTGATTTATGGGATTATATCCTTTCTCTTTTAAGGCGTTGTAAACCTCAAAGAGGATCTCCCGCGCCTCGTTTACTTCCTCGCGGTTAACCTTAAATTTTGCGGTCTGCTGTTCCCTGTTATCATTCACCTAAACCCACTCTCCTTTTAAAAAGGGTTAAGCTCCTAGCTGAGCCTCTATTAGCCTTTTTGCCGCTTCCAGCGCCTGATCTACTTTAGATACATCTTTTCCTCCTGCCTGAGCCATGTTGGGCCTGCCTCCGCCTCCTCCACCCGTGATCTTAGCTGCTTCTCGCAGTATATTGCCAGCGTGTATTCCTTTTTCTACCATATCCTTTGTAGCCATCCCTATAAAGTTCACCCTATTATTATCTATTCCTGCAAGGACAATAACGCAACTTGAGAGTTTTTCTCTGATGGCGTCTCCCAAGGACTTTAACCCTTCAATACCTGAATTTTCTATTTTAGCTATGACTACCTTGGCACCAGCAACGTCTTGAGCCTTTTCTATTATAGTGGTAGAGTACATGGATGCTATTCTATCACTTAAAGCCATTTTTTCTTTTTCCAGCGCTTTAACCTGTTCTGTAAGCTCCACAATCTTATTTAAAAGCCCTTTGGAGTCATTTATCTTTAAGATTTTCAAAGCTTCTTTCACCATTTTATCCTGATCGTTAAAATAAGCCAACGCGCTCTTTCCTGTCAACGCTTCAATGCGCCTTACTCCTGCTCCCACACTGGTCTCCGAAACAATTTTAAACATCCCTATCTGAGAAGTGTTTCTGACGTGAGTTCCACCGCAAAATTCCTTGCTGAAGTTTCCAATGCTGACCACCCTTACAATGTCGCCGTACTTCTCGTCAAAAAGAGCAATGGCTCCAGACCTTCTGGCTTCCTCCAAAGGCAACTCGTCCACATAGACTTCTATACCCTCGTATATCCTGTTGTTGACCTCATTTTGGATCTTTTCCAGCATATCTTCACTTACCTGCTCAAAATGGGTAAAATCAAACCTCAATCTATCAGGCCCTACATATGAACCCGATTGATGCACGTGCTCACCTAACAGGTCTCTCAACACTTTATGCAGAATATGGGTAGCTGTATGATTTTTCGCGGTACTTTCTCTCCTGTCCCCATCGATTTTGCACACCACGCTATCTCCCACATAGGCCTTGCCTCTTATTATGCGCCCTTTATGCAGTATTTTATTGCCCCCAAATTTGACCGTATTCTGAACTTCAAATTCCATAGCATCATTGAACAAAACACCTGCATCCCCTACTTGCCCACCGCTTTCGGCATAAAAAGGCGTCACATCCAGTATCAGCCCTGCTTCTTGCCCTTTTTCAATACTGCTTACCGAGGCACCGTTCGCCAAAATGCCCACTATTTTAGCTTCTACCTCCCATTGGTCATATCCCACAAACTGGGTTTCAATCCCTTTAAACTGTTCACCGACGCTCTCTACAGACCACAGGGAAGCATCAGATATAGCATGGGCTCTTGCCCTTTCCTTTTGTTCCTCCATCAGCTCATCAAAGCTTTTCTCATCTACAACAAGGCCTTTTTCTGCTAAAATCTCTTTGGTTAAATCCAGAGGAAATCCATATGTATCATAAAGCTTAAAGGCTCTCTCCCCTGAAAGCGTGGTCTCTCCGCAATTTAACATTTCCGCTATAAACTCGTCCAGTATTCTCAATCCCTGTTCAATAGTGGAAGCAAATCGCTCTTCCTCTCTTTTTACAACGTTTTTTATGTAATCGCTTTTGCCAACCAATTCCCTATAGTTTCCTTTATATTGCTCTATAACCTTCTGGCAAACCTTGTATAAGAAAGGCTCATTTAGGCCCAATATGCGCCCGTGGCGAGCCGCCCTCCTCACAATCCTCCTCAACACGTAACCTCTGCCTTCATTAGAAGGCAGTATACCGTCAGAGACCATAAACGTCATACTTCTTACGTGATCAGTAATCACCCTCAGCGAAACGTCCTTCATTGGGTCTTTGCCGTATTCCACGCCTACCATTTGGCACACATAATCCATTATCGCCTTTATTACATCTACCTCAAATATAGAATCCACATCCTGCAGTATTACTGCCATCCTCTCAAGGCCCATACCTGTATCTATATTGGGCTTGGGCAAAGGATTGTAGTTGCCGTTTTCATCCTTATCGTACTGGGAAAAAACCAGATTCCAAAACTCTAGAAATCTATCGCAATCTTCGCACAATTTTTCATCAACGGCAAAGCCGTCTTTGCACTCACCGCCTTGGAACAAAAAGCAATAGGCATTGCCGCACTTCCCCTTGTCCGCACCACGGTCGTAATAAATCTCAGAACAGGGACCGCAGGGACCTGTACCTATCTCCCAAAAGTTATCTTCTTTTCCTCTTCTTATAATCCTGTCTGCAGGTACACCCACTACCTCATGCCATATGTTAAAAGCCTCGTCGTCATCCTGATATATAGTCACCCATAGCCTGTCTTTAGGAAGTCTATATACCTCGGTAACCAGTTCCCAGGCCCATGGAATAACTTCTCTTTTAAAATAATCTCCAAAGGAAAAATTACCCAACATCTCAAAAAACGTCCCGTGTCGGGCTGTTTTACCCACCCTATCTATATCGGGAGTCCTTATGCATTTCTGACAGGTGGTAATCCGCCTTCTAGGAGGGATCTCTTTACCCGTAAAATACGGCTTTAAGGGTGCCATTCCGGAATTTATCAGCAAAAGGCTTTTGTCATTTTTAGGTATCAACGAAAAGCTTGGAAGCCTTAGATGACCTTTAGATTCAAAAAAAGACAGATACAACTCTCTAATCTCATTCATCGACAGTTTGTCCATATCGCTCCTGGTTCTAAAAGGTGACGGTTGTAAAATCCATGGCCTTCCTTTTACCAGGATTCCTCCTTTCGACAAAAATTACCCTTTCGGGCACATTAAAGGAAGACCTTACCTTATAAATTTCTCAATCCCTTTTTATGTAGTTTATTATATCACATATGTTCAAATCGTGTCCATGTTATCCACTATATAATTTAATATAACCTTTAAGGCAGCCGTTACAGGTACTGAAAAAAGCATACCCCACATGCCGAAAAATTCTTCGCCAACCAAAAGAGAAAATATAACCACCACAGGATGCAACCCCACATTTTCTCCCACAATCCTAGGAGACAATATACCGCCTTCTATTTGGTGTACTATTAAGAATACAATTAAAGCTGACAAAGCTTTGTAAGGAGATTGAACCAGCCCTACCGCTACAGCCAACCCTCCGCTTATAATCGGACCTAGATAAGGCACTATGTTAAACACTCCAGCGATTATCCCGATGATAATGGCAAAATTCAAACCTATAGCATAAAGGCTTATAGACGTCACCACAGCTACAAATAGCGCCACCAGCAACTGTCCGTTTATAAAACCTTTTATCACTCTGTCGATATCCAAAAGCAATTTTCTAATCGTCTCTCTATACCTTCCTGGGAAAAGCATTAAAAAGTGCCTGGACAAATAGCGGGAATCTTTTAGTATATAAAAGGCTATTATCGGCGATAAGATGAAACTTACGCTCTGGCGCATAAAGGATATGGTACTTTTTATAATGCCACTCATAACCGCAAAAATCTGGTTGTTAATATCGCCTATGTTGTCTATTATCGCAGACTCAACCTGCGGTGGCATATAAGCTGAATACCTTCTGTGTATTATCCTTTCAACATCGCTTAGCCACTGAAGGTAATAAGGCAACAACGTACCAGCCTGAGATAATTCACCTAATACCAGCGGAAACACGTAATACACGATAACCGCAATAATCAACGCAATAATACCGTACACTATAATGATTGCTTTTACTCGTGTAAATTTTCTTTCTGTCAACCAGTTTACAACAGGCATCAGTATATAAGCTGCGATAGCAGCTACTATAAACGGAGCTAACACCTTCTTTATTTTTACTCTATAAACAAAAATAAATATGATCGACAATACCAGAAATGCTGCAAGCACATATCTCCTCATACAATCACCCTATTATGTACGGCATAAAAAGCTACAGGCTTTTTATGCCAGCGATTATACCTTGACAATTTTTTTCATAGCTTTAAAAGCCTTTTCGGCCATATCCTTTTTGAAACTTTTGTCCATTTTTTTCATACTTCTGTTAGCGAGGTAAGTTATAAGCCCTCCGATTAAAATACCCCTTATAAATTTACCGTCCATTACCATTACCTCCTTCATGGCTTTCCTCCACAAAAGCCTCATTTTTTTCAATAAAATTTCGCCCTTTGAGTATATCGCTTATTAAACCGTCGCTTACTATATAGCCTTTTACAAGGTTGCTGTCCACATCTACTACCGTATCACTTATTATACCCAGTTCTCTGCCGTAAAAATCTCTTACGCTACTCCCTATAAGATGAGAATTCTGGTTCACTAACATGTCATGGTATTTATCCGCATCTTTCATCGCTTTTTCGGATTTTATGACGATGCGGTCCTTGCCGACGTCGGCTACGTCGTTTGCCATTAAAATCTTTAAATTCTTAAATACACTTCCACTGCTCACCACGTAAGCTGCGATACTCCCTTTAGAAGGTTCATACACTATATCTTTTATATAGCCAACCTTTTTGCCCGTCTCCCTGCAATACACCGCTATATTTAAAAGCGAAGAAGCTTTTATCATAAATATACCTCACCTTCAATTTTATTTTTTCTCTTTAAAAACAAAAAATGCACCTTCACAAGGTGCATTCTCAGGGGTTTCTTGTTATAATTCCCCCTCCTACCAATATATCACCATCGTAAAACACCACAGCCTGTCCAGGTGTGATAGCCCTTTGAGGTTCCTTAAACTTTACCTTTACCTTGTCATTTTCAATAGGAAAGATGGTAGCAGGTGCCTCCTTCGCCGTATACCTTATTTTAGCGTTAACCTCCATCGCCCTCTCCAATCTCTCAAAAGGTATGAAATTTAAATCCTTTGCAAACAACTCGTCGCCATATACGTCCTCTTCTTCACCGACAACTACTACGTTTTCTTCAGGTATTATATCAACCACGTACAACGGCCTACCTGCAGATATACCAAGACCTCTGCGCTGACCTATGGTGTAATGGGCGATGCCTTTATGCCTTCCTAGCACGTTACCCTTTGTATCCACAAAATAACCGCTCTTCACACAATCAGGCTTTTGCTCTTCAATGAATCTGCCGTAATCATCATCAGGTACAAAGCATATCTCCTGGCTCTCAGGTTTAGTTGCTACAGGCAATTTCAGACTACTAGCTATCTCCCTTATCTGGGACTTGGTATAGTAGCCTAAAGGCATGAGGGTATGCTTTAGCTGCTCCTGAGTAAAACTATAAAGTACGTAAGTCTGATCTTTTTTCTGGTCCACAGCTTTTTTAAGGAGGTACCTCCCCAACCCATCGTCGTACTCTATCTTAGCGTAATGGCCTGTAGCCACATAGTCAGCTCCTATTGAACGCGCCCTATGCAGCAGCGCTTCAAATTTTATAAATCGGTTACACGCAATGCACGGGTTGGGGGTGTTGCCATGAATGTACTCGTCTACAAAATAGTCGATTACTTTTTCTTTAAAAATGTCCTTAAAATTCAACACGTAATAAGGTATGCCCAACATACTGGCTACCCTGCGGGCATCTTCCACTGCTGACAAAGAGCAACAACCGCCTTCGTGAAGCACTTTTTCTTCATCCTCGTCAGGCCATATCTGCATGGTCACGCCTATGACTTCATAGCCTTCCTTTTGCAATAAATACGCAGCGACAGAGCTATCCACTCCGCCGCTCATTCCTAAAACAACCTTTTTCGCCATCACTCCACCTGCTTGTTAATGCCGTGCTTTTTATAATAATCTTCTATGGCTCCTTTTACGGCCTCCTCTGCCAGAACAGAACAGTGCATCTTCACAGGAGGCAGCCCATCTAAGGCCTCTGCCACTGCTTTATTAGTCAGCTTTAACGCTTCCTCTATAGACTTTCCCTTTATCATCTCAGTAGCCATACTGCTTGTCGCCACTGCAGCGCCACATCCGAATGTCTTAAATTTAGCGTCCACTATTATCCCGTCTTTTATTTTGAGGTAGATTTTCATTATATCGCCACAGACAGGGTTTCCTACCTCAAATACCCCATCGGCGTCAGGTATTTCGCCAACATTTCTAGGATTCATAAAATGATCCATGACTTTTTCACTGTACATATATCATTTCCCCTCTCTCACTTTTTCGTATAATGGAGACATCTCTCTTAACCTTGACACGATATCAGGTAAAACCTCCAGAACATAGTCAATGTCCTCTTCGCTGTTCTGCTCGCCTATAGAAAACCTCAAGGAGCCGTGGGCCAGTTCATGGGGTAACCCCATCGCCAGCAAGACATGAGATGGATCTAACGAGCCGGAGGTACACGCAGAACCACTGGAGGCACATATTCCTTTCATATCCAAGCTTAAAAGCATGGATTCGCCTTCTACGTATTCCACTGATATGTTCACATTGCCCGGAAGCCTTTTTTCCGGATGGCCATTTAGTTTTACGTGGTCTATCTTGCTTAACAGGCCGTCTATAAGCTTATTTCTCAGCCGCGTTAATTTTTTCATGTTTTCATCAAGGTTTTGAGTCGCCAGCTCTATGGCCTTTCCCAGCCCAACTATTGCTGCTACGTTTTCAGTACCTGCCCTTCGGCCTTTTTCCTGAGCTCCACCGTGCATGTACGGATGTATCTTCACGCCTTTTCTCATATAAAGAGCACCTATACCCTTAGGACCGTAAAATTTATGACCTGACAGCGACAGCATATCGCAATTGATTTCTTTTACATCCACGGGTATATGGCCCACTGCTTGTACCGCATCGGTATGGAACAGTATACCCCGTTCCTTCGCTATCTGCCCAATTTCAGCCACAGGCTCAATAGTGCCTACTTCGTTATTGGCGTACATAACAGAGATAAGGATAGTCTTATCGGTTATCGCCTTTTTTAATTCTTCCACGTCTACAAGGCCGTACTCATCCACCGGAAGGTACGTCACCTCATAGCCTTGCTTTTTAAGGTATTCACAGGTATGAAGTACCGCATGGTGCTCTATGGACGTGGTTATTATGTGGTTGCCTTTCTCCCTCATAGCATAAGCCGCAGCCTTGATAGCCCAGTTATCAGACTCAGTGCCTCCGCTGGTAAAGTAAATCTCAGCGGGGTCAGCTCCCAGCGCCTTTGCAACCCTATCTCTGGCTTTATCTAAAGCTTCTCTCGCTTCCCTGCCATAGGAATAAAGGGTCGAGGCATTTCCGAATTTCTCTGTGAAATACGGCAACATCTCCTCCAACACTTCTTTTTTAACCGGTGTCGTCGCGGCATTATCAAGATAAACTCTATTCATAAGTAAGCCTCCTCAATTATATATAATACATGTACGAATCCTTAACATTCATCTTACTGTAATCATCTACCATGTCCTTTAGAGTTATAGAATCCACTACCTTATTTAAGCTGTCCTTTATCTTTTTCCATACCAGTCTGGAAACGCAAAAGTCCGCTCGGCTGCACTCTATCTCTTCGCCGTCAATTACACACTCTACTGGAGCCAAAGGACCTTCCAGCGCTCTTAAAATGTCACCTACCGTTATTTTATCAGGCTCCATAGCCAGCGTATATCCCCCTTGAGCTCCTCTAGTGCTTTTCACAAGGCCGGCTTTTTTCAGCACAGCTATCAGCTGTTCTAGATAGTGCTCTGATATCTCCTGCTTCTCTGCTATAGTCTTTAAAGCTACAGGACCTTCGCCATAGCTTAAAGCTAATTCAAACATGGCTCTGAGCCCGTACTGGCCTTTTGTAGAAAGTCTCATACTGCACCTCCAACAATTCCTAGCTACATACTAGGATATCCATAAATAATTTAGCATATGCATAAACCAATGTCAAGTATCACTATATTTCAATATCTAATTATGCTAAAATAATAACAGGTGAGGCAAATGGAATCAAAAAAAGTGCTGAAAATGGCTGTATGCGCCGGTGAAATGATGTTAAAATCGGGAGCCGAAACATACAGGGTAGAAGACACCATAAAGAGGATATGTACAAGCGGAGGAATACCCCATCCAGAAAGCTTTGTAACTCCCACAGGGATTTTTGTATCCGTAGAAGATACCAGCGGCGAAGTAATATCCGTTATCAAGCGCATTGACAACAGGTCCATTGATTTAAATAAAGTATCCCTTATCAATGATTTTTCGAGGCAACTGGCAAGCAAAAAGATTACAGCGGAGGAAGGCTTTGCTATTCTGGATGAAATTAAAAAAACTAAAAAATACCCCATGGCGATTAGAA
This sequence comes from Caldanaerobius polysaccharolyticus DSM 13641, assembly GCF_000427425.1. Taxonomy (NCBI): domain Bacteria; kingdom Bacillati; phylum Bacillota; class Clostridia; order Thermoanaerobacterales; family Thermoanaerobacteraceae; genus Caldanaerobius; species Caldanaerobius polysaccharolyticus. The sequence continues at coordinate 1,077,281 of NZ_KE386495.1, read as the reverse complement.
CGCTATGCGGTGGAATAGGATCTGCTTTCTTTACCCTGGTCTTCGGCGGAACATACATGGACTCGCTAGCTACGCTGATTATAGCCACTGCCGTAGAGTACATATTGCTACTTTTGGACAGATACAACCTCTCCCTTTTCTTCACCAACATACTGGGTGGCTTTATCACAGCTATTATGACAATTGTCCTGGTAAATGCGGGATTAGGGCACAACATCGACAGGATTATAATCGGCGCCGTTATGATTATGGTACCAGGGGTAGCTCTTACCAATGCCATCAGAGATACTATTTCCGGCGATCTGGTTTCGGGATCTTCCAGAGCAGCAGAAGCACTGGTTATAGCAATCGGCGTGGCAGCAGGTATAGGTACGATTTTAAATGTTTACATCAGATTCTGGAGGTAGCAAGTCATGCTAGAGCAAATCGCCTACGCCTTCTTTGCTACAATTTCTTTTGCTGTAGTGTTCAATGTGCCGAGGGATGAACTGATAAGCAACGGGATATGTGGTGCACTGGGATGGCTGTGTTACTTAGCATTCTACAAGTTAAGCGGTTCAAAGGTGATGGCATCATTTATAGCCTCAATAATCGTAGCTATAGCCGGCGAAGTATATGCCAGGCTCCATAAAAAGCCTGTTACCATGTTCATCATACCGGCTCTCATCATGTTGGTGCCAGGGGCAGGATGTTATTACACAATGATCTCAATCTTACAACAGAAGTATAAAGAGGCGGTAAGTTACGGAATAGAGACAGGGACAATTGCGCTGGCCATAGCAGCAGGCTTGCTTCTTGTAAGCTCTTTTGTGAAAATCCTTAAACTTTACAAAAAAGCGGGATAAATCATCCCGCTTTTATAGAGCTTTTTCAACAAAAGCTTGAAATTCTTTTTTTGGCCTAGCACCTATTATTTTATCAAAAATCTGGCCATCCTTAAATAATATTATAGTGGGTATGCTCATAACCCCATATCTCTGGGCCAAACCTCTCTGTTCGTCTACATTTACCTTTCCTACCTTAACTCTTCCATCGTAATCCTCTGCCAGCTCATCAATAATCGGAGATACCATCCTGCACGGCCCACACCACGCGGCCCAAAAATCCACCAAAACAGGCTTATCTGACTTTAAAACTTCTTGTTCAAAATTGTCTGCTGTCAATTCCACTACCATATTTCATCACCCGGCTAAAGTCACCCCTTGCCAGGTACTACCTCCTTTCACAATAAGTTATTTCATAAATTTAATAAATGTATCTACCAGTTCATCTACCTTTTCCTTTCGCTCCTCGGCGCCCATGGCATTGATCACACAACCCATCGCATGGCTTTTAAGTATTATAGAGCCTACCTTGTTTATAGCCGATCTCACTGCTGCAATCTGCACTAACACGTCCACGCAATACTTTTCCTCTTCAATCATCTTCTGAATTCCTTTGATTTGGCCTTCTATTTTCTTCAGACGCTTTATAAGATCTTCTTTTTGCTCCTTGTAAGATGCACTCACTTATTAACATCTCCTCGCATCTTATTATAACCTATAATGTCCTTTATAACCTCACCGGCTATTATAAAACCCATAACAGGCGGAACAAAGGAAACACTGCCTGGGATTTGCCTCCTCAGCGCACATCTTCCCTTGCTTTTATCAGGACATATACAATGGCTTTTACACGTCGCGATATTGTATATATCAGGTTTTATGGGTTCTTCTTCAGAGTAAACCACTTTTAGAGACTTTACGCCTCTCTTTCTCAATTCATATCTCATGACCTTTGCCAGGGGGCATATCTTGGTTTCAAATATGTCCGCTACTTTCAATTTCGTAGGATCCAGTTTATTCCCTGCCCCCATGGCGCTGATTATGGGAATATTTAACTGCTTGCATCTCACCACCAGGTCTACCTTGGCCGTAACCGTGTCCACTGCGTCCACTACGTAATCGTAGTCAACTGAGATCATCTTGTCTGCGTTATCAGGAAGGTAAAACTCTTTAAATGTCACCACCTGAGCATTAGGATTTATATCCATCACCCGCTGGGCCATAACTTCAACCTTAGGTTGGCCTACAGTCTTTCTGGTAGCGTGGATTTGCCTGTTTATATTGGTAAGGCAAATATCATCATCGTCGATTAGCACTAATTTTCCAACACCAGACCTAGCTAGGGCCTCCACCACGTAGGACCCTACGCCACCAATTCCAAACACAGCCACAGTGCTTTTATAAAGCTTCTCCATGGCCTCAGGCCCCAGCAACAACTCCGTCCTGGAAAAAGCATGCTGTCTCATAGATCCAGTTTAACGTGCAGCTCCCTTAATTGCTTCGCATCCACGGGTGATGGGGCTCCTGTCAGCAGGCATGAGCCGTTTTGAGTCTTAGGAAATGCGATGACATCCCTTATGTTATCCGTACCTGTAAGGAGCATTATCAATCTATCAAAACCATAAGCCAGTCCACCGTGGGGAGGTGCACCATACTTGAACGCTTCCATTAAAAATCCAAACCTTTCCCAGGCGGATTCACGAGTAAATCCCAATACCTTAAACATTTTTTCCTGAATTTCCGTCGAATGTATCCTTATGCTTCCTCCTCCTAATTCAACGCCATTTAATATTATATCGTAAGCCTTGGCGCGAGCTTTTTGAGGCTCTGTATCCAGAAGCGGGATGTCCTCATCTTTAGGAGCTGTGAAAGGGTGATGCATAGCAGTATATCTGTGTTCTTCTTCATCCCATTCCAGCAATGGGAAGTCCACAACCCATAAGAACTTGTAATCATCCTTTTTCATTAAATCCAATTTTTTGCCAAGGTACAACCTAAGCCTACCTAGCACATCAAAAACCACCGAATCCTCATCGGCCACCATAAGCAAAAGATCCCCTGTCTTGGCGTCTAGCCTTCTGATTATGCCGCTTATCTCATCCTCGCTGAGGAATTTGAGAATTGGCGACTTAGGGCCTTCTGAATCCATTGCTATCCACGCTAACCCTTTTGCGCCAAAGTCCTTAGCGAGATCCACCAGCGCGTCAATCTCTCTTCTGCTAAACCTCTGAGCACACCCTTCAGCGTTTATCGCTCTAACGCTGCCCTTTGATAGCGCTGACCTGAAGACATTAAAGTTCGTGTTTTGCAGTATATCAGAAAGGTCCTTTAGCTCCATTCCAAATCTCATATCGGGTTTGTCACTGCCAAATCTGGCCATCGCTTCGTGATAAGTCAACCTCAAAAATGGCGCCTTAATGTCGACACCCAAGACCTCGCCAAAGATCCTCTTTAATAGCCCCTCATTTATTTCCATCACGTCATCTTCTTCTACAAAGGACATCTCCATGTCGATTTGAGTGAAATCAGGTTGCCTATCGGCTCTTAAGTCCTCATCTCTGAAACACCTGGCGATCTGAAAATACCTGTCACACCCTGATATCATCAAAAGCTGCTTAAACAACTGTGGAGACTGAGGAAGCGCATAAAATGTACCAGGTTGCAACCGGCTGGGCACCAAAAAATCACGGGCACCTTCAGGGGTGCTCTTGGTCAAATAAGGTGTCTCAATTTCCAAAAAACCGTTGCTAATCAAATAATCTCTTACTATTTTCGCAACCCTGCTCCTGGTAGCAATGTAATTTTGCATCCTAGGCCTTCTTAAATCCAGGTATCGGTATTTTAACCTTATGGATTCTGATACGTTAACATCGTCCTCTATTAAAAAGGGAGGAGTTTCAGATGTACTCAAGATTTTCAGCTCTTTGGCCCTGATCTCAATGGTCCCCGTAGGGATATTGGGATTATACGTGTCTTCATCTCTTTTTACCACATCTCCTACTATAGCCAGCACATACTCATTTCGCACCTTTTCTGCTTTTTCAAAGACATCTCCTGAGGATTGATCAAAAACCACCTGCACGATACCCGTCCTGTCTCTGAGATCTATAAATATTAAACCGCCAAGGTCCCTTCTCCTCTGTACCCATCCCATAACCACTACTTTACAGCCAACTTCGCTTTCAGTCAACAACCCACACATATGGGTCCTCTTCAGACCACTTAGCAGTTCACTCATCCTCGTTCCTCCTTTTTCAGCGCATTCGAAAGTACTTCAACCAGTTCGCTAAAAGGCACTTCTTGTTGCTCACCTGTAGCCATATCTCGCAATAAAGCAGTATTCCTATTAAGCTCGTCTCCTCCCACGATCAACGCGTACTTTGCGTGGACTTTATCAGCGTACTTCAACTGTGCCCTCGTACTTCTACCCAAATAGTCTTTATCACAAGATATACCATTGTCTCTTAATTTCTTTACTATACTGTAAACAACGTCCTCTGTTTCATCTCCTATGCTAACTGCAAATACGTCTACGCAGTCGTTACGGGGAACGGGTACATTCTGGGCCTTTACAGCCAGGACAATGCGCTCCAATCCCATAGCAAAACCTACACCTGGCATGTCGGGCCCGCCGCACTCCTTGACAAGGCCATCATATCTTCCTCCACCGCATACAGCGCCTTGAGCTCCTATATCTTCTGATACAATCTCAAAAGCTGTCTTTGTATAGTAGTCAAGGCCCCTTACGATTGATGGATCCACCTGGTATTCAATACCTAAAACGTCTAATTTGCTTTGAAGCCTGCTGAAATGAGATTTACAGTCATCGCACAGGTAGTCCAGTATTACAGGTACATAGGCAAATTGGGCTCTGCACGAAGGGTTCTTGCAATCAAGAACCCTCAGTGGGTTTTTTTCATACCTCTTTTTGCAATTATCACACAATTTATCCAATCGCTGTTCTAAATAGTCTTTAAGAGCGCTATTATAATCAGGCCGACACCTATTGCAGCCGATGCTATTTATTTTAAGCTTGAGGCCTTTTAAACCGATTTTGCTCAGAATACTGACAGCCATATCTATAATCTCTGCGTCAAGGGAAGGATCCTCAGCGCCAAAAACCTCTACCCCAAACTGGTGAAATTCTCTCATCCTCCCGGCCTGTGGCCTTTCATATCTAAAAGCGGAAATAATGTAATAAAGCTTCGTAGGCTGAGGATTATCCGTCAATTTATTCTGTATAAACGCCCGCACTACCGAAGCTGTTCCTTCAGGTCTTAAGGTTATGCTCCTACCACCTTTATCCTCAAAGGTGTACATCTCCTTTTGCACTATATCTGTAGTGTCTCCTACACCCCTTTGAAACAGCTCTGTGTGCTCAAATGTAGGCGTTCTTATCTCTTTATATCCATATATGCTTGCTACTTCCCTGACCACCTTCTCTATATATTGCCATATATATACTTCGTCTGGCAATATATCCTTTGTTCCTCTCGGAGCCGTCGTCAGCATGTTAACACCTCTCCTGTACTATAATCATGCGGTATTTATCCTGTAGACGTCAATTATCCCTGTCAGCAATTTAATCTTGTTTATAAGCCTATCCAGATCCTCTTTTGTATTGACCTCCACTGTCAAGCTTATGGACGCTATATTATCCTTACCTGCCCTAGCGTTTAATGCCTTGACCGAGGTCTTGGCTTCCGACAGGATATTTGTGACATCTGTAAGAAGTCCATACCGGTCCTGGGATATTATCTGTATATCAGCAGGGAACCTGTTGCCCGTATTGATGGCCCACTCGACTTCTACTAACCTGTTGCTGTCCAAAGAGCTGCTTATGATGTTGACGCAATCCTTTCGGTGTATCGTCACACCCCGCCCGCGGGTTACGTAACCCACTATTTCATCGCCTGGAACAGGGCTACAGCATTTTGCAAACTTGATCATTATATTATCTGTTCCCTTTACCTTTACCCCTGTCTCACTCTTTCTCTTGGTTTCCTTCCGCTTTACATCTGAAATTTCCGCGTTGGACTCTGGAACGGTTTGTTGGCCCTCGATTTTAAGTTCTTCTTTTATCCTCACTACGATCTGAGAAGGGGTTATGGACCCTATACCAACCGCTGCGTACATCTCATCCATGTTTTTAAAGCTCAATTTTTTTAAAATTACATCGTACACCTCATCTTTTATAGCGTACTGGCTTATACCTTGCCTCTTTAGCTCCTTCTCCACAAGGTTTTTTCCTTTTTCAATGTTCTCTTCCCGCTGCTCTTTCTTAAACCACTGATTGATCTTGCTCTTGGCTTGAGGACTTTTCACAATTTTGAGCCAATCACGGCTGGGCCCATGGTTTTTATTTGGAGATACCATGATCTCCACGATGTCTCCTGTTTTTAAAACCGTGTCCAGCGGTACAATTTTACCATTGATCTTGGCTCCCACGCACCTATGTCCTATGTCGGTGTGGATCATGTAAGCAAAATCTATGGGCGTAGAACCGTTGGGAAGGTTTATAACATCTCCTTTAGGAGTGAATACAAAGACCTCATCGGTAAAGAGGTCTATCTTTAGGGTTTCCATAAACTCCCTGGCATCTTTTAACTCCCTTTGCCATTCCAACAACTGCCTCAGCCAAGCCAGTTTTTCGTCAAAATCATCCTGAGAACTTCTACCTTCTTTGTATTTCCAGTGGGCAGCTATACCGTATTCCGCCGTCCTATGCATCTCCCATGTCCTGATCTGAACCTCAAAGACCTGTCCTTTTAAACCAATTACAGTGGTGTGAAGGGATTGGTACATATTAGGCTTGGGCATGGCGATATAATCCTTAAACCTTCCAGGGATGGGTTTCCACAAGGTATGCACAATACCTAAAACTCCGTAGCAGTCTTTAACGGTATTAACTATAACCCTTATGGCAGTCAGGTCAAAAATCTGTTCAAAGGTCTTGTTTTGCAACTTCATCTTCTTATATATGCTGTAAAAATGTTTTGGCCTTCCGTCGATCTCAGCTTCAATGCCCATGTTGTTAAGCTTCGTCTTTAATACATCTATTATGTTTGAAATAAAAGCTTCTCGTTCTTTCCTCTTCTGGGCAATCTTATTTACCAAGTCGTAGTAACCTTCAGGATCTATATAACGCAGCGATAGATCCTCTAGTTCCCACTGTATTTTAGATATGCCCAAGCGATGGGCTATCGGCGCATAAATCTCCAGTGTTTCTTTTGACTTTTCCAGCTGCTTGTCAGGAGGCAAAAATTTAAGAGTCCTCATGTTGTGAAGTCTATCCGCCAACTTGATAAGTATAACCCTTATATCTTTTGCCATAGCCACCAGCATCTTGCGCATATTTTCAGCTTGCTGTTCTTCCTTAGTCTTGTACTCTATCTTGCTCAATTTTGTCACGCCGTCAATAAGATCTGCCACTTCCTCACCAAACTCGCTTTTTATATCTTCATAGGTGTAAGGCGTATCCTCAATAACATCATGCAATATACCGGCAACTATGGTGTTTATATCCAGTTGAAGATCGGCCAAAATCTCCGCCACAGCCAGCGGATGCACCAGATATGGTTCTCCGGATATCCGCGTCTGACCCGAATGGGCTTTTTTACCAAATTCATAAGCTTTTTTGACAAACTCCACATCTTCTTCGCTGGAATACAACTTTATTTTGTCAATAATATCGTCTAACATAACTATCACCTGACTGCCAATGCCCTCTCAATAGGGATATTGAATTAAGGAAATAACATCGTAACCTCTTAGCGTCTCTCTTCCTCCCAGCTCGGTGAGCTCAATTAAAAACATGAGCCCTGCTATTTTACCTCCTAATTCTTCCACCAGCTTCACCGCCGTTATTATCGTGCCTCCTGTGGCCAGAAGGTCATCTACAATAAGCACCTTTTGACCGGGTTTAATTGCATCCTTGTGCAGTTCCATAGCGTCAAACCCGTACTCCAGCTGGTATTCTTTCCTTATCTTTTCAGCAGGCAATTTACCTGGTTTACGTATAGGCACGAAGCCAACGCCCAGCTGATAAGCCAAAGGCGCACCTACAATGAATCCTCGGGCTTCCGGTCCCACTATGAGGTCGATGTCTTTATCTGCACATCTCTTGGCCATTTCATTTATAACATATTTAAAAGCCTCACCGTCTTTTACCACAGTGGTGATGTCTTTAAAACTGATTCCCGCTCTTGGGAAATCCGGTATAATTCTTATCATGTCCTTTACAGTTGATAAGTCCATCTAAACCCTCCTAGACATACACATTTTAATATATACGATATTATTATACAATATTTTTTGATGTAAAGAAATCTTCTACATTATCTCTTATCTTGAGAAGCTTTATGTACAATGGAGAATCACTTAAATCGACTTTCTCCAACTTGTGGATTTTATAGTAGACTCCATTGCTCTTTTTTGCAGTGTCAATTAAACCCAGATCTTCTAATACGCAGACGCATAAGTCCACCTTAAGGGGATTTTTGTTCAAAGCCTTTATTATATCTTTACTGGAAATCTCACGGTGGAAGCGCTTTATACACATGTACACGTCTTCCAGATCACTTCTATCCGGTATCATATCATAAATGTCTTCGCCGTACAACAATTTTCCTCCGGGTTCATCGACAATATACACATTGCAATTCCTATAATGAGTAGTATAGTAATCACCACTGTACAGAATTACATTGCGAAATCTACTGGTATCTAACCGCATATAATCGGGATTGATCAAAAGGATATTATCCCTATCATCGTCGATAAACCTAAAACACAAACCTATATGTTCCAATATATCGCTAAACCTCTTCATAAAGCCGATCAATTGCCTAAAACTGTACATGATTATAAGGCAAGAGCCTTCTTTTAAAAGCAGATCCACTTTATTCTCATCGATTGCCGTAGGCGCAACTGTTAACTTTTTTGAATCTCCCACCAGAAGCTTATCTTCTAACAGCATATCCTTAAAAGTGCTCAAATACTCCGCGTAAAATCTGGTCATTTGCCTTTTGGAATACCCTACGTCGATCAAGTTAAGCTGCAGATTAACCTGATCGTTCCATCTATTTACATCAAAGTGGCAAACTACGTCGACATAATCGCCAGGTTTGACATCTTTTGCCAATTCACCCATCAGAAACCCTATCGCCTCAATTTCTTTACCTCTATCGCTTAAAAGCCTAAGCTTGACGTGTTTATCATTGCTCAAATTTCGCACTTCACTTACTTTCAAATCTTTGCACAGAAAAACCGGCTTTTGATTTCCTAACCCGTAAGGCTCGAGGAGGGTTAATTCTTCTGCCAGATTTACATCGTAATATTCATCAGTAAGCATAAAGTCTACATCTACTTCAGGAACTTTATGCTCTGGCCTTAAAACACCTTTTGCGTAAAAATTTATCTGTTCTTTAAACTTCTCTAAATTGTCGCGCCTTAGCGTCAACCCTGCAGCCATATCGTGCCCGCCGTATTTCTCTATATACTGCTCACAGGCTTTAAGGGCATGGTATATGTTAAAATACTTTATGCTCCTGCAAGAACCTTTACCTACATCTCCTGATAGGGATATAAGGATACACGGCCTGTTATAAGAATTCACCAGCTTTGAAGCCACGATGCCTATAACACCTTCGTGCCACCCCTCCTTAGCTAAAACGATCACATCCGGAAGGGGATAGCCTTTTAACATATCCACCGCCTGCTGGTAAATTTCATTTTCAACGCTCTGCCTTTGGTTATTTAAGCGGTTTAACTCCACGGCTATCTCTCTCGCTTCATCTGCGTCCTCAACCAACAACAATTTAAGAGCGAGCTCTGGGTTTGACATCCTACCTGCAGCATTTAGCCTTGGCCCTATCTTAAAAGCTACATCTTCAGAGCGTATACACCCTGTTATGCCAGATACTTCCACAAGAGCCGATATCCCTGGATCTTTTACGGTATTCATCACTTCCAAACCCAGTTTAGCTATAACCCTGTTCTCGTCTATCAAAGGGACAATATCAGAGATAGTACCCAGCATAGCGTACTGAATGAAATCCTCCAAGGAATAACCTAAAGCCATCGCTAGCTTTAGCGCAATGCCCGCTCCCGAATAATATTTAAACCCTGATGTGTCATCCTCCCTTTTAGGATTAACGATACAGCACGCCTCTGGCAAAACAGGGCCGCACGTGTGATGATCAGTTATAACCACATCAACGCCATTATTATTGGCGTACCTAACCTCTTCCAAAGCTGTGACTCCACAGTCTACAGTGATGATCAGTTTAACGCCGCAATTTATCAGATATTTTACAGCTTCTACATTTAAACCATAGCCTTCATCAAGCCTGTCAGGTATGTAATACATCACATCTGCATTCAAAGCTCTTAACGCCTTATACACTATAGCCGTAGCGGTTATCCCATCCACGTCGTAATCACCGTACACCGCAATCTTTTCTCGCCGCCTTACACTCTCCTTTATTCTTGCTACAGCCCTATCCATGTCTTTAATATCAAAAGGGTTTTTTATCATGTCTCTGGTTACATTGAGCTGGATACCTCTTTTTTTGGCAATTTGCATTGCGGCAGAACGTTCAGACAGCGTATCACAGCCAATCCAACGATATTTTCTTTTAAGCATAAGATCATTCCTTTTGCTCCTTTATTTTTTCAGCCAGCTGCTTACGATTATGGAACCTATGAGCCACAGGCCTATTACAACTGCTATAAAATAACCTACGATGCCGAGCAGCGGCATACCCCATAATCTAGGCCCTGTTTTTAACTGTAGCGCGAAGGAAGAGCCAATTATAAGAGCCGATGCGATAATGCTCAACGACAACCTGTTAGCCGAACTTTTTATATCGCTTCTCATTTTATCTACATCGCTATACCTAATCTCAACGCTTATATCCCCTCTGTCCCATTTCTTCAGAAGGTCGTATACAATATAAGGAAATTTGTAAGTCAAACGCAACAGCTTCTTCATCTCCGGTATGCTTTCATCGATGTGTTCAAGGATATTTAATTCTCTTTTAAATTTGCGCACAGAATAATCCCTTATAAGCGTGGATATATTAAAATCAGGGTCTAAAACCTTGCCTACGCCTTCGATGGTTATCAACGCCTTGAATAACATGGTGAAATCAGGAGGCAAAACGATTTTATTTTTATAAATTATCCTCATAAGGTGATTCACCATGTCTTTTACGTTTACGTCTTTTATAGAAGCTCCATAATAAAAATCCACGATATCCCTTAAATCCCTCTTTAAAGATAAAATATCGGTTTTAGGGCCAATACAACCCATTTCCTCAAATTCTTCCACCATGAAATCCAAGTCGTTTTTTGCAAACCCGTCAAAAAGATTGTATAAAAATTTCCTTTGTATTCTATCCATTTTCCCTACGGTGCCAAAATCTATATACGCTATCTTATCGCTGCTCAAAGCCATAATGTTTCCAGGATGGGGATCTCCGTGAAAAAAAGCCAAAATCAATGACCTGCTCTAGAAAACTATTGGCACCAATGCGGGCGATTTTCTTAACATCCCAATGTCTTCTCTTTATCTGCTCCACGTCTTTTACGCTTATACCCTCGATAAACTCCATGGTGAGGACCTTTTTAGTGGTGTACTCCCAGTAAACCTTAGGGATAACCACATGGCTGCCGTAAAAAGAGGACTTATAAAGGTTGCGAAATTTCTGGGCATTTCTGGCTTCTAATGTGTAATCCAGTTCTCTCTTCAAGGCAGTAGACAGCTCCAAAACCACTTCGGCAAAGGATACAGGTCTGTTTTTTATCCTTTCATCTAACAAGCGGGCGATCTCCGCCAGAATGCTCATATCGCTTTCTATCATGGTGTCCAGATTAGGACGTTGAATCTTCACTACCACCTTTTCCCCGGTGGACTTCAACCTTGCTACATAAACTTGACCTATGGATGCAGAGGCAATAGGATTTTCACCAAACCACTCGAAGACATCCTCAAATTTATATCCCAGTTCACTTTCAAAAGTCTTTTTAGCATCGTTAAAGTCAAAGGGCATGGCGCTGTCTTGAAGTTTCGCCAGTTCGTTGGCTATGTCTTCCGGTATCAAATCAGTCCTTAGGCTTATCATCTGACCCAACTTTATAAACGTAGGGCCTAATTCTTCCAGGGTATTTTTTATTCTAACAGGCAAAGGCACATCGTCTTTTAGTAGCTTTCTCCCTTTGACCTTAACCCCTAAGTTATTTAACAACACGTATAAACCGTTTTTTGCTAGTATTTGCACAATTTCTCGGTATCTTCGCGCATTTCTTTTGTTTAACAATTAAGAACACCCCAAAAAAATTAATGATAATAATATCTCGATGATATTATTACCATTAATTTTAAAATTTACTGATTTTGTTCTATTCGCTTCTCTAAGGCCTCCACTCTTTGCTTTAACTCTTCAAATTCGCTGCGCGTCACCACATTAGAAGATTTTATCAGTTTTTCAATTTCTTCAGATATCCTTTCTTTTAATTTCTGGCTCTGCTCTTCTGCCGACTTCATCATCCTGTTTACAAAGGCGTTTTCATCGTTCTTAGCGATCTCCCCACGTTTCACTAACTCACTGGCGATTTCCTGTGCCTTGTCTTTGGTCAGCGAGACCAGCCCGATTCCTGCCAGCATTATATCTTTTAACATAGCCATCCCTCCTTTAATTTGTTTTATATGATGCCCTCTTTGAAACCTCCCTATTCTTAAGTATATACCATATAGGGCTTGCTATGAAAATAGAAGAATAACCTCCGCTCACAATCCCTATAAGAAGTGGCAGGACAAATTCCCTTATCGGCGGCCCGCCGAAGAAGTATAAGGCCACCAGCGTTATTATAACAGTCAACAACGTATTTATAGACCTGGCTAACGTTTCCATTATACTCTTATCCGCTATCACATCGTACTTTTCTCTTCTCATGATCTTCAGGTTGTCTCTTATCCTGTCAAATATAACTATCGTGTCATTTATAGAATAACCCAGGACTGTAAGCATAGCAGCAACAAAAGGCGTATTTATCGGTATGTTCAAAATAGCATAGGCAGCATAAAGTATTAATAAATCATGAAGCAAAGCCAGAACAGCCGCCACACCAAACTTAAATTCAAATCTTATGGTTATATACACTAGCATCAAAATAGACGCCACAACAACAGCTAGTATAGCCTGATTTCTCAATGTAATTCCCATAGAAGGACCTACTTTGGTTGTAGAAAGTGGTTCGCTTTCAGGCAAATTAAATTTTTCTTTCAAATTCTGGAACAGAGTTACCCTTTCCTGATCAGAAAGGCTTCTGGTTTTTATCTGCGCCACATTAGGGTTGTTGCCTACTTGCTGGACATAGCTCTCCTTTAAAAGGTTCATGCTGCTCAAGACATCGTTAATCTGTTTCACCAAGGCCTTATCTACAGGCTTGTGAAAATCTATTTGCATCAGCGTGCCGCCAGCAAAATCAACACCGTAATTTATTCCACCGTGCAGCGCTGTGAATATAAAGCCCACCAGGATTATGGCTAAGGATATACCAAACCATATATTCCTCTTCGCTATAAAGATTCCCACGGTTATACCCCCTTATGCACCGTATAACTTTAGATTATTGGTAATATTGACATTTACAAGCATCTTCAACAACAACCTAGTAAGTGTAATGGCCGTAAACATGCTGACCAACACACCTATGACGAGGGTAACTGCAAAGCCTTTTATGGTACCTGACCCAAGATAAAACAACACGATACCCGCAATAATGGTAGTTAAATTGGCATCAAATACCGTCCAGAAAGCTTTGGCAAAACCCGCATCTATAGCAGATCTCAGCGATTTACCATTTCGCAGCTCCTCTTTAACCCTCTCAAAGATGATTATATTAGCGTCCACTGCCATACCTATAGACAGTATAATACCGGCCATACCAGGCAATGTCAACGTAGCATGTATGAGAGCTAATATAATCAGTGTTATGACGGTGTATATTATCAATGCGAGGTCAGCGATAAAACCAGGCAGTCTGTAATAAGCGATCATAAATAACATGACGATGATTATACCGTATAATCCAGCCATTAAGCTCTCTCTCATAGAATCCATTCCCAGTGTAGGCCCTATCGCCCTTACCTCCTCGGCTTTGAGGGGAACAGGCAAGGCACCTGACCTTATAAGTGTTGCCAGTTTTGACGCTTCATCAAAAGATTTAGATCCTGTTATTACCGCATTGCCATCGGTTATATGGGCCTGCACCACAGGATTTGATATCATTTTATTGTCCAGGTATATAGCTATAGGCTTCCCTAAAAATTTTTGCGTGGCATCTGAAAAAAGCTTGGTCCCTTTGACGTTAAAGGATAGCGTGACCACTGGCTCCTCCACGCCTGTACTGGTTACCTGCATCTCAGCCTTTGATGTCTTAACCTCCGCACCTGTCAATATGGTCTTACCATCAGGTCCCACAAAGCGCAACTGCGCCGTCTGTCCCAACGTCTTTATGGCAGCTTCAGGGTCCTTTATTCCCGGCAGCTGGACCATTATCGCGTTGCTGCCCAAAGGCGTAATCACCGGTTCCGTCACGCCCAGCATGTCCACCCTGTTTCTGATAACAGCTATAGCCCTGTTTATCGTATCCGAATCGACTTTACCCTGGGCCACAAGGGTCGCGTAAACGCCGCCCTTAAAATCAAGTCCTAATTTTATGTAATCCTGAACAGGTTTTACGTTTAAACTGCCAATCTTTACTCCAAACGCTGTAGCCAACGAAACCACCGCGATTAAAGCGACCGCTAAAAGAAATTTCAAACCATTTTTATAGTTCATTGGTGTCTGCCTCCTTCGCATACAAATTCTCATTTGACAAAACCGCTTTGATCATAAGCGCACACTCAAGCCTTATTTTAAGGATTTCACAGCTTAAGCGATGTGGAACATCCAAACTACCGCTAAACTGATGTGCACTGGCATGACATCCACCGCTGCAAAAATACCTTGCCCAGCATATTCTGCATCGAGACTTCGTATAAATATTTGTCTTCATGAATTTAAGCTGCATATCCCTGTCAAGCTCTTTTCTTATGACATTTCCCATTTTATATTTATTTATACCCACAAATTGATGGCATGGATAAATATCGCCATCAGGGGTTACCGCCAGATACTCATTACCGGCTCCACAGCCCTTTATCCTCTTTTGCAGACATGGCCCTTCATCTAAATCCACATTGAAATGAAAAAAAATAAATGGCTTTCCTTCTCTATACCTTTTTATATATTCATGCGCTAAAAACCTATACTGATCCCTTATAACAGGAAGGTCTTGCTCCTGCAACGCATAATCCGCATCTTCTGGTGCTACAACAGGTTCCACAGACACCCTGTCTATGCCCAGATCTACCATATGTAAGACGTCCTGGGCAAAGTCAAGGTTATAGCGCGTATAAGTCCCTCGCACATAATACTCCTTTTCTTTTCTCATCTGGACCATTTTTAATATCTTATCCACTATGCAACCATAGCTGCCACTGCCGTCTTTCAGAATTCTCATCCTGTCGTTGACTTCAGGTCTGCCGTCAAGGCTTAGCACTACGTTGTAGAAGTTTTCATTTATATATTCCATATTTTTATCATCCAGTAAAATAGCATTGGTGGTCAATGTAAAATTTATAGACTTGCCCTCTTTATCAGCTTTATCTCTTCCATATTCCACGATTTCTTTTATCACATCAAAATTCATCATAGGTTCCCCGCCAAACATATCCACCTCAAGGTGACGGCGGGAAGCCGAATGGGCTATTAAAAAGTCTATGGCTTTTTTGCCTACCTCAGAGCTCATCAACTTTCTTTGGCCTTTAAAATTCCCCGTGGACGCAAAACAGTACTTACACCTTAAATTACAATCATGGGCTACGTTTAGGCACAGCGACTTAACTACAGGTTCCCCATAAGGTAAATCTTCACCCTCATAAGGATCTGGCGCAAAAAGTGTGCCATTGTCCTTAAGGGCCGCTAGCTCTTCATATGCCTCTATTATATCACGCTCTCCATAAATGTGGTTTAGGTCCTTAATAGCATCATCTACTGATTTGTCATCCACGTAATCCAACAGCCGGTAAGACAAATCGTCTAAAGCCAAAAGCAAGCTGCTGTTTACATCCAAAGCTATCTTACTGCCGTCAATCTCAAATTTATGAATACCCAAGCTTCCTCTCTCCTTGCACAGACTACATACACAAATAGCAGTAATAATGTACCATTATTACTGCTTTTCTACAATATTATTTGTTATGTAAGCAAACCTGATTTGCCACCGTACACGAAGTCTTGCAAGCCGACTGGCACGATGACTGGCATTCACCGCATCCATACCTTCTCACATCGCCATATACTACTCTGCCTTTGTTTATGATCTTCACGTGTTTCACGTTGATTCCTCCTTTCCTGATAAATTATAGCACATCAATTATCTCTTGTCATCACAAGTTTATTCCAATCATCCCTCCTAAAGCCCCAGACACAGCGCATATAGCCAGATTAGAAAGAAACAAACCTGCTGTCATATCACCAAATACCATGGCGTTTAGCAACAAAAGCACTAAGGCATAACATACCCCCGTCAGAGTACCGTTTAACCAGCCCATATTCTGGGCAATTTTAGCAGCTACAATACCAGCGATAAATACGCTTATAGCCATGATTACAGATATGAATATAGGCACGGTGGACTCTGAAACAGGCGTATACGCAAGCACCAACGCATAAATCAAGAATGACACAAGAGATAAAATCAGCCCCAATACCGTTGCCTTTATTATACCCCTTACGCCAATCATGCTCTCGCGCTGAACCTTTGCCATAAAAATCCTCCTATCTACTCGGTGTTTTACTAAAATCTATGACAGGAGGATGGTTTTATGACAAAATTTAGATCAGTCTTTTATGGTCAATACTTTACCTACCGCCCATTTGGCAATTTTGAGCCTTACTTTGTCGGCCCCCACCTCTATCGTTAGGGTATCATCTTTTATATTAAGCACCTTGCCATAAATACCGCTTTTAGTGATAATCTCATCACCAGGCTTGAGAGAATCAAGCATCTTCTTTTCTCTTTTATCCCTGCGCTGTTGCGGTAAAATGAGAAACAAGTAAAATATCGCTACAAACAGCAAAAGTTGCACTACTACAGCCACCGCAGCTCCTGCTTGTTGCGTCATGCCTCTTCCCCCCTTTCATAACCATACTTTGTAAAAAACTCTTTTTTAAAATCCAGCAATCTGTCTTCTTTTATAGCCTGTCTTATATTCTCCATCAGCTTTATTAAAAAGCGCAGGTTGTGAATCGTCGCAAGCCTGGCTGCAAGGATTTCCCCGGCTTTAAATAGGTGCCTTATATAAGCTCTGGAAAAATTTTTACAGGCATAGCAATCGCACTCCTCATCCAACGGCCTGAAATCCTCCGCGTACTCCGCATTCCTTATAACCAGTTTACCGCGGCTTGTCATAACAGTGCCATTCCTTGCAATCCTCGTAGGTAAAACACAATCAAACATGTCGATACCCCTTATAACACCTTCTATAAGGGCATCGGGACTGCCCACTCCCATGAGATATCGGGGTTTATCATAGGGCAATAAAGGAGTCGTATACTCCAACACCTCGTACATGACTTCTTTCTCTTCACCTACGCTTAATCCTCCAACAGCATATCCTGGAAAGTCCAGCTCTACCGTCCTCTTAGCGCTCTCCACCCTCAGATCTCTGTAGGTTCCTCCTTGTACAATCCCAAACAAAGCCTGGTCATCAGGGCGCCCATGGGCCTCTTTACACCTTTTAGCCCAGCACAGCGTTAACTCCATGGATCTTTTTACGTACTCGTAATCCGCTGGATATGGCACGCATTCATCAAGGGCCATGATTATATCTGCTCCAAGGGCATTCTGTATTTTCATATTGTCCTCAGGAGTAATAAAATGCCTTGAGCCGTCAAGGTGCGATGTAAATTCAACGCCTTCTTCAGATATACTCCTCAGCTTGTTCAGGCTGAAAATCTGAAAGCCCCCACTATCTGTCAGAACAGAACCCTTCCATCCCATGAATCTGTGTAGTCCCCCTGCCTTTTCTATAAGCCTATGGCCTGGCCTTAAATACAGGTGATACGTATTAGAAAGTATTATCTTCGCTCCTATTTCTTCTAATTCATCAGGGGTCATCGCCTTTACCGTAGCTTGAGTGCCCACAGGCATGAAAACAGGTGTCTCTACAATGCCATGGGACGTCTTGAGATAGCCTAATCGTGCCATCGTATTTTTTTCTTGCTTTTGCACTTCAAACGTCAGCAAAAACCCTTCATCCTTTCTCAAATAATCAACATAGCATCTCCAAAACTGTAAAACCTATATCTTTCCTTTATAGCCTCATGATAAGCTCTCATAACGTTATCGTAGCCCGCAAAAGCGGACACCAACATTATCAAGGTGGATTCAGGTAGGTGAAAATTGGTTATTAAGCCATCCACTGCTTTAAATTTGTGCCCTGGATATATAAATATATCAGTCCAACCTGAGCCGCTGTGTACCACTCCGCTATCGTCAGTTACGGTCTCTAAAGTTCTCACAGATGTAGTCCCTACAGCTACAATTCGGCCACCTTTCCTTCTAGCATTGTTTAATACCTGCGCCGCCTCGTCGGTAACGATGTAAAATTCCGAATGCATCCGATGGTCTTCTACCTTCTCTACTCTTACGGGCCTAAACGTGCCCAACCCCACGTGCAATGTTATAAATACTATATTTACTCCCTTTTTTTCTATAATATCCAACAGCTCATTGGTAAAATGAAGCCCTGCGGTAGGTGCGGCAGCAGAACCCTCATGCTTGGAGTAAACCGTTTGGTAGCGCTCCTTATCGTCCAAAGACTTCTTTATGTACGGAGGAAGCGGCATTTTACCTAATTGATCCAGTATTTCTTCAAACACCCCTTGATAAAAGAATCTTACTACTCTCCCTCCTGCCTCAGTAACATCCAAGACCTCTGCTTCCAGTTCTCCATTGCCGAACACAAACCTCGCTCCAATTTTCGCTCTGCGCCCTGGTTTCACCAACACTTCCCACGTATCCATAGATAGCTTTCTCAGAAGCAGGAACTCCATAGTGCCTTGTGTGTCCTTTTTATGGCCTATAAGCCTGGCAGGAATTACCCTCGTGTCATTTAATACCAGGCAATCCCCAGGGTTTAAAAAGTTCACCACATCCCTGAATACCCTATGCTCTATGCTTCCATCGTCCCTGTGGAGGACCATCATCCTTGAGCTATCTCTCTGCTTTAATGGTTCCTGAGCTATCAACTCCTCTGGCAAGTCGTAATAAAAATCGTGTACGTTCATTTCACTATCTCCTTTACAGCGACTTATCGTTTAAAGTGTCATAGACGGTGATACCCGTGTAATAATATTTTAATATATCCACGAAATTCTTGCCAGCCTTTTCGGCAAGGCCTCTAGCGCCATACTGGCTCATACCCACGCCATGCCCATAGCCGCTGCCAACAAATGTAAAACTGTCAGGTACGCTTTGTACTCCATTGCTGGCGTTAAGCTGGCTAAGCCCTGATGCGCTTATTACAAAAGGCCTTTCTGATGCCATCCCTACTGTTGAATCACCCTTTAGGACATAAAGGCTTTGGGTTTTTTTAGAGACGACGTTGCTGCCGTTGGACACCCATATAGTACCCAAGCCACCAGGCTCACCTAAAACATCTATGCTTTTTATCATCGCGCTTTTCAAGTTAAACACATTTCTTATTTCCTGTTCTCCTTGCAGCGTATATTTACCTTTTGTACCTGTTACTTCTACCGACAAAGCCCTTCCCGATGGGCTTTTATTTATAACCTCTATACTCAAAATATCGCCTATGTCAACAGATTGATCCCTAAGTATATCCTTCAACTGAGCCTGAGAATACGTAACTTTCCAATTATCAAGGCTCTCAGTGTACCCCATGGAATATGGGTCTGGCACTGCTTTTAAATAAGGCTGAGGGTACTTAAATACATTTTCGCTGCTTTCAGTATACCCTCCGCTGTGGGAGGAAAACAGCGCACTGATCACCTTTCCGCCGTACGTAAGCACAATCCCCTTGGTTGCGTCAACAGCCTTGGTCGCATTGGGGTTTTCACCAGCGTACTTGCCACCACCGTAAGCATATCCTTTGTACTCCTGACTGCTAACATCATCGGTAACATCAAAGCCGTACTTAGCATACTTAGAGCTTAAGCAATTAGCAACAGCATAACTTCTGGCTGCTACAGCCTGGGCTTTTAATGCCTCTTGGGGCCACGACGATGGCATTTCAGAGGGAACAACGCTGTACAGGTACTGCTCCAATGGGAGGTTGTTTATCACTGTCATATCGCTCCCCTCTTGCCTGTAAAACCACAGCTCACCCCTGTACGTCACATCGTTGTCCAGCTCAATAAAACCGTTAGATGGCCTCGCTACCAGTTTATCTGTTTTTATCGTAAGTTTTTGATCAGCCATTACGTAAATGGCCTTTTGCGGGACAACCACTGTCAGGTTCTGGTTTCCCAAAACTTTTTGCAAATTACTAGCGGCAGAATCGGCTTCCGCCTTACTGGAATATTCCCCTGTAACCACTGAATAATTACCGTCGTACATCAAAAATCCATTTACGTTTTTCCCCTTGAGTTCATTTATATACGTAATCCCTTTGTTTAAATCATCTCCAAAGCTGGCTAGAAGTATGTGATAATCATCGTCTTTTTTTACTGTAGCCTTTTGTCCTTGGCTTCCCGTATAAACCGGCACAAAGGTCGTCCCATTGTAGAAGCCGTAAGTTATAGCGCCTTTGGTAAATACCTGCGCTGCACCTACTGCGCTGTTCCCGTATTTTAAGCCTACCCGTATGTACTCAGGTATTTTTGCCTGGGTGTCAGCCGATGCTGTCTCTACCATTGCTGAAGACATAAAAACAACTGCTATCGCCATTAAAAAAAGCGCAAATTTCTTCACGGGAAATCCCCCTTTGTCTCTTTAATCAACGTCTGAATATTAAGTTTAATATAACCGTCAAAATAATGCTCAACAAAATTCCTGATACCACAGGGAAATAAAATGTGAAATTGCCCTTTCTTATTAAAATATCTCCCGGCAATGCTCCAAAACCTAATTTTCTGCCTACTAAAAAAATAACACCTAGTGCGATAAATATCACACCTATGAATATAAGACTTTTTCCAAAGCCTTCGTACATACTAGCCGCACACCTCCTTTTGAACAGGTGCTATTTTTAAGTGCTCTAGAGCCAGCGAAGTAACCGTTCTCCCTCTTGACGTCCGCTTTATAAACCCTATCTGCATAAGATACGGCTCATATACCTCTTCGATGGTACCAGCATCTTCTCCAATAGAAGCCGCAAGGGTCTCAAGGCCCACAGGACCACCTCCAAATTTTACAGCAATGGTTCGCAGCAACAACCTGTCCACACTGTCAAGTCCTAAGCTGTCGATATCCAGCATATCTAATGCCTCTATCGCTATTTCCTGGGTAATATTACCATTTGATCTCACCTGTGCAAAATCCCTTACGCGCTTTAACAACCTGTTGGCGATCCTCGGCGTACCCCTTGAGCGCATCGCGATTTCTTGAGCCGCTTTATCGTCAATTTCTACGCCCAGTATACCCGCAGACCTCTTGACGATCTTATAAAGGTCCTCACTGGCATAATAGTCAAGTCTGCTTATTACTCCAAACCTATCCCTTAAGGGTGATGTCAAAAGCCCTGTCCTAGTCGTTGCACCTATAAGCGTAAACCTAGGAAGGTCAATCCTGATGGATCGAGCACTAGGCCCTTTGCCTATGATTATATCCAGCACGAAATCTTCCATAGCAGGATATAATATTTCCTCCACCGCTCGATTTAACCTATGAATCTCATCTATAAACAGGATGTCATTTTCCCGCATATTGGTCAAAATTGCAGCGAGATCTCCTGCTCTTTCTATGGCAGGTCCTGATGTCACTCTAATGCCTACGCCCATTTCATTGGCGATAACATTGGCCAACGTAGTTTTACCTAATCCCGGAGGCCCATAGAGCAATACGTGATCCAATGGTTCACTTCTCGCCTTCGCCGCTCTTATATATATTGACAGCAATTCTTTAACCTTGGCCTGACCTATGTATTCACTAAGATACTTTGGCCTCAAGCTGCACTCAATATTTACATCCTCATTGTCCAGCTCACCAGCGAGTATCCTTTGTCCCATCCTCAGCTCAACTCCTTTAATGCCATTTTTATAGCATCATCGATGTCAAGGCCTTCTATCTTTTTCAGCACCCTGGAGATCTCGTCTTTGCTGTACCCCAATGCCATTAACGCCTGAACCACATCTGAGGTTTTATCTTCTATAAATGATACTCCCAGTTCTTCTTTATTGACCCTATCTTTTAACTCCACAATCAACCTCTGAGCTGTTTTTTTCCCAACTCCTGGTACACTCATTATAGAAGTAAAATCTCCTGTTGCAATAAACGCCAGCATTTGCGATGGCGTGTACTTAGAGAGGATATTTAAAGCTACTTTAGGCCCGATACCTGACACAGAAATAAGGCTTTTGAAGACTTTCCTTTCATTTCTATCGTAAAAGCCAAAAAGCCTCATCTCATTTTCCCTCAGATACAGGTAAACGTACAATTTTGTGGTATCGCCAACTTTTATCTCCTTTGACGTAATGCTGGAGACAAATAGGCGATACCCCACCCCTGATGCCTCAACTACCACGCTTTCATCATCAACTTCTATTACCTTGCCTTTTATGTAATCCAACATTACCCTATACCCCAACATCATATTTTGAGCACGGCCCCACGCTATGGCAATGGCACACAGCTACTGCTAAAGCATCGGCTACATCATCGGGCTTTGGTATGTCCCTCAAATTTAACAAGGCCCTAACCATAAGCTGTACCTGTACTTTTTCAGCTCTTCCATATCCCACCACCGCTTGCTTAACCTGCAATGGGGTGTACTCGTACACATTCAAGTTCTTTTGAGCAGCCGCCACAATAGCTACTCCTCTCGCTTCACCTATCACTATAGCGGTTTTGGCATTTTTATTAAAAAAAAGCTCCTCTACTGCAAAAGCATCAGGTCTGTACTTGTCGATGAGCTCGCTCAACCTCTCATATATCTCTTTAAGCCTATTAGCTAAATCCATGTCAGAAGGTGTCGTTATTGCTCCGTAATCTATGACACTGAAATGGTTGTATTCGTGATTTATGATACCGTAACCCAGTATAGCAAGGCCTGGGTCCACTCCCATAACAATCATTCACAAATCTCCTTCCCTTTTAATTTTAACATTAAAGGGGAGCTTTGACAACAAAAATAATAACACGCGTTAGCGTGTTTTAAGTGCTCAAATCAGAAAGTACCCTGCTGACATCGTCTTCAGAGTCCACTACTATATTTTCTATCAATCTCTTTTGTTGTTTTTCATTTAATGAACCGTAGAATATATCGGTCTTTTGTATCTCTTGCAACCCCTTATCCGCGTCGTTTTTAAATACACCTACATAACCGTCTCTATCTATCTTTATGATAAAATGGTCCGGACAATAACCCTCAGCAGTTCTGTAAAACACGGCCATTTGGCTGTCAAAACTCTGTAATTGCCATTTTTTATCGTATTTGCCTTTAAGTTGTTCTTCATTCATCCCTACTTCGTCAACGCTGGCATTTCGCTTCACAGTCTTTACATGTCCGCATGCCATGTATTCGGTCTTAAAGACCATCTGCGTTGCGGGCGATATCATCCCCTGTGTCATAGCCTGTCTTTCAGGTTTTTTTTCCAAAGCAATTCTATCATTGACGTTTTTAGATATATTTACGTAGTATCCATACCCAAATCCCAATATCAAAAAGCCTATATACATAATCAATAGCGGGGCTGTAAAAAATTTTCTCATAATTATATTACCTCCACTTATATATATTACCAATTTATTGTTAATTATACATTTTTTTATAAAGGTTTTTTCAATAAAATATCGAAATATATATTAAAAATAAAGAATCAAGGAGTGCTATATATGGAAAAACAGGTCATTGTATTCAAACTAAATGATTACGAATTTATGGCAGATATAATGGACGTCGTAGAAATAGTAAATTACAGAGAACCTACGTATGTCCCCAATGCCCCATCGTTTGTCTCGGGGATCATAGAAAACCGCGGAGTTATCGTACCTATAATAGATTTAAAAAAGAGATTTAACCTCAAAGACTTTTCAAATCCTAGCACTGACAAAAAGATCGCCATCATCCAGGTAGATAGCATAATGGCCGGGTTAGTAGTAGATGACATAACTGAAATAATCGTGATAGACAGCGAAGAAATAAAAGACGTCCCTGATATTGTAAAAGAAATTGACAAAAAATATATCATCGGGTCGCTAGAATACAAAGACAGGTTGATTTTAGTCTTTAACCTCAGAGAAGTGCTGTCAAAAGAAGAAAAGGAAATGCTAAAGGAGATAGGATAATCATCCTATCTCCATGTCTTCTGTTATTTCTAAATTGTGGTACACATTTTGCACATCGTCGTGATCGTCCAGGTTTTCAATGAGGTTTAACGCCTTCTTGGCCTGCTCGCCTTCAAGCTTTACCGTGTTTTGTGGTATGAGGGATATCTCTGCGGATGTAATCTTGTAACCGCTCTGCTCTAGCGCCTCTTTAACCTGGTACAACTCCGACGGGTCTGTTATTATTTCGTAATCCTCGTCTTCTGCCGAGAAGTCTTCGGCACCAGCGTCAATAGCTTTGAGCATCAGCTCATCGCCATCTACCCCATCGCCTTTCCCAACAGAAATAATTCCTTTTCGTGTAAACATCCACGACACACATCCCGTAGCACCCAGACTGCCGCCTCCCCTGTCAAAGAGATGCCTCATCTCGCTGGCAGTCCTGTTTTTGTTGTCAGTAAGCGCTTCAACGATGATGGCTACCCCTCCGGGTCCATAACCTTCGTAAATTATGTTCTCATAATTTACGCCCTCTAATTCCCCTGTACCTCTTTTAATAGCCCTTGTAATATTATCATTAGGCATATTAGCAGCCTTGGCCTTTTCAATAGCGTCTCTGAGCCTGCTATTGGCCTCCGGATTTCCTCCGCCTTCTTTTGCTGCCATTATTATCTCTTTAGCCAATTTTGTAAACAATTTGCCCTTTTGAGCATCTGTTTTCTCTTTTTTATGCTTTATATTTGCCCACTTAGAATGACCAGACATATATAAAAACCTCCTCATCACCTTATCAAATGACAAGTTACATTTTATCATACTATACCCTGAGTGTAAACTCGTCGAGCTTTGACTGCTTAAGGTATACGGTGTCGTTTGCTGTAAATAATAATAGAAAGGTGATAATGGCATATGAAAAAAACAGCAGGATTAATAACCTTAGGCTTTATAACAGGAATCCTAAATGGCCTCTTTGGATCAGGAGGAGGTACCATTGTTGTGCCTGCTCTTGTATTTTTATTTCTCATAGAAGATCATAAAGCTCATGCCTCAGCAATAGCCGTAATCCTGCCCCTTACGATCATCAGCTCGTTTATCTATATAGAAAAAGGGGTATACGATATTCCCCTAACTATTAAAGTGGGACTTGGTACCGTACTTGGCGGATACATTGGAGCGAGGCTATTAAATAAATTGTCTTCAAGTTTATTAAAAAAGATCTTTGGCGCCTTTATGATAATAGCAGCCTTAAGGATGTGGTTCTCTTGATATTTTTTATAATAGGAATTTTATCCGGTATAGTAGGCGGAATGGGAATAGGTGGCGGCACTATACTCATCCCTGCATTAAACGTATTTAGCGGTATAGACCAGCATTACGCCCAGAGCGTTAACCTTATAGCTTTTATACCCATGGCTATTTCAGCCTTAATAAGCCATTACAAAAACCGCAACCTGCTGTTTTCAGTAATAGCCGCATTAATTCCCGGCGGCGTAATCGGAAGCATTTTAGGATCATGTATAGCAGTAAGCCTTTCGTCACACCTGCTTAAAAAGATGTTTTCGATATTTTTACTGTTTATGGGGATTTATGAGATACTTTACAAAAACAATAAAAAATCACCTTGATTGAAGGAGAACGCAGGCGCCGTATATAGCCTTTAACCCTTTTGACTCCGCAGCATTTACAAGTTCAGGACTTTCTGCACCAGGTTGGAACCAGATGTACTCCACTCCCAGTTCTCCTGCTTCATCTACATACTGCTTTCCAAACTTAGGTGCCACAACCATATTTACAACCTGCGGTACTACTGGCAAAAATCTAAGGCTCTGATAGCACTTATCTCCCTCTACATCTGTATATAACGGATTTACAGGGTAAACTTGATACCCTTTATCTTTTAAACTTTTGTAGACTTTATACCCATACTTTTCTTTTTTGGGGCTTACTCCTACCACTGCCCATATCTTTTTCTCCAATGCGTCCTCTATATAACTCTGCACGTGCATCACCCCACTTCGCAGTAATCATAACCATCTATTTCTATTTGAGCCCTGCCGTCTGTCATCTCTAAAATATCCTGCCTTAACTGATCTATTCTTTCATCAGGCACTAAAACGCAAAACGTAACGTTATCTGCGTACTGAACATCGGCGACCTTTATTTTTCGCTTTACAATATAGTTTTGCACCTTTCCCCACGGGGAGTAATCCAGTTTTACACAAACCCTCGCGTGCAAAACCTTTTTAACTATCCCAGCAGCATCCAGGGCAATTTTCGCGCCCTTAGCATAAGCCCTTATGAGACCCCCTGCTCCCAGCAATATACCCCCAAAATAGCGGGTAACAACCACTGTCACATATATTAATTTTTCCCTCTTTATAACTTCCAAAACAGGCATTCCAGCAGTGCCTGAGGGTTCACCGTCATCGTTAAACCGCTGAATCTCGCCACCATTACCTAAAACATAAGCGTATACATTATGAGTCGCATCGCGATGTCGCTGTTTTACGCTCTCTATAAACAGCCGAGCAGTTGTTTCATCAGGGGTATATTTAGCGTGCCCAATAAAGCGCGATTTATTTATGGTGATCTCTGCTATTCCTTCATCTCTCACCGTCATGAATTCATCTAGCATACAAAAACCCCTGCTTAATTATATAATAAAAAAAAAGGCGTTACAAGATAAAACGCACCACAGCAAACCTTAAAGGCAAAAAGTCATTTGGTCAATTGAAGCATTATATCCCTATATTTTCTGTAAGATAAATTCACTAGCGATTTATCCTGGCTGTAAGTTATTTTAAGCAACGCTTCGTCAATAGGGTAAAACCCTCCATCAGAAAATCCATCTTCTCTGCTTATGTTAAAAGACTGGTCATCTGTTACCATGATATACCATACGATCTCGTTGCACACAGGGATTTGCCTAGTAATAGAAAAGAATTCATAACTTGTTTCACCAGCAGATGAGATAATCTTCAGGTTTTTTAAGCCAGTTTCTTCTCTAACTCGCCTTAATGCTACATCTACGGCAAGTTCGCCATTTCTAATTACACCCTTGGGCAGTACCCACTCGTTTTTCTCGTTTTTTAATAGAAAAACGCTATCCCCCCTAAAAACAACTCCTCCCGCACAATTGCGCTTTAACACAGTTTAACACACCTTTCTACCTTTATTTATAATTATAATATTCTCTGTGCACTTAAAAATTCCTTCAAAAACTTTATGAATACTTAACGAATTTAAATTTTTATGAATAGTCACAAATGAATAAGCGATCGCTAATGGCCAACAATAATTATGAGGTGATATCTAGATATGATAATACTCTACCATTGCTATGGAGGAAGTCATAGCTCCATTATCGCCTGCTGGATACACTTAAACAAGCTACCAATGGACAGCGTACCCGACAGAAAACACATTGAAAGCCTCCCTCTATTTGACCAACTGACATCACAGGATTACGGGAGAATAATGAAAATAGGTACGGATGAATTTGGTAATACCATCTGCTCCATGGGCGTAAAAAATCAAAAGGATATGATAATACCTGCGCTAAAAGACCTTTACTATGAAATTTATAAAAACACCGATGGATTTCTGGATGTAGATACCTCCCATGCCGTCAACCTAACTATGAAAATAGGCGGGTTTATTTCCCGCACATTGAAGTTGACGGCATTAGGCAGGCCTATTGTGGCTTTAGGCTCAATAAAGGCTTATAAAAATATAGCACGCATCGTAGAAAACACAAAAAAATTGGAACAACAGGCAACAAAGCAAACTACATCGTAGATCATTCGTACAGCCTTGTCTCTAGTATCTTACTTTCGTCAAAGTTATCCAGTTGCATGTAATATTTTGCGCTGTCCACGATGGCCTTGAGGGGTACAAGGCCAACTATTTCTGTGCTCACCACCGAAACCCCATAGCGCTTTGCTTCAACCTTAATAAGCTCTAAGGCGCGATATATAGGAGTATTTTCGTAATCAACCAGATTCATGGATACCTGAACCATGCCGCTTTTATTAAGTTTCATCCCTAGCGCCTTAACACCCCTCAATCCCCCGCTAATGTTCCTTACAGCCCTAGCTATTTGCCGTGCGATTTTTATATCATCAGTATTTAAATTTACATTAAAGGCTATAAGAGGCTTCCTTACGCCAACTGCCGTAACCCCGCTTTTTACATTTACTTCGCTGGGGCCAAAGTCAGGCGTCCACTGGGGACTTTTTATTTTATCAAAAAAGCCCTCGTACTGGCCTTTTCTTATCTCAGAAAGATCCACTCTCTCAAGCCTCGTAGCAGCGTATCCGTACAGATAAACAGGTACGAAAAGCTCTTTCCCTATCAGCTCACCTAATCTCTTTGCCAATTGCACGCATTCCTGTACTGATACATTTGAAATAGGTATAAAAGGGACAACATCAGCTGCTCCCATTCGGGGATGCTCTCCCGTATGTTTAGACATATCTATAAGTTGAACCGCAACCTTACAGGCATTAAAAGCCGCCTTTACTACGGCCTCCGGCTTGCCCACAAAGGTATATACGCTCCTGTTGTGATCTGGATCTCCTGAATAATCCAGCAACTTAACATCATCTGTAGCTTTAATGGCGCTTGCTATCGCATCCATAACATCCTTATTTCTCCCTTCACTAAAGTTGGGAACACATTCAACTACCTTCTCTGCCACCAGCTCATTCTCCTCCTTATGTCACAGTATGCCATCATTATATCAGATATTACACAATTCGTATATGGCCATAGAATATATCTTGACCAGTTTAATCAGGTGATCAACATCTATATATTCATCCCGTTGATGAGCCAGCTCTACTCCTCCCGGAAACACGGGGCCGAAAGCCACAAAATTTTTAAAAGCCCTGGCATACGTCCCCCCTCCTATAGCAATAGGCATGCTGACATCATCGCCGGTAGCTTTTCTGTAGACATCCATTAATTTTTTTGTAAGCTCACTATCCGTCGATACATACAGCGGTTCAAAGCCATTTAAATACGTGTATTTAAATCTGGATGGCAGCTGCTCTTTAATAATCCCCTCAACCACATCCTTTCGACTAGTAACAGGGTACCTTATATTTATTTCTGCATAACCTCTTTTATCATCAATGTGCATTACCCCTACATTATAAGTCAAACCGCCGGAGATGTCATCGCGGATGTCAAGGCCCATGCTCTTGCCTGTGTAATCCATTCCCACTTTTTCTGCAAAATGAGTTATGTACTGATACACATCGTCTTTGGCAAAATCCAACCTGTACAGGATCATTATAAGCTGCATAATCGCATTAACACCTTTTTCCGGTGTGCTTCCATGGGCAGCTACTCCATAGGATTTTATTATTATTCCGCCGTCGTCTTCCGATAGTTTTATGTTTACACTATCCTCACTAGCTATTCTCATAATCAACATTTTTGTGTAATCCTTCTTTGTCGGCTCTACCCACAAGTACGCTTCGCAATAGTCAGGCACCATGTTGGCAGCGCTACCGCCACTTAGGCGCTTTAATTCCACATATCCCTCTTTGCGATTTTCAAAATCCATCTCTATTTTGCACGTCAATATCCCTTTCTCCGCGTAGATCAGCGGGAAATTAGCATCGGGTGTAAATCCTAAATCCGGATACCGATCGTGGCCCTTGTAGTAATCTATATCCCCCCAACCCGTTTCCTCATTAGTACCAAAAATAATCCTCACCTTTCTTTTAAGGGAAACACCGGAATCCTTAACGGCCTTTAAAGCGTAAAGCGAAGCTATGGCAGGCCCTTTGTCGTCTATTGCACCTCTTCCGTATATCCTGTTATCGTGTATCTCTCCTCCATAAGGTGGATATGTCCAGCCACTTCCTTCAGGTACCACATCAAGATGCGCTAAAATGCCTACCATCTCATCGCCTTCGCCGTACTGAGCGTACCCCGCATAACCATCCAGATTTTTAACTTCAAAGCCCATTTTCTCGGCAAGGCTCAAAACATAATCCAGAGAAAGCTTAACACCTTCACCAAAAGGAGCTCCTGGCATTGGATTGCCTTTTACGCTCTTGTATCTCAATATTTCTTGAGTAGACTTTATTATATCCGCTGCCATATCATCTATCAACTTATCAAAAGTCATCGCAATACCTCCATATAATTTGATAGTCTTAATTTTATTTTATCACTTTTTTACGGCAATAAAAAAGGGGATGGCCTTTAAGTCTGGTCCAACCCCGTCAGTACCTGGTCAAACAGGTTTATCCTGCACTTTTGCTTTCGCACATCCCACTGCTTACATATAGCGCAGCTTCTGTCGCCATTGGCCAATGTATCCTTTAAATCAACCGCAGAGTAAAGGGAATCATCCCTGGCAAAACCAGGGCAATTCATTCCCACAGCATTTAATTGTTCTTTTGTTGCCATGTTATAACCTCCCTTTGGTACTTTATTTTTATTTTGCCATACTCATAAAAATAAATTCATGAAAAATTCAAACATGAGATTGATACCAAATGGTAATATTTGTTTGCTCACCATTGTTAAGGGATTTATACGATAATCTAGAATAGTGAGCGTAGATGTAAGGAACAAGGGCTTTCATTTCCCCTGATAATACCACAACAGATTCACTACCATCAAGCCAATTTTGTCCATCAGGGCTTATCTGCAGTTTAACTTTAGCTGGATTCATACCGTTGTTTTTGATAAAAAATGTGTACATGCTCATCTCTGAGGTATTGTATACATTACCCCCAGCATATGAATCCGATGTAACTACTGTTTGTGTATCAGAATGCTTTAATCTCCCGTAGAGGGAAAAAAGGTTAGTAGCCTCGTAGGTTATGGTAAGCGATGGTCTTTTAGATATATCAGCGTATTCACGGGTTGCTATGATTTTTGCTTCAAAATTTCTGGTCTCTAAAGATCTGAGCATCACACCATAATTGGGATACAATCCCGTGTACCAACCCTTAACCAGGTTTGTGACATCCCAAGAATACGCTCCGATACTAAAAAGGTTTACTGAACCGCCAAATGTATTGTTGTCTATAGTAGGCCCATTGACCCAATTAACAGTGTACTCATTCCAATCCTGCATTACCCTATACGGAGTAACCACATCGATTATACTGGAATTGTAAATTGAAACCACATTTAACGTCATAACAGCACTTGTTATGCTTACTCCTTCAGGAATTGACGTTATATCGAATTGAATTAATGCCCTTAGCGTTGAAAAATTATCGTATCTTCCCACTCCCATATTATCCAAGCTGCCATAATTTGTAGTAGGATGCTGAGAATTTATCTGAGCGTCCTTACTTGACGACGGTATAACCAACGTGGGCATATAAATCACCCCATGGATATCCTGTTTAGCAAATCCAATGCTTCACAATCATAGACGTTGAACAATTTCATAGACCTTAATATTTCATCCTCTGCATGGCGCTTAAAACCGTACTTATAATACAATTTTCCCAATCTCAGAAGAACCGTGTTATCCTCTATCAAATTTAAAAGATTCAAGGCAGCCTCAAATATGTCAAATTCCTCCAGGTACAGAAGTTTGTCGAGGATATCAAATATTATATCCGCGTATTTCTTTGAATCACTGGCATCATCGCTTAACAATTGCGGATGCCTATGCCCTAACAAATCTCTTAACCTTTGAAAAACGCTGTAGTGCTTTGGCCATATTTTCTTACAGGCTTCCACGACTGAATCATCGCTTCTGCCCTTGATCAAGTCCATCAACATAAGATCAGGTATTAACATATTATAGTAAATACTCTCACGGTTTACCAGCTTCCATATGCTATATGCTTCATCCAGGCGCTTAAGATTAAAGAGGCATTTGCCGCATAAATAGTATATTTCGTCGTTGCCCATATTGTTATTTATCAATCGATTAATATATTCCAGACATATATCGTACCTTTTTTGCCTCAAAAAGATGCTTATCAAAAGTGATAAATCTTTGAAATCTTCCAAGTTTAGTATGCGCTCAAAGGTATTCCTGGCTTCCGATATCCCTTTGGTCTTTACGAGAATATGGCACATTTTATAAAGAGGTTCTGTGAAAGAATTATTTTGTTTATAAGCTTGCTCAAAATGAGCGTAAGCTTCATCGTAATCTTCTAATTCAAGATACAGCTCACCTAAAGCATGATGTGCTCTAAAACTACCTACCCCCATTATGAATCCTATTTCTAAAGGCGCTTCTCCCATTTCAATACATCTTTTAAATAGCCTTTCCGCTATGGTATACCTTTTATTTACATGATGTATATACCCTCCTAAAAACACTAGGTCTGTTAAACTGGGATAGTCTTTTAAACCCACATCGATAATATTTAAAGCCTCATCGTACCTCTTAAGTTCGCTGTAACACAATACCATCCTAACATAGAGCTTAGATAAATAACCGGTTTTTTCACGGGTATTTTTAAGGGATAACGCGTATTCATTGAGGGCTTTTTCGTAGTCGCACAGGGCGAAGTATTCATTGCCCATGTTAAACCTCATAAAAGCATCAAAAGGATTTTTCTCCAAAACTTTCCTTATAATTCGCATATTTCTCTCCCGCTTATCTTTTATAGCCACCTCATCGTCGAGATAGCCATAATGATAAACCTTTATATCAGCGTTAATAAGCTTTGCATCAGGTTTTACCTTTTGTATGACCGCAGCTATCTGCTCGTGTATAGGATACACAAATCTATACTCAGGCCTGTTCCTCATGAGCCTAAAATTCATGTTCAAAGCCGCTTCTACTCCCGGGGATTTTCCCACGTAATTTATCGTCTTAAAAAAATAGCCTTCTACACCGTCAATTAAAAGGTCCTTTATTTTTCTTTTATCTTCACAGTCTAATTCATCATCAGCGTCCATAAAAAGTATCCACTTGCCTCTGGCTTTTTCAATTGACACATTTCTCGCTTCGCTAAAATCATCGTGCCATTGTACGCTAAAAACCCGCGCCCCATACCTTTGCGCCACTTTAATGGTATTGTCCGTAGAACCCGTATCCACTATTATTATCTCATCCACGATATCCTTTACGCTATCAAGACACCTTGGTAAATTGGCCTCTTCATTTTTTACAATCATGCACAGGCTTATTAAAGGGCGTTCACTCATATATACACTCACCACTCTTCCCTGCTATAGAAAGGGTGCACCCAGGTGCACCCTTTAATTTAAGTCTGAGCGTTGTAGTAAAAAACAGCCGTTACAGTCGCTGTACCAGCATCATAGTAAAGCCTGGTGTAATTTAAGAACCTCTGCGCTACCAGTGTCGTAGCCGACCCTGGAGTAACACTTATTTCTCCGCTGGGATCATCGATAAAATATTCTTCAGCTGTTGTGGGACTTATCTGAAGCTTTACAGACAGAGCAGCGGCGCCAGTATTATACACGTAGTAGGTGTACATCCTCTTTTGCGAAGTATCTTCGAGGAGCAACGTCCCTGTACCCGTAACATTGTTAATAGATGCAGTTGCTGAAGTAAACACCCTGCCTGAGAGGATATTTGAAACCGTATCTGTGGCAGGAGAAAGCGACCTTATATTAATGGTATTTGTAATGTTGGCGTTTACTGTTTCAACAATACTCTGTACAGATACCATATCAGTGGTATATGATAAAGGCCTTATATCAAAACTGGTAGCTGTTACGGTTACAGAGGCATTCTGGACTATCGTTTGAAGGCTGCCATTGGCATCCGTTAAAAGCGCCGTGACGGTGCCACCAGCCGTCTGGCCGTGTACAAGAGTTTTTAACTGATCAGCCACAGGATTAAAAACTATATTATTAGGCATACAATCCCCCCAAATCATGAATTGCTGTAAAATATATAATACTTTAACTAATATATATATATTCTTTAAACATATAATTGTGACGTAATTTTAATGATATATCCGCATATATTAGATAAAGAAAGGAAGTGAAATAAATGAACAGGGTATTACTGGGTAGCCCGGTAAAGCAAGATTATGCCATTTTAAAAGAATTCCTGGAGTCCATAAATAACTTGGAGACAGAGGAAATAGAATTAGACATAATGTTTATAGACGACAATGATGATACAAAATCAAAGCGATTATTGAAGAATTACAGGAAAAATGGCTGTCGTATCATCGTAAAGCCTTCCGAGAACAGCATCTCATACAGCAAGGATGATACAACCCACTATTGGAATCATCAACTTATACGCAAAGTAGCGGCATTTAAAAACGCCATTATAGCATACGCAAAAGAAAACCACTACGACTACCTTTTTTTAGTGGATTCAGATCTCTACCTACATCCCATGACTTTAAAACAACTTATTTTATCAAAAAAAGACATAATCTCAGAAATTTTTTGGACCAAATGGACCCCCGATTCCATCGAACTGCCTCAGGTATGGCTTGAAGACAATTACAGATTGTATGCCAGAAAGAAAGGAGAAATACTTTCGCAAGAAGAGGTAAACAAAAGGACTTTTGATTTTCTGAACATACTTCAAAAGCCAGGGGTATACAGAGTAGGAGGGCTGGGAGCATGTACACTTATAAGCAAAAAAGCAATCAATGCCGGTATATCCTTTGATGAAATATACAATATATCTTTTGAAGGAGAAGACAGGCACTTCTGCATACGGGCAGTTGCCCTTGGTTTTGAGCTATTTGTAGACACCCATTGGCCATCATTTCACATGTACAGAGATAGCGACCTTGAGGAATTAAAATGGTATAAAGACACCTTAAACAAGGTAAATGGCAGATATAACTACATCGTGCTCCCCAACAAAAGGCGGATTAATGTCAATCAAAACAGCCTTACACTGGCAATGACAGTCAAAGACGAAGCCAGCAGGTATTTAACCGACGTATTAAAAGTAGCATCAAAAATCGCCGACAAAGCCGTAATCGTAGATGACGCCAGTAATGATAACACAAGGGAAGTTTTTCAAAAATTTTTTGAAGGAAAGGAATTGATTTACATCGTAAATGAGACATCCATGTTCAATAATGAAGTAAAACTCAGAAAAAAGCTGTGGGAGTCGGTAATAGCCACCAACCCCGATTGGATTTTATGCCTTGACGCCGATGAAATCATAGAAGATAAAATCGTGGAACACATTAAAAACATAATTAACCAGCCTTATTACGATGTAATGTGTTTCAGAATATACGATTTCTGGGATGAAAAGCACTACCGAGAAGACATGTACTGGAATGCCCATACAAAATACTGGCCGTTTCTCCTAAGATATCAGCCGCAATTTAATTACGTTTGGAAAGAAACACCTCTTCACTGCGGCAGATTTCCTTCCAACATATTTGAACAACCTCACGCCATAGCCGACATAAGGGTAAAACACATGGGGTGGTCCAAGGCGGAGGACAGAATTAAAAAGTATCAAAGGTATATGGAATTAGACAGAGGAGGTAAATACGGTATATTAGAGCAATACGCATCCATATTAGATGCAAACCCTTCGCTAAAAGAATGGATAGAATAAGGCTCCAATCAGCCTGGAGCCTTATCGCTTTTTAGACTATATTGAATTTCTCACAATGTTTTGAATGTTATCCTGCATCTGTTTTTCTACATTGGTCATATAGCCAGCTGTACCTGCCTGTGCTGTCATACCAGCTTGCTGCTGGGGCTGATTTTGAGAAAATTGTTTATAGCTACTGCCTTTCCCCGACGTCATATAACCAGGCTGTCCAGCTCCAAGAGCCTGCCCGCCTTGAATCGCCCTCTGATAGCTGCTCTCCATCGGTGATCTTCCCTGGTATGTTGTATTGGATTGATTGGCTGTGGTACCGGTCTTGTAACCTGACGCGTACTCCCCTTCCATTTCAGTCCAGTATCCAGCCATTGGGCCACCCTGTGCTCCCGTACCTGTATTTATATCGGTCATTCGATTGACCGTTTGCTGAATGTTGGACCTCATTACCTGCTCCACTGAACCCGCAGGCGTATAACCACTCGAACTTGTCATCGGCATACCATATGTACCGGTTTGTTGTCCGCCATACTGTGCCGCTGTGCTATAGCCTCCTGCCTGCGCGTACTGAGGTGTTTGCTGGTAGCCACCTCCCATTATCTGGTTTTGGACATTGGTAAATTGCGCCTGGGTCGACCTTAAATCATTGGGGTTCACCATATAAGGCCTATACCAGCCTTTTCGGTTCATGGTGTTCCAGAAAACCATTTGATTTTCATGTTCATCGTTTAATATGCTCATCATGTCCTGCTTTACATTGACATCAGAGCATTCAGATGCAGCGTAGTTGTAAGCACTTTCAATCCATTTTTGCGATACAACGCAATCAGTTATTATATCTTTGTCTGATAACATTTACTTACCTCCTTTTCTTAATATTCAATACATTTTTTGCGCCATATAACCCTGACCATACTGGCCTTGTGCAGCTGCGCTATTGATATGTCTCATAAGCGTATTGAAGTGGTTTACATGCTTTTGCGCTATATTGTTGCACTCATCCCTGATCTCAGGATCACTGCATTGGCTGGCATATGCTCGAAACTTTTTAATCAATAGCTCTTCGTTACCCAGTTGATCCTGCAAAACGAGCAGCTCCCTCTCTGTCACATTCATCCCTCCTCGTTTTTATTTTGTTTTTATTTTTTCCTGTCAGCTGAATATTATTCGAAAAATATCATTTAAATAAGTGTTGAAAACAGGTCTATATAAGAGGCATAATTTTATTTTCAGATTCACCGGTCAGCTCTTTAATAGACTCTCCAAGCATGTCTATGCCTCTATTTATCTCCTCCCGGGAGAGGGATGCAAAGCTCAACCTGAAATGAGTATCATCATTGTAATCAGGGTAAAAAAGGCTTCCAGGGGCGATAAGCAGGTTGTTTCTGAGGCATATACTGTAAAAGACTACAGACGAATACCCTTCTGGCAACTGCAGCCACAAATACAAACCACCACGGGGTTTCTCAAATTGAATTTCTTTTATAAGTTTTAACTTTTCACACACGTACATCATTTGAGAACGGTATATCTTTTTTATATACTCGAGGTTCTTTTTCCAAAGGCCTTTGCGCAAAAACAGGTCAAAAGCCCTTTGAGTCAGACCTGCCGTAGAAATATCCGTTATATGCTTGGCTGCAATTACCTCACCGCTTAATTTCTGAGGCAAAGAGAGAAAAGCCAGTCTTAAACCTGGCATAAATATTTTGGAAAAGCTTTTAAGATATATCACATATCCCCCATCGTCGTATGACTTT
Organism: Caldanaerobius polysaccharolyticus DSM 13641; assembly: GCF_000427425.1. Lineage (NCBI taxonomy): Bacteria > Bacillati > Bacillota > Clostridia > Thermoanaerobacterales > Thermoanaerobacteraceae > Caldanaerobius > Caldanaerobius polysaccharolyticus. The sequence goes on along the minus strand of NZ_KE386495.1, from coordinate 1,039,629 downwards.
ATGGGTCTTATGCCTTGGTCGGAATAATCTAAATCGTTCAGGTAATCATCTTCTAAAATATACGTATCATACTTTTTCGCCAGCTCCAACAGTTTTATTTTGTTCTCTTCTGAATAACAATAGCCTGTGGGGTTTTGAAATCCAGGCATCACGTATATAAACGCAGGTCTTTTGCTTCTGAGCCTATCCTGCAAAACATCCAGATCAATGCCGTCTCTGCGCAAAGGTATACCTATTATATTGGCACCCCTTGACTTAAATGCAGCTATAGCTCCGTTATACGTTGGACTTTCTACAAATACACAATCTCCATACCTTAACATGGCCTTGGACAGTATATCTATACCCTGCTGGCCTCCTGATATAACCTGTATATCATCTGGAGATGTTTTAATCCCGTACAGTTTTAGAAAATCCGATATCGATTCCCTTAAAGGCCTGAACCCTTTGCTTTCCTGATAGCTAAAAGCTAAACCTCCATCTCTATCTAACACTTCATTTATGATATTTTTAAAGTCTTCTACGGGAAACAGGTCAGGAGCAGGAGTTGCACTAGCAAAATTTATCATACCTGGTGTCACAACCAGCTGTCCCTGGTCTAAAAGCTTTAGTTTATCGATAATCTCCCTGCTTTTTTTGCTCTGATCTGCCACATACGTGCCGCTTCCCACCCTAGTATAGACGTATCCATTGGATTCTAAGAATCTGTAAGCGCTGGCCACTGTAGCAGTGTTTACATCCAAAAATTCCGCAAGCTTGCGCACCGGTGGAAGCTTAAATCCCTTTTGTATTTTGCTTTCCTCTATTAGCCGAATTATCTGATCTACAAGCTGCATATAAAGAGGTTGTGAACTCTCTTTATCTAAATTGAGCTGTTTAAACACCTCCAAAGCAGTATCCCTCTTTCGTGTAAAAATCTCACCACAATTATATCACTCCTCTTGTTCTACTCCAAGGCACTCATCTGAGGTTCCTGCTCCCCGGCTTGACCAGAGGTAAGCCCTGCTTGCAAAGAGGACAGTTCTGAGCCTCATAAGATTTAACATCCAGCACGATAACAGGTACGAACTTTACTCCAAAGTTCACCTCTCCATTACTCCTATCCACAAGAGAACCCACGCCTATCACATTGCCACCGTAATCTTTCACGATTTGGATAACCTCTTTAACCGAACCACCAGTAGTGGTCACATCCTCCACCACAAGGACGTTTTCGCCTTCTTTGATCTCAAATCCGCGCCTCAACGTCATGATGCCATTTTCCCTTTCGGCAAAAATTGACCTCACGCCCAGCTCCTTTCCCACCTCGTAGGCAAACACAATACCTCCTATAGCTGGTCCGACAACCACGTCGATTTTCTCTCCTTTAAAAGAATCCGCCAGATGCCTTGAGAGCATCTCACAGTATAATGGATACTGAAAAACACGGGCGCATTGGATATACCTATCGCTATGCCTGCCAGAGGTCAGTAGAAAGTGTCCCTCTAACATAGCACCAGTTTTCCTCAATATTTCTAATACCTTTTCCTTTTCCATTTTTTATCTCCTTTCTTATATTAAATCTCTAATGCACCTATGATCTCCCTTACGTCTTTGATATTATGCCTTTGCATGTAATCCCATATACCATCAATAACGTCAATAACTGCAGTGGGATTTACAAGGTTAGCGGTGCCCACTGCCACAGCGGTAGCACCTGCCAGCATAAATTCCACCGCGTCAATTCCCGTCATTATCCCACCCATACCGATTATAGGCACATTCCTTACAGCCCTATAGACCTCATACACCATTCTGAGGGCTATGGGTTTTATCGCAGGGCCTGACAGGCCTCCCGTCACATTTCTTAATACAGGCCTTCTGGATTCTGCATCAATGGCCATACCCGAAAGGGTATTTATAAGGGAGAGGCCATCGGCCCCACCATAACACGCCGCTAAAGCACAATCCACGATACTGGTGACATTAGGTGACAGCTTTACAATCACAGCTTTTTTACTGCGTTCTTTTACCTCACGGGTAATTTCCTCTATTACAGCGGGATCTAATCCAAAAGCCATACCGCCTTGTTTCACATTGGGGCAGGATATATTTATCTCAAAAGCTGACACCGGAAGGTCGTTTAGCTTTTCTACTACCTGACAATATTCCTGGATGCTATTGCCAGCTACGTTTACGATAATAGGTATGCGGTATTTTATCAGTTCCGGCAGTTCTTCTCTTATAAACGCCTCAACTCCCGGATTTTGCAACCCCACGCTGTTCAGTATTCCAGAAGGGGTTTCGGCAATTCTCGGAGGGGGATTGCCCTCTCTCGGCTGCAACGTCACAGCTTTTACCGTAATAGCTCCCAGACGGTTTAAATCTACATACCTGGCGTACTCTACACCGTGTCCAAAGGTCCCCGACGCCGTGGTAACAGGGTTTTTCATCTTTACCCCTGCTACCTCTACCTCCATGTTAATCATCAAAAATCACCTCATCTGCTGTAAACACAGGTCCATCTGCACACACCCTTTTGTAATGCCAGCTCTCTCCTGATGTTATCTTACAGGAGCAGACAAGGCATGCCCCTATTCCACAACCCATGCGCTCTTCCAGAGAAATCTCACAGGGTATACGGTAACGCTGCGATAAAGCTCTTATGCTCTTTAACATTCCCACAGGTCCACAAGCATATATGATGTCAGGTGTAAATTCGCACTGTTTTAAATAACCCTCTACCAGTTCAGTGATAAGCCCTTTATAATCGTATTCCCCTGATTCTATGGACACAATAGGGCTATTAAATTCGTCCAAAAGAAAAAGCTGGTTTTTATACCCCAAAAAAATCCGGGCTTTCTCTCCCAGGGTTTTAGCTAGATATACCATTGGAGCTATACCCAGTCCTCCCCCTACAACCAATGCTTTGTCTTTCACCTTATCTACATCAAATCCCCTTCCTAAAGGCCCTATTACGTCGATCTCATCCCCGGGTTTAAGCTGAGAAAGTGCTCGTGTCCCAGCGCCTCTTATCTGGTATACGATGTATACCACATCGCCTATCACATCGCTTACGCTGAAAGGCCTTCTCAATATATGGGAAGTGTCATTTACTTTTACGTGTACAAATTGACCGGGGCTTGCAGACCTGGCAATATCAGCGCAGCTAAAAGCCAGCCTATATATATCCCTGGCAATCAAATTATTAAAGAGCACTCTGCACGTCAATTTACAGCACCTTCGCTCTCCAAGGCATATACGCTTAGCATGCCCAAATCCATCTTAGACTTTATACACCTCAGTAGCCCAAACGCCGTATCTACAGAGGTAATACACGGAATAGATAGCTTTATGGCCTTGCTTCTTATATGGTATCCATCTCTCATAGGCTCCCTACCCCTGGTAGGCGTATTTATGACAACCTGTATCATCCCCTGCTCCATAAGGTCAATTATATTAGGATGTCCATCTTCCAGCTTTGATACCACCTGGGCTTTTATCCCATTTTTATTTAAAAACTCAGCTGTCCCTCTTGTAGCCATTATGTTAAATCCCAGCATAGCAAACTCCTTGGCCAGTTCTGTTATCTCCCTTTTGTCCACATCCGCCACCGTTATAAGCACGTTCCCTCTTTGAGGAATATTTATGCCCGCTGCGCTCATGCCTTTGTACAACGCTTGTGTAAAATCCGGCGATACCCCTAAAACTTCACCAGTAGACTTCATTTCAGGACCCAAGGCTACCTCCACTAGCGGCAATTTTTGAAAAGAAAACACCGGCACCTTAACAGCATATTTGCCGCTTTTTTTGTACAACCCTGTACCATATCCCATATCTGCTATCTTTTTGCCCATAGCCGCTCTTGTGGCAAGTTCTATCATAGGAACGCCAGTCACCTTGCTTATATACGGAACTGTCCTGCTGGACCTGGGGTTTACCTCTATTACATACAGTTCATCCTCATATATAACGTACTGCACGTTTATAAGGCCTTTAACGTTTAACACCCTGGACAGCTTAAGGGTATGGTCTGCGATTTTATCCACCATTTCCTGACTTATCGTTATCGCAGGGTATATCGATACACTGTCGCCTGAATGGATGCCTGCCCGCTCCAAGTGCTCCATTATCCCGGGTATCAATACGTCTTCTCCATCAGATATAGCGTCTACTTCCACTTCTTTTCCCATAAGGTATTTGTCGATTAGTATGGGGAATTCATCAGAGATGTTAAGAGCGGCCTTTACGTATTTGCTCAAATCTTCATCTGAATAAACTATCTGCATCCCTTGGCCACCCAACACATACGATGGCCTGACCAAAACAGGATAACCCAGCTCGCCGGCTGTCTTTAAAGCTTCTTTTAACCCCACGACTCCTTTGCCCTTGGGGCGCTTCATGTCCAATAACTCCAAAAGGTCGTCAAACTTATCCCTATCCTCAGCCCTGTCTATGCTGTCGGGACTCGTGCCCAATACCTTGATCCCTAGCTTAGCAAGGGCATTTGCCAATTTTATAGCCGTCTGACCTCCAAACTGTACCAATACCCCTTCAGGTTTTTCCTTTTGAATGACAGCCAATACATCCTCTACCGTCAACGGCTCAAAGTACAGCCTATCAGATGTGTCAAAATCCGTGCTGACGGTTTCAGGGTTATTGTTTATGACCACCGCTTCATACCCCATCTTTTTCAATGCCCATATAGAATGTACAAGGCAGTAATCAAATTCTATACCCTGTCCTATTCTTATGGGTCCAGAACCTATAGCTACCACTTTAGGCTTGTCTGAATGAGATACCTCGTCAACCCCATCGTAAGTAGAGTAATAATAAGGTGATGTTGCTTCAAACTCTGCCGCACATGTGTCCACCATTTTATAAGAAGGCAAGATACCATACCGTATCCTCATTTTCCTTACCTCATCCTCTGTTATACCTTTTAACCTCGCAATAGCTTTATCTGAAAATCCCTTTTTCTTAGCCTTCAAAAGCAAATCCTTACTTATGTCCGAGGAAACCAATTCCCTCTCCATCGTTATAATATTAGATATCTTACTGAGGAAAAACATATCTATATGGGTTATGCGATGTATTTCATCAATAGATACCCCTTTTCTCATAGCCTCTGCCACTGCAAATATCCTCTCATCGTCTTTCTTTTTGACTTTTGCGATAATCTCATCTCTAGAAAGCTCAGCCATATCTTTTTGCCACAGGTGATCCACTCCTATTTCCAGAGACCTTATTCCTTTCAATAAAGCGGACTCAAAAGACGTACCTATTGCCATCACCTCGCCTGTAGCTTTCATCTGCGTGCCTAATTTCCTGTCAGCGCTGCAGAACTTGTCAAAGGGCCACCTAGGTATTTTTACTACTACGTAGTCTATGGACGGCTCAAAACACGCGTAAGTCTTGCCGGTAACCCCATTTTTTATCTGATCAAGGCTGTACCCTAAAGCTATTTTCGCGGCCACTTTCGCGATAGGATAACCGGTAGCCTTAGAAGCCAAGGCGCTGGAACGGCTAACCCGCGGATTCACCTCTATGACGTAGTACTCAAAGCTTTCTGGATTGAGGGCAAATTGCACATTGCAGCCCCCTTCTATCTTTAAAGCATCGATTATTTTAAGGGCTGCCCGTCTTAGCATCTGGTACTCTTTATCCGACAACGTCTGTGAAGGAGCCACCACTATGCTGTCACCGGTATGAATACCTACAGGGTCAATGTTCTCCATATTGCAGACCGTTATACAATTGCCTTTGCCATCCCTCATAACCTCATACTCGATTTCTTTCCACCCGTATACGCTTTTTTCTATGAGCACCTGATGGGTTCTGCTGTATTGTAAACCTGAAGACGCTATTTCCCTCAGCTGTCTTTCATCCCACGCAATTCCACCTCCTGTCCCGCCGAGGGTATAGGCAGGCCTTACTATAACAGGGTAACCTATCTCTGTGGCTACTTTTACAGCGCTATCCACATCATTGGCCACATGACTGGGAAGCACAGGTTCTCCGATTTCCATCATGGCTTTGCGAAATTCATCCCTATCCTCTGCTTTTTTAATGGATTCAAGCGTTGTCCCCATAAGTTCCACATTGTACTGGCGAAGAAACCCTGATTCTGCCAACTCTACAGCCAAATTCAACCCCGTCTGACCACCTAAGGTTGGCAACAATCCCTCAGGCCTTTCTCTCGCTATAATGTTCTTTATCACTTCTAGCTTTAAAGGCTCTATATACACCCTATCGGCTATGTCCGGATCAGTCATTATAGTAGCTGGATTGCTGTTTACCAGCACAACTTCCACACCTTCTTCTTTGAGAGAGCGGCAGGCTTGAGTTCCTGAATAGTCAAATTCCGCCGCCTGCCCTATTACTATGGGACCTGATCCTATTACCATCACTTTTCTGTACATATACCGCCCTCCTCTTTCACCATATTTATAAATTCATCAAAAAGGAATGATGTATCGCAAGGACCAGGCGACGCCTCAGGATGAAATTGTACGCTGTATACTGGTAATTTTTTATGCCTAATCCCTTCTATCGTGCCATCATTTGCGTTTAGGTGCGTTATCTCTACTTCTTCTGGCAAGCTCTCAGGCACAACGGCATACCCATGGTTTTGGGACGTTATATAAGTCCTGCCATTTCTTAAATCCTTCACAGGATGATTACATCCCCTGTGTCCGTACTTTAGCTTGGCGGTATCACACCCAAGAGCCAAGGATAGTATCTGGTGACCCAGGCATATGCCAAAAATAGGTACCTTGCCTATAATCTTTTTCACCTCCGTCACCGCATAATTCGCATCTTTAGGGTCACCGGGACCATTGGACAATAAAACTCCTTCCGGCGCTATGCTCATGATATCAGAGGCTTTGCTGGTAGCAGGAAATACCGTTATATCCGCTCCCTTCAGTTTTAGGCTCTCAATTATATTAGCTTTTAAACCATAATCTACCACCGCTACTTTAGGTCCCTTCCCTGGTATGCGGTAAACCTCTTTTGCCGTCACATATTTCACGTGATCCTTTTCAATATAGTCTTTCAGGAAGCTAAGCTTTTTCCCCATATCGGTGATTTCCGATGTTATCATGGCCATCATAGTGCCTTTTTCCCTTATAACTTTGGTAATCGCTCTGGTATCAACGCCTTGAATGCCCACTATATCATTGACTTTAAGGTATTCATCAAGGGTGTACTTACACCTGAAATTACTGGGTTTCTCACAGGCTTCTCTTACTACAAAACCCCTCACATGAGGTCTATAAGACTGAAAATCCTCCTCGTTTATGCCGTAATTGCCTATGAGGGGGTATGTCATGGTGACGATCTGGCCGTAATAAGACGGATCTGTAAGCACTTCCTGATAACCCGTCATGCCCGTGTTAAAAACCACCTCACCCGCAACTTCACCGCGGGAGCCAATGTACTCCCCCTCAAAATACATGCCATTTTCCAGCAAAAGATACGCCCGCACTACAAAACACCTCCCGTCGCTCTGTTGAGATCATCTCTCATTTTTATAACCTCAAACCTTATACCCTCTTCAGCAGCCATCTCGGGATGCTTTTTATACGCCAAAAGCACTGCTCTAGACGAATTTACTATGGCACCCAAACCACCCTTGTGAAAAGCCATTGCCGCATCATTAGCTGTAGCGCCTTGGACTCCGTATCCAGGTACCAGTATATAAGCATGGGGCATTAATTCTCTCAACCTTTTCGCCTCGTCAGGATATGTGGCGCCAACTACTGCTCCCACAAAGGAATAACCTCTTTTGCCTATATAATCCTTACCCCACTGATCTACTTTTAAGGCCACATGTTCGTATACCGGCCGCCCTTCTGAAATAAGATCTTGAATATCAGCAGAAGAGGCGTTGGAGGTCTTCGTCAAAACAAATATTCCTTTATCGTATTTCAAACAATCTTCTATAAAAGGCCTTACAGCGTCGTAACCCATATAGGGATTTACCGTTACAAAATCTATATAAGCCCTTGTAAGAAAAGCCTTAGAATAAGCAGCTGCGGTAGATGATATGTCACCTCTTTTTACATCAGCAATGACGTACAGCCCTTTTTGTTTGGCGTACTCAGAAGTTTTATAAAAAAGCTCTACACCCGCTGCTCCATACTGTTCGTACATAGCTATTTGAATTTTGATCACCGCCACAATATCCCATACCGCATCGATTACCATTTTATTAAACCGCCACATCGAATCTACAGGATCGCCATTTTTCATCCCATCAGGCACGTATTCGTACTGGGTGTCAAGCCCTACCGCAAGACAATTGCCTTTTGATTCTATAGCGTGGATAAGATCGTCCATTAACATACAATTCCTCCTTCGCTGTCGTAAACCACTTTACCACTTACCATGGTCATTTTAATAACGCCCTTTAAAGCCCTTCCATCAAAAGGAGTATTTTTGCCTTTGGAATAAAACTTATTTTTATCCACCACATACTCTTTTTCAGGATCAATAACAACTATATCGGCGACAGCTCCTTCTTTTATATAACCCCTGTCTAATCCCAGAATCTTTGCAGGATTTGTCGACATAAGCCTGACTACATCCTTATAATCGATATATCCTTTCTTAACCAGGTACGAATTCACCACTGAAAACGCCGTTTCCAATCCTGATATACCAAATGCGGCTTTGGCGTATTCCACGCTTTTATCCTGTATACCATGAGGGGCATGATCTGTAGCGATGCAGTCAATGGTTCCATCTTTAAGCCCTTCTACCAAGGCTTCTATATCATCCTCGGTGCGCAGCGGCGGATTGACTTTGGTATCTGTATTGTAGCCATCGACTTCCACATCAGTAAGCGAGATATGATGAGGCGTAACCTCTGCTGTTATTCTAGCACCTAATTTCTTGGCCCATCTGATGACATCTACAGAACCTCTCGTACTTACGTGAGCCACGTGAAGCCTTGCTCCCGTATGCAAAGCCAGAATAGCATCCCTCGATACCATCACCTCTTCCGCTTCAGCAGGTATGCCTTTCAGGCCCAACAGCGTTGACATATAACCTGCGTTCATGACTCCATCTCCTGCTATGTTCAAATCCTCACAATGGGATATAACCAGCATATTCCACATATTAGCATAAGACATCGCTCTTCTCATAAGCCCTGAGTTCATCACTGATTTGCCATCGTCAGACAATGCAATAGCGCCATTTTCCTTCAGTTCCCCAACCTCTGAAAGCTCTTCTCCTTTCAATCCCTTTGTTATGCAACCAATAGGCAGTACATTTACCACGCCCTCTTTTTGGGCCTTAGACAGGATGTATTCCAATACCACCTTATTGTCCACCACCGGATTGGTATTAGGCATGCACGCTATTGTGGTAAACCCGCCGTGGGCTGCTGCCATAGTACCTGTCCTGATAGTTTCTTTGTATTCATAACCGGGATCCCTCAGGTGGCAGTGCATGTCTACAAAGCCTGGCATAATCAATAATCCCATGGCGTTAAAAGTCAACGCATCTTTATCCTCTATACCTTCACCTATAGCCGTTATCCGGTCTCCCTCTATCAGGAGATCGCAAACCCTCTCTTCATCGCAATTTACGATCCTGCCTGCTTTAAACAATATTTTCATAGGATATACCCCTTTCAGACAGCAACGTAAGCAATGCCATACGCACAGCCACTCCATTGGTTACTTGCTCCTCAGCAGTACATACCCTCTCATCGGCGATTTCATACGATATCTCAATTCCCCTGTTCATAGGGCCCGGATGCATCAAAATAGCCCCATCAGCTGCTAAAGCCATTCTCTTCTCGTCAATGCCGTACATCCTGTAAAACTCTCTCAACGACGGAAACAAACCGCTTTTTTGCCTTTCCAGCTGAATTCGCAAAGCCATAACCACGTCAACGCCTTTTACAGCTTCATCGGCATCGCTATAAACTTCCACCCCCAGCTTATCTAAGCCAGGTGGTATAAGAGTAGAAGGCCCGGCAACTCTTACGTTCATTCCCATTTTTTTCATTCCAAATATGTTAGAACGTGCTACCCTGCTGTGGAGCACATCGCCTACAATAGCTACCGTAAGCCCTTTTAGCCGCCCCTTTTTCTCCATGATCGTAAGCATATCTAAAAGGGCCTGAGTGGGATGCTCATTTATACCATCCCCGGCATTTATAACGCTGGCCTTTACTTCCCTTGCGACAATGCCGGGAGCGCCTGTCATAGAATGCCTTATGGCGATGAGGTCAACCCCCATGCTGTCTAAAGTCCTCGCCGTGTCGATTAGCGATTCCCCTTTAGCTACGCTGCTCGTAGCTGTTTCTATACACACCACATTGGCACCTAGATATTTCCCTGCCAATTCAAAAGATGTTCTCGTCCTCGTGCTAGGTTCGTAAAAGAGAGTAACCATGGTTTTACCTTTTAAAGTAGACGCAACGTCTTTTCTGTACTTTAAAGCTTTTTTCATATCCAAAGCCAGCTCTAAAATTTCCTCTATCTCCCTTGATGTCAAAAACCTCAAACCCAGAAGATCTTTTCTCAACACAGCAATTACCTCCCTTTTCCATTTACCTTAAACTCACCTAAGGGCACAAAAAAATGGGATAGAACGACCTATTCTATCCCATTTCTCTTCTTACTTTCACCATAATAAAATTCCTCCCTTCTATATAGGGAGTCTCGCTCCCTTTATTAGCCTCACAGGACTAATTTAAAAGGTCATTCCTCTATAAGAACTCTATTTTCATTGTCAACTTCACTTACTCTGACAGATATCAACTCGGTTCTGGACGTAGGAACATTCTTGCCCACAAAGTCGGCTTTTATAGGCAATTCCCTGTGACCCCTGTCAATCAGGATGGCCAGCTGTATTGCCTTAGGTCTGCCCAGGCGTATAATGGCGTCCATCGCAGCTCTTACGGTCCTACCTGTATACAGGACATCATCTACCAGAACACAGATCTTCCCTTTTACATCAAAGGGAAATTCAGGTTTACTTACAATAGGCTGCTCCGCCAATGCGCTGAGGTCATCGCGATACAACGTGATATCCAGTTCCCCTACGGGTACTTCTTTCCCTTCTATCTGGGCTATCGCCATAGCAATTCTTCTGGCTAAAGGTACCCCTCTCCTCTTTATGCCTATGAGCACCAGGTTATCCACGCCCTTATTGCGCTCTATTATTTCATGGGCGATCCTCACCAGCGCCCGTCTCATGGCATTTTCATCCATTATCTCGGCCTTTATCCTCAACTCTATACCTCCGCAAAAAACCCCCCAACCCGACAGGCTGAGAGGTTTCTATATTGTAAATCTTATTCGCTAAAATCTATACAGCTACGCTGAATAACACCTTGCCAACCTCTCAGGGTTGAATTAAAGGCCTTCTTATTTACTGTGAATATTATATACTATTATTGTTGGTTTTGCAATACAAATCGCACATATTTTTATCGCCACAACAACATTATCGCCATCATGAAAATTATGCTAAACATGATCGTAACTGTCACCAGCACCGACGAAAGTTTTACATTTAACCCCCTATCTATGGAATATATTACAGCCACCATCGGAGTAGGCAAAAGAGCCCCTATGGTGAGAATTTTAACCAAAAGCGATTTGGTGCTAAATGCCAGGATTACAAACAGAAGCAGTAGCAACCCCGGCAAAAATTTTACAAACACCCCTATTGCCAGCGCTTTGAGCTCATCTCTGCTTAACTTAAAATCCAAAAAATAGCCTATGGTAAACAGCGCTAAAACGCCATTAGGCACAGCCAGCTGGGATATCATTTCTTTCAATAATTCAGGAAATTGAATACCCGTTATATTGATAAAGATAGATAAAACGTATATATCCAATGGAAAAAAACACAACACTTTTTTTATTATCGCGGAAAAATTAATCTTTTCCCCCTCTGAAGCTAAAAAAGAAATACCATATGCTAAACCGAATACGATAAATGAGTTTCCCATGTCAAACATAGCCATAGTGATTAAGCCTTTATTGCCATAAACCTGCTGTATGAAAGGAAAAGCAAACAGCCCCACGTTGTACCCGCAGATGGAAATTATCAGCGTCCATTTTGTCTTAGAGTCGAGATGTACTTTTCTAACTAAGATATAGCCAAGAACAAAAGTAAAGATGCCAAGAAAAATACTTATTAATGGCAAGATAAAAAACTGAGCATACAATTTAGAATTTAAAAATACATTTATAATGGTGGCAGGTAATGTGACATACAATATAAATTTACTCAAAACATCGCCAGCACCTTCAGGTAAAAGCTTTAATCGCTTGATTAAATAACCTAAAAATATAACGGACAAATTTGAAAATATCTTTTCCGCTATCGCCAGTTGATTCAAACCTTCTTCCCCCTGACCCGATTAGTAAACAGCTTAATTATACTACGCCAAGGGGAATATTACAACAAAGAATAATCAGCCGTCAAAAAAAGCAGCTATTACCTATGAATTCCCTCAATATAGAATTAGCAGGTATATCCTGCTCATCACGTATAGGCCTTATATAACTTAATATATCCAGCAGATACTGGGCCATGTAAAAAACACCAGAAGACCTCTTAACTTTAAGCAGCAGAGGCTCAGCGTACTTTTTCAATACCCCTAATTCATAAACGAGAGCTGAATTGAACATGACATCAGCTTCCTCCTGATAAGGAAATATGTTTTTTTCTTCCCCTCTTCTCACCGAGCTCCACATCTCCAGTGTCTTCTCAGCATCAGTGGCCCTGAACATATAGTCCCTTACTATGCGCCTGACAAGTCTGGAATCGGTAGTTGGTATCCTGTTATGGTCATCCAGATTTAATTGCGTGAGCGCGCTTATATATATCTTAAACTTGCGGTCTTTAGGTATCGCCGATGTAAGCCTTTCATTTAATCCGTGGATACCTTCAATTATAATCGGCTGATCTTTGTCAATCTTTACTTTTCTACCGTATTGTATTCTGCTTCCAGTAGCGAAATCGTACTTTGGTAAAACCACCTCTTCTCCCTGTATCAGTTGAGCTAGCTGTTCGTTAAACAGTTCCAAATCCAGGGCCTCGATATTTTCAAAATCATACTTGCCGTTCTCATCTTTAGGAATCATACCAGATGGCAGAAAATAATCATCCAATGAAATAGATATAGGCCTTAAACCATTGACCCTTAACTGAATGTAAAGCCTCTGAGCAAAAGTGGTCTTACCAGAAGATGAAGGCCCTGCTATCAGTATAAGCCTTACATTATCCCTGTTTTTACTTACCAAATCGGCAATCTGCGCAATTTTCTTTTCGTGCAATGCCTCAGCTATCCTTATAATTTCCTTGATGTCACCCGATTCTATGAGCTCGTTTAATGAGGACACATAATCAACCCTCATTATCCTGCCCCACTTTTCCGTTTCCTGGTATATGGCCGCCAGCTTATGTTGATCCACAAACTCTGCTACATTTTTAGGATCAGACATATCAGGAAACATTATGATAACACCAGGCAAATAAAATTTAAGATCAAACACCTTCAAATAACCTGTATGAGGTGCTAAAATGCCATAAAAATAATCGTAATAACCGTTAAGTCTATAAAGGTACATTTTTTCGTCAGTGCTATACTTTAGCAGCTTTACCTTTTCTGGCTGGCCTTGCTGGTTAAAGATATCTATGGCCTGCTTTATAGACACCTTTATTCTCTCAAAAGGCATATTTTTAGAGACAATTTCATCCATCTTGCGCTTTATAAGTGCCACATCGCTTTTATTCAGCGAGTGATCCTTATGAACTTCACAGTACAAACCTTTGCCCAATGAATGCTCTATTGTAACCCTTGCCTCTGGAAATAATTCGCGCACAGCCCTGATAAATACAAAGCTCATGCTCCTCCTGTATACTTTCATACCCTCTTCACTTTTTATGTCAACCGCACCAACACAACAATCGCGGTGGAGCTTATAATTTAAATCCACAAGTTTATTGTCCACAAGGCCTGCTATAATCATGTTTTCATCATAAACCTTCCCTTTAAAAAAATCTAACAACAAGGTGTTCTCTGGACATTGGTACGTTTTGCCGTTAAACTTCACCTTTATATCCTTCAACTAAATCCCTCCTTAACCGCTGGACTCTATTATTATATGAAAATATAAATAAAAAAACCACCAAAACAAAAATTCCGGCACCTAACGCAGTGCCGGAACCTTCTCATCAATAAGCGTGGGGTTAACAGGGCTCGAACCTGTGACCTCCACGATGTCAACGTGGCGCTCTAACCAGCTGGGCTATAACCCCATTCTTAACGACAAAATCATTATATAAAAAATAACTGACATTGTCAAGAAAAAAATAAAAGGCATATGAACATATGCCTAAGATAAAGACGTGTAATTGAGTAACCCCCCTGCTATCAAGACCTCTCTGTTTCTATCCGACACATCTAAATTAACCAATATTTCTTTTCCCCTTGTCACGTTTTTTATAACTATATCTCCTTTAGACTTCACCTGTTCAATAGCGTTCTCCAATATCAGGACATCTCCCTTAGATATTTCATCATAATCGCTTTCGTTTACAAAAGTCAGAGGAAGTATTCCATTATTTATTAAATTCGCCTTGTGAATCCTGGCAAAAGACTTCGCCAGTACGAATTTAATTCCCAGGTACAACGGCACCAGCGCCGCATGTTCACGGCTAGAACCCTGCCCATAATTTGCACCGCCTACGATAAAACCACCATTGTTAGCTTTTGCCCTTTTTGAGAAATCAGGGTCTACCCCTTCAAAGCAATGTTCCGCCAGTTTAGGGATATTTGATCTGAACGGCAAAAGCCTGGCATTGGACGGCATTATGTGGTCCGTGGTTATATTATCCCCTACTTTTAACAGCACCTGACCCTCTAACCTATCCGGTAACGGCTGGTGAGATGGGAAAGGCTTAATATTTGGTCCGCGGACTACTGTCACATCATCAGGGTTTTCAGCTGGTGGTATTATCATGTTATCGTTAATATCAAATTTCTCAGGAAAACTCACATGAATCTCTTCGCCTAATACCCTGGGGTCTTTTATGCAACCGTATATCGCCGCAACAGCTGCTACTTCGGGACTGGCAAGATACACCTTTGCGCTCTTAGTGCCACTTCTACCTTCAAAGTTTCTGTTAAATGTCCTGACAGATACCGCATTAGAAGCCGGAGCCTGACCCATGCCAATACACGGGCCACACGCACACTCCAATACCCTCGCCCCAGCCGATATCATGTCTGCTAGCGCTCCATTCTTGGCCAGCATCTGGAATACCTGCCTAGACCCCGGTGAAATGACCAGTGAAACATCAGGATGCACCGTTTTTCCCTTTAATATCGCAGCAACTTTCATCATGTCCATATAAGATGAATTAGTACAACTGCCTATTGCTACCTGGTCTACTTTTAACCCTTCTATTTCCTTTACCTTAACTACATTATCAGGGCTATGGGGCTGTGCAATCAAAGGCTCTAAACTATCAAGGTATATATCTATTACTTCGTCGTATTCAGCATCTTCATCTGCACTTATAGGCTTCCAATCTTCTATGCGACCTTGAGCAGATAAAAATTCCCTTGTAACCTCATCGCTAGGGAAAACAGAAGTGGTGGCTCCTAATTCAGCTCCCATATTGGCAATAGTGGCCCTCTCCGGTACCGTGAGGCTTTTTACGCCTTCGCCGGAATACTCAATTACCTTGCCTACGCCACCTTTTACCGTAAGCCTTCTTAACAGTTCTAAAATAACGTCTTTTGCAGATACCCACGGGCCCAGGGAACCGTGTAACCTTACATTAACTACTCGCGGCATTGTTAAATAATACGGGCCACCGCCCATCGCTACGGCAACATCCAATCCCCCTGCACCTATAGCGAGCATTCCCAACGCACCATTGGTAGGCGTATGGCTATCAGATCCTAATAAGGTTTCACCAGGCACCCCAAATCTTTCAAGGTGCACCTGATGGCATATACCATTACCGGGCCTGGAAAAGTAGATACCGTGCTTGGCTGCTACTGTTTGAATGTACTTGTGATCATCAGCGTTTTCAAAACCTTCCTGTAACATGTTATGGTCTACATATGCTACAGAAAGCTTTGTCTTAACGCGGGGTATGCCCATCGCCTCAAACTGAAGGTAGGCCATGGTCCCTGTGGAATCCTGTGTCAGAGTCTGATCGATTTTAATAGCAATTTCATGACCTGGAACCATAACTCCTGATACCAAGTGTTCTTTAAGTATTTTTTGAACTATATTGTAACCCACCACAATCCTCCTTAACGCTTATTGTGCCTTCATACCTTCCTTTTCACTCATGTAATCCTCATAAATGTAGACCAATTCTTTGTCAAAAAGCGACCTCTTCAATGAGACTGCCGCTGCTCTAACCTTTGCAAGTAAATCCCTAGCTGTCGTCTCATCGATTTCAATTCCGTACTCAGCAAATTTTTTCCTGATCGCCGCAGTACCTGAATGTTTCCCTATTACAATCTGCCTTTCCAGGCCCACCTCACTGGGATCAAACACCTCATATGTTCGAGGATCTTTTATGGTACCGTCAGCGTGAATGCCTGACTCGTGGGCAAACATATTGGAACCCACTATGGCTTTCCACGCAGGTATCTGCCTACCTGATGCCATGGCTACGTACTCGGAAATCTCCCTAAACCTCCTGGTGTCTATCTTCAAATCAATCCCTTCTACGTACTTTAGGGCCATTACCACTTCTTCCAAAGCAGCGTTACCTGCCCTCTCGCCCAAGCCATTTACAGTCACACCCACGTAATTAGCACCAGCCATAATTCCTGCAATAGCATTCGCCGTAGCCATTCCAAAATCATTGTGGGTATGCATTTCAATATCTATATCAACATTATCTTTTAAAAACTTAATTTTGTCAAATGTTTTAAAAGGATCCAATATACCTACGGTATCGCAGAAACGCAATCTATCAGCACCAGCTTCTTTAGCTGCTTTTGCAAATTCGAGTAAAAACTCAGGATCTGTCCTTGAAGCATCTTCAGCGTTAACAGAGACATACATTCCCTGTTTTTTAGCGTATTCAGTAGCCTGTACCATACTCTCTATTACCCATTCTCTGCTTTTCTGAAGCTTATATTTTATATGTATGTCAGAAGTAGAGATAGATATTGCTACAGCGTCGACGCCGCAGTCAACTGATTCTTGAATGTCTTTTATAACAGCTCTATTCCACGCCATAATGCTCGCCTTCAGTCCAGCTTTAACAATAGACTTTATAGCGTCTTTTTCATCTCCACCCATCGCCGGAATGCCCACTTCCAATTGATCCACGCCTATTTCATCTAAGAATTTTGCAATCCTTATCTTCTCGTTATTGGCAAAAACCACACCTGCCGTTTGTTCGCCGTCTCTAAGGGTAGTGTCCACAAGGTAAATGTTCCTGGAAATATCCGGCATAATTCTCCATATCCCCCTTTTTATAATTTTAGAATAATTTTATGCTATCAAATTAAGTTTGTCAATACATCTATGAATAATTTTTTATCAAACTTGCAAATTTGCACTATCCCATAAATATTTAACTTTGTAAAAATCCTTGTTTATACAGTTTTTCAGCCAAAATACTAATAAAAATGTATGGAATTAACTCCGCAATCTGAAAAATTTATTTTTCAACTTTCATTTTTCTGAACTCGCATATTTAAGTCAGTCTTAAAAAATAATACAAATGAGGTGATAATATGAGCGTTTTTGATGAAATAAAAGAATTAATAGAAAATCTTAAACAATCTGAAATAGAAAAAGACAAAGCCAATGAAGAGATGAAAAAAGTAATAAAAACGTGTATAAAAGAAATCGTAGATATTTTCCTCGAATTATCTGATTACATCAAAACAGACAATATTATCATAAGAAGCTATATGGGCAAAATATTTGAAATCGGCAAAGGTATTGTGGTATTTGATAAATCTATAGAAGAGAAAATAGTACTGAGACTGGACCGCAAACTTTATTACTACAAGGTGGTAAACGAGGAATTAGTTGAAATACCTTTGCACGAAGAAAACTTAACAGAATATGTATCCATTGATGCGTTATTTGACAGCGTAAAAACTACTTTGATACGCAGTATAAACAAAAATCGGCAGCAAATATTAAATTACCGAAGCCTTACAGCTAAAATCAACAGGTACACCTCGGAACTATCGGATATAGTAAAAAAGCATATCGAGCCACCCGATAGCGCTCCTTAATGCAACCCCTCAGAGGCCACCTACTTTCAATTAAATCCGTTGTAAGATGCGATGTCATCTAACTCTTTTCTCAATCGAGTATTAGGTACCTCAGCAGGGTAACCTAACGGAGTAACCACTACAACTTCGTAATTTTCAGGTATGTGCAACAATTGCTTTATAGGCCCTGCTTCAAACCATCCTATTATGCACGTGCCCAATCCTTCATCCGCAGCAGCTAATACCAGATTCTCCATAGCAAGTCCCAGATCAAACATAAAGTATTCCTTTCCATCGTGAATACCGGAATCATGCCTCTTCGCACATACCACGATGTCTACGGGAGCATCCACATAGCATGACTTATTGGGGTTATTGTTCATCGCTTCTCCTAATTTTAATCTTAACTCAGGATCGGTCACCACTATAAATCGCCAGCACTGTTTGTTTGCCCAAGAAGGGGCTAACCGTGCAGCATTTAATACCTTTCTTATTGACTCCTCAGGCACAGGCTTATTAACGTATTTTCTAACACTTCTCCTCTTCTCAATGACATCAAAAAGTTCCAATTTTACCACCTCTCAAATAAGTCGGTTATATCATTGTAACATGTTTATTCATAATTATTTTATCAATCTTACCAGAGTATTTCAATCTTTTAACACCACCTGTCTTTTTCAGGATTGTCATCTACTTATCATAAATACCCTGCAGAATATTGACAAGTAGCTTTATATATTCTATTATATAGAGAAAACTCAATAAACGGTGGATTGATGGAATTGTTTTATATACTATCCTTAGCAGTATTTGTTCATATTTTTATCACGGGATTTCACGATGAAGGGAATCTCATTGCTACCATAATTTCATCAAGATCTATAAAAGCCCGTACAGCTTTTGCACTGGCGGCATTTTCTCAGTTTTTAGGTACTTTTTTTCTGGGTACATCAGTGGCTTCTACCATAGGGAAATCCATAATTAAACAAGATTTCCTCTTCAAAGATCCAAATAAATTACAACTTATGCTCTTAGCAGTCATATTAAGTACCATCACGTGGAACGTCATTACTTGGTATTTAGAGATACCTACCAGTTCTTCTCACGCTTTAATAGGCGGACTGCTGGGCCCTTTTTTTGTAGAATATGGACTTAAAGCCATCAATATCACCGGTGTAATGACAAAGGTCATACTCCCTCTGTTTTTATCGCCTATTATAGGGTTTTTTGTAGGCTATACGATAATGGGTATAAGTGTAACTGTGTTGCGCGGATACGGACCCGGTGTAAACAAATTACTTAAAAGGTTACAATTTTTAACCATTTTTTTGCTTAACAGCAGCCAAGGAACCAATGACGCCCAAAAAGGGATGGGAATCATTGCTATAGCCATATTACAGGCAAATACGGTAAAAAACTTTAGCATCCCTTTATGGATCAAGTTAATATCGGCATTGATGATATCCACAGGTCTTGTGCTAGGAGGATTAAAAATGGTCAAAAGTGTGGGCGCAAGGATATATAAAGTCAAGCCTCTGCACTCTTTCAATGCTCAACTGGCATCAATTATCGTGATAGTCCCTTCCAATATGATAGGAGCTCCTATTAGTGGAACTCAGATAATCAACACCTCAATAATGGGCGTAGGAGCAAAAGAAAGACCTAATGGCGTAAGGTGGTATTTTGTGAAGAGCATGATGATAGCCTGGATTGTCACCATTCCCTTTTCCTTTATAATGTCTGTTATACTCTACTTAATAATGCGCAGCATATAAACGGAGGTATAAATATGCGTTTCCTTAAAAACCTTTTTTCCGAAAAGGCAGACTTTTACCAATTGCTTCAGGAACAAAGCCAGTTGACACTCGAAGGTGTAGTATCACTGCAAAAATACCTTGAAACAGCTGCTAAAGAAGACGGAGACAAGGTAACAAAGCTGGAAAAGGCAGCTGACCGCAAAAGACAACAAGTAATAGATGAGTTGGATAAGACATTTATAACCCCTATTGAAAGAGAAGATATTTTTGCTCTTTCAGGTGCTATAGATGAAATACTGGACTACTGTGATACCACTGTAAAAGAAATGGAAGTATATGAAATCAGCCCTACTAGTGAATTAAAGACAATGGTTGAAACCATAAGAAAGGGTACAGAATTGATCAACCAATCCCTTTACAATATGGATAAAAATAAAAAAGAGGCTATGAGGTTTGCCGTTGGAGCAAAAAAATACGAAAATGAAATTGAAAACCTCTACAGAAAATACGTCGCAGAACTGCTCAAAGGCGACGATATAAAGTACATTTTAAAAATGAGGGAAATTTACAGGCATTTGAGCAATTGCGCAGACAAAATAAGCCTTGCCGGTGATATCCTCGGCCATATACTCATTAAGATGATATAAAAAAGGAAACCCTGTAGCAGGGCTTCCTTTTATGATTTCCACAATCCGTGAAGATTGCAATACGACCTTGCCCTTATATCAGTGGCGTCTTTTACCTCAAAACGCGCTTCAGGTAAATCTCCAGGCTTTAAATTCTTCCTGTAAATTTTGCCGTCAACGTAAAGCTCAATAAACTGGATATAGTGGTCCTCTTGCATGGGGTGTGAAACACTTCCCACTTTAACCGTCACCACGTCGCCATCTCTTTCTATAACAGGTACATGTTTTTCTTTGCCGGTATCCCCTGATTTTTCCTGAAGCAGCTCCATAGAAGCGTTGCAACACACCAAAGAGCCTCCGCCTGCCACCAGTACTTCAACTATATTTCCGCATTTACTACACTTGTATATCTGACCTGCCTCTACCATAATAATCCCCTCTTACCTTTAAAATTCTTTAAACATCTCTCTCTTGGCACCGCAAACTGGGCATTTATCCGGCGCTTCGCCTACCACAGTGTAACCGCACACAGGGCATATATAAACCTTTCCTATGTTTATATCCTGACCTTTTGCAGCAGCTTCCCTAGCATCTGAATACAGTTTTTCATGTATCTTTTCCGCCTCTAAAGCGTAGTGAATGCTCTTTAAAGCATCCTTTTCACTCTGTAAATTTGCCACCGCATCATAGGCAGGATACATCTCGTTTACTTCAAAATTCTCTCCACCGATAGCTTTACTCAAATTATCCTTGGTATCCCCTAATTCTCCCAGGGTCTTAAAGTGATTTGTCGCATGTACCTGCTCTGCATAGGCAATGGCTTTAAACAGCCTCGCTATGTTAGGCATCCCTTCTTTTTCAGCCTTTTCAGAAAAAATCAGATACCTCATGTGAGCTTGGCTTTCACCTGCAAAAGCATTGGTGAGATTTGCTTTTGTCATTTCTCTCATCAATATTACCTCCCTAAATAATTCTTTATGTAATATTATTTTTATATTTTTCATTTATTATTATATAAAACATTTATCAATTTGTAAAGTATTTTTCTTTAATAATCATTATATTTTATTTTACCGCTTTTAGGCAAAAATAAAAACCGCTGCTTTATCTTATTCCCTAAAAATTATAGATATTTCGCAGCGATTTTATCCCTATATTTTATTAAACCCTTCTCCGATAACATCATATGCATCAAGTATAACCACAAAAGCTCTATCATCCAGCTCTCTTACAATATCCCTCAGTTTTGCTACCTGGCTTTTGTCCACAACGCACATTACAACATCTCTGTGGTGGCCTGAAAATGCTCCTGTACCTTCCAGTAAAGTTGCACCCCTATCCAATTCTTTCATTATTTTAGAGATTATCTCCTTATGCCTTTTTGAGATTATAAGCGCTACCCTATTGGTGGTTATACCTTCTTGAATGATGTCTATAAGCTTTATCGCTAAAAACTCTGCTGCTAGCGCATACATGGCCTTTTCAGGGTTAAATATGATACCAGCTATAGCTATTATCACAAAGTCGATTATAAGCAATAAGCGGCCAACAGTTAGGGTTTTTATGTATTTATGTAATACCATAGCTGCCAAGTCCGTGCCTCCGGTGGTAGCATGGTATTTTATCACCAGCCCTAAGCCCAGACCCATAATTAATCCTCCATAAACAGCAGCGAGGATAGAATCGTTAGTAAGTGGTCTGATACCTGACGTCAAATCTATTAGCACGCCCAACAAAATAGTAGCGTAAAATGTCTTCACGCCAAACCTGGCGCCTAATACCTTTATAGCTATCAAAAATAACGGCACATTTATAATTATCGTAAGGGTACCTGTAGGCAATCCCGTAAGATAATTGATCTCTATGGCCAACCCACTGACACCGCCGGGAGCTATCTGATTGGGTTGCAGGAAAAGATTTAAAGCAAGGGCTGTAAGCAACGTGCCCAATGAGATACCTATAAAATCAAAGATTTTTTGCCTGATGTTTTCTTTCATTACATCACCTTTTTGCGCTCTTTTAAAATTTGTACCATAAATCGCGGAAGTGCCAACATTCTTTTATACCTCCACGGTTGTGTTACTAAGCGATATAACCACTCTAATCCCAATACCTGGAACGCCCTAGGCGCTCTTTTCACTTTACCGGCTAGCACATCCAAACTCCCGCCAACTGCCATACAAACACCTGAATACAGCTCTCCCTTATACTTGTGAATCCATTTCTCTTGCTTCGGCACGCCCATACCCACAAATAACACGTCTGGCGCTTTTATGTTTATCTCCTCTAATATGACGTCTTCATAATCAGGAGAGAAATACCCATGGTAAGCACCAGTAACCTTAATCCCTTTATACATCTGCTCTACTCTGTTTTTTGCCTGCTCAGCTACACCAGGTTGTCCGCCTAAAAAGCAAATAGAATAATCCTTTTGGTGGCACAGCTTTATTATTTCCATCATCAAATCATACCCAGCCACACGGCACTTCAACGGTTTCCCCAACAGCTTAGACGCAATAACCACTCCTATGCCATCAGGTATATTAAGATCACCGTCGTTTAAAATTCCTTTTAATTCTCTATCTTCCTGGGCTTTCATAATCATTTCCGGATTTGGCGTATAAACAACACGGCATCTTATATCGTCCAATTCCAGTATAAATTTCTCGATTAAATTCACCGCCTCTTTTATATCTATATTGTCTACAGGAACACCTAAAATATTAACGACTTTTCTTTGTCTCTCAATCATTAACCCATCTCTGCCTTTCCAGCACTTTGAAAGCAATTTTGTTGTTTTCCATTGCTTTTAACCTCAATTCCTCAGACTTTCTCTTAAGATAATCAGATATCTCTTTCCTGTGCATAACTACATCTAGATACTGGTTAAACAGCCTTTCGCCATTCACTTCATCGACGTGATTAAGGTATTGCTGGCCTATTATCCCGAAAAAATTATCTATTTTAGGATCATAAGATATTCCAATGACAGGTACTCCATTTAATACAGAGAAAATCATCGCATGTAATCTCATCCCTATCATGTAATCAAATTTGCTCACAATGCCTAATATTTCATACACATCATAACTTCCTTTTACCACATAAGACCTGTCAAAGCAATTAGCTATCTCCTCGCATACGCACAAATCCTCTCCCTTTTGCATGGGCAAAAACACTATGTTAAAATCCTCTACACCCCTTGCTCTCCTTACGAAATCTTTAAAAGCATTTTTCACATTGTTAAAATTATTCCATTTGCGTATAGAAACACCCAGTATTTTTTTATCTAACGGTATACCTTCTCTCTCGTAGATTTTCTCCACATTTACGTAATCGGGAACTTTTAAAAGAAATGCTGGGTCCGCAGTTATAAATATATCCTTTTTTACACCTATCTCATCTAATTGGCATTTTGACAAAAAATCCCTCACTGTTATCACTTGCACCTTATTGCTGACATTTCTGACCAGCAACCTATTGAAATAGCTTCGTATAGGTCCTACGCCGTTAGCGTAATACACCACCGGTTTTTTTAAAAGCCATGCCATGTAAATTATGGTGATGTAATACAGAATGTTTCTGGTACTCGTAATATCCTGTAATAATCCACCACCACCGCTTATAAGCATATCTGAACAGGAGAGGGTTGTCCATATGCTTACTAAATCCATGCGATTTATGGCCCTGACGTTATGTATCTTTTCTGTTTCTTTTGGATTGTCGGATAATACGACGATATCTAAATCCGGTTTCTCACTCCTCATCGAATTTACAATAGCCCTTAAAATCGCCTCATCTCCTGTATTTCCAAATCCGTAATACCCCGATATCAAAACCCTCATCAATACCCTCTCCATCAAAAAATTTTCACTTTATCGTATATTTACCCCTTACCATCACTATTACTGTATCGCTTATCGCTTTTATTCCTCTGCCGTCAGATCTGGGGGTTATTAAAAGATGATTTAAAGGCACCGTAACCCCATTTTTTAAATCCTGTCCACTGGTGACGTCGGAAAGCCCATCAGGACCTGCTATTATCGAAGATTTTCCCGTCCTTACAATAACTTCAGTCCCTGCATTTAAAATAAGGCTTTGAAACTTTTTCAGATATACAATATCAAGATTCTGAGGTGCGCCTTGAACCTGAGAAATTTTACTGTCCACATAGCTCTTGGTTACCAGAGGATCTTCTTGGCTTCCCGGCTCTGTTGTCCCCGCAAAGCTATCTCTATAAAACCACAAAAATCCCACTAATACGACAATTAATCCCACATATACAAACTTTTTAATTTTCAACTTAAATTCCCCCCTAACTACATCTATTATATCAGCAAAACACAAAAAATTAAAGGACATTCATATAGAATATCCTCAAAAATCTATCAATCCCATACTTATCTGAATTGCTTCATTGACCTTTTCCATTACATCACTTTCCAGATGCCCTATTTTTTCCCGCAACCGCTTTTTGTCAATAGTTCTAACCTGCTCTAACAATATTACAGAATCCTTGGAAAGTCCTATATCTGTACCCGTTATCTCGACATGAGTGGGCAGTTTTGCCTTATTTATCTGAGATGTTATCGCAGCAACGATAACAGTAGGGCTGTACTTATTGCCTATATCATTTTGTATTATCAGAACTGGCCTTACACCTCCCTGCTCGGAACCGATTACAGGGCTTAAATCCGCATAAAAAACGTCTCCTCGCCTGATAACCATATCAATCACACTTTGACAATTTTATTTCGTAAGTGGTAATACATTCATTTTCAGCCGTAAACCCTAACTCCGCCAGTTCCATATTTATTGCAGCCATTTCCAGATAACCTTTTTTCATGCTCTCCCTTATTCGCATTTTCTTTTTCTCTTTTATATAAAGCTTCATCGCCTCACGTATAAATTCAGACCTATTGCAATTCTCTATAGACGCAATATGATCGACTTCCTCTAACAAGCTCTCAGGAAGACTGACAAGAATCCTCTTATTGGCGCCCACTCTACTGACCTCCTCATACTGATATATTTCATTATATACTACACTATATATTATGTCAACTGTCAATATAAACCCTGGGAACCCTTCTCCCTACCATACACAGTATCTCATAGTTTATAGTGCCCAACTGGCCAGCGATTTCTTCAATTGTTATCTCGTTACTACCACTCATGCCGAACAGAACCACCTCATCTCCCACTTTAACGTCATTTATTTCTGTGACGTCTACCATCATCTGATCCATGCATATCGTACCTACCACAGGAGCAAATCGCCCCTTTACCAAAACCCTTGACTTGCCTGTCAGCATCCGGGTATAGCCATCGGCATAGCCGATTGGGATTGTAGCTATTACACTTTTTCTCTTGGTTTCAAACCTCCTTCCATAACTTATATACGTACCTGGCTCCACCTCTTTGACGTGGACTACTTTAGCTTTTAAAGACATCGCAGGCTTAACAGAAATTGATCTAGTTACATCTTCTGAAGGGTAGTGGCCGTATAAGATTATACCTGGCCTTATCGCGTCTAAGCTCATATCAGGTAGATCTAATATTGCTGCACTATTGGATACGTGTTTTAACGGGATTTCTAACTGCCCTTTCAAGCTATTTAATAACTGGCAAAAAATCCTGTATTGTCTGTAAGTATATTCTTTATCTCTCTCATCGGCAGAAGCAAAATGAGTAAAAATACCTTCTACTTGTATACCAGGCAATGACGACATCTGCAGTATTTCTCGCCTTGCTCTTTCATAATCTGTATAGCCTATTCTGCCCATGCCTGTGTCTATTTTTACGTGGATTTTTGCCCTTTTATGTCTTGCAACGGCTTCTTCTGATAACATCTTCGCGTAATTTAGGTCAAATACGGTTTGCGTAATATCGTATTGTACTACATACTTAAGTTGCTCTACAGGGGTATATCCTAATATCAGTATAGGTACCTGTATACCGCATTTCCTGAGCTCAATGGCTTCGTCTAATATCGCTACTGCCAGGTATTTTACGCCCTCTTGTATGAGGACCTGGGACACGCGCTTAGAGCCATGCCCATAAGCATCAGCCTTTACCACCGCAATTACTTCTACCCCTTCTTTTAAGTGCGCTTTAATGTTCCTTATATTGTATCGGATATTGCTCAAATTAATTTCAGCCCATACCGGTCTTAAAAATTCATTCAATTTTTTTCTCCTCTCTTACGCGATAAATATATATGTCTATGTACTTGAGTATATTCCTACTATCATTTAATTTTTTGCAATTTTCTAATGGCTTCAGGTATATACCTTATTATATCACCAGCTGTCATTCCATATTCGCCAACTTTTTCTTTCGCTATGTCTCCAGCCATTCCATGCAAAAAAACACCTCCCGCCGCTGCCGACACGGCATCGCACCTTTGAGCAAGGAGCCCAGCAATTATTCCTGTAAGAACATCACCTGCACCAGCTGTAGCCATCCCAGGGTTGCCATTAGTATTTAACACAATTCCTTTTTCTGATGCGATAACCGTTTTTGAACCTTTAAGCACGGTCACGGCTTTATACTTTTGGGAAAATTCAAAAGCAACGCCTATCCTATCACTTTGAATCTCATCCACTGTAGTGCCAACAAGTCTCGCCATCTCTCCTGGGTGCGGTGTTATTATGAAAGGCGCTTTTATAGACCTCAGGAGATCTTGATTTTTTGACAGATAGTTTAAAGCATCTGCATCTAGTACCATCGGCTTATCGCAGATTTCAATAACTTTTGATACCAACTCAGCTGTTAAGTCTGATTGTCCCATACCAGGGCCCATCGCTATTGCATCGCAATTTACTATATGCTCATGTAG
The DNA here is from genome assembly GCF_000427425.1 of Caldanaerobius polysaccharolyticus DSM 13641. Taxonomy (NCBI): domain Bacteria; kingdom Bacillati; phylum Bacillota; class Clostridia; order Thermoanaerobacterales; family Thermoanaerobacteraceae; genus Caldanaerobius; species Caldanaerobius polysaccharolyticus. Next base: position 1,012,179 of record NZ_KE386495.1, on the reverse strand, counting down.
ATCCTCAAACCTTCTGTAACCTACCTTGATCACTTCCAAGGCCATACCTTCTACAGTTTCCAAGACCTCTTCAGGAACGGCAAGGTAAACCAGACCAGCTCCCGATTTCAGGCAGGATACAGCAGCCATAACGGCAGCGCCTGTCATACCTCGTGAACCGGCAATTATTAATGCTTTCCCGTAATTCCCTTTATGGGAATCCTCAATTCGAGGGGGAAAACACCTCAAAGCCATGCTCTCATCGTTTAACATCACCTTAATATCCTGCACGTTTATAGCTTGCTGAGGTATTCCTATATCGCTGACAACCACTTCTCCTGCCACTTCTGTCCCTGGATGTACCACAAGTCCTATTTTAGGCAATTGAAATGTTATTGTCAAATCAGCTTTAACGCACGAACCGTGTATCTTCCCCGTACTGGCCTCCACTCCTGAAGGGATGTCTACAGAAACCACGCGCTTTCCTGAGTTGTTTATGATCTCAACGGCTTCCCTCACAATACCTTTAATCTCGCCTTTAAAGCCAGTGCCAAAAATAGCATCTACGATGACATCACAATCCTTTACAAACTTTTCTGCAAATTTAAGATTTTCCTTTTGTAATACCTCCATAACGTATACGCCCATTTTGAGTAAAATGTCAAAATTTGTTCTCGCATCGCCTTTTATAGAGTTAATAGCGCTTAAAACAAAGACTTTTACATCGTACCCTTTATTAAATAAATGTCTGGCAATAGCAAATCCATCGCCACCATTATTTCCGCTACCTGCGAAGACAACAGCAGACTTAAATTTCCATCTAGAAATAATGCAGTCTACCACAGAAAGAGCTGCGTTTTCCATTAAAACTATACCAGGTATACCCAGCACCTCTATAGCGTATTTATCTATTTCTCTCATCTGTTCACCAGTTGCAACCTTTACCATCAACGCTTTCTCCTTTCAACACCCAAGATCCTACACGCCATTACGGCTATTATCAGTTCCGCAGTGTAATACGCTAGCACGTAAAAAGCCGCATCGCTAAAAAAACCCTGAGGAAACAGATTAACCAGCATCTCCTTTGAAGGATCTAAAAGCCACAAATCGTTATTAAAAAATATTAAATGAAAATAAGTAAAGTACCTGTCAAAATCCATGCTTAACAATATAAAAACGATGCCTATCATACCAATGGAAACAACGGCTACCCACTTCATAAGTTGATACAACTTAGTTCTTGCCGCAACAACAAAATACACTACAGACATAATCAACAGCACTGTAAAACTATTTCTCACTAAAAAACCCTTTGCGAACAAGTCCTTTACGTCTTTCATATGAGCAATTTCACGCCTATCAAATAGAGGCTTTACCTCTCCTGCCACTTTAACCGTTACATCTATATCGTCTCTTTTTCCTAAAAGATAATCCCTTATATCTTTTGAAATCACCATCAATTGCTCTTGGGATATACCTGTACTCTCAGATACCCTGTACTTCTTAAATTCCGCTTTATAAAAACTATCGCTAAAAGCCACTACTTGCAAATTTGACAAAATAAATGTTACCGCAAACGACAGTACAAATAACATAGCCATAACAGAAAAAACTGCTTTTCTCATAATAACCTCCAAGGCTTACTCCTATATTTTTTATTATAGCATAAAATAATAGTCCACATCACGTGGACCAGTATTTTTTATCAAATAATTAATTATATTTCTATATCGCCATATCTATACTTCTATAAGAGTGGTCACTAATGCTATCAAAGGCGTAGAGCTCAAAGTCATCTATGTACATCTCTACAATATCATCCAACACTTCGTATAAGTGGTAAGGCGAAAGGGCTAAACCGGCAAATCGGTCAACAAGTTGTTCCACTTTATCCCTGTACGGACTGATCTTATCGTAAACCTGAGAAAACTCCCCTCCATCCTTATCAATAGCTGTAATCTTTATACCATACGCCACAACAATCAACACACGGTTCTCAGCAGGTACCCTAACCCGGCTCTCAACCAGCTCGTATTCGTAACTTAAACCTTCACCGATATAAAGCTTGTACAAAATAACTTCCCCCTTTATCAACAATAAGTTAAATCACAGTATATAATTCTACTTACTTTAAAAAATTCCTTCTTATTTTTCAGAATTTTTTTTCGACTTTATTTTACACATATCTTCGACAAAAAACTAGCTGTTGACACAAATTGTCAACAGCTAGTTTTTTTCAAGGATTTGCCTAGCTATTAGTTTCATATCAATCAAATCTACTATTCCATCGTTATTGATATCAGCAACTTTTGCACTACTCCAATTGACATCTTCTGATTTTGTTTGATAATAGTACATTGCAACTGCTAAATCTCCAACATCAAATAAACCATTATTATTTAGATCCATAGACTTGTAATTGACTATTACAGTAGCCTGTGCTCGATACACTGTCCCGCTTACAGTACCATAAACATTAAAAGAATGAATTTGTTGATAATCCAGCGGATCTATCGCATCCCATGTGACATCTACCTGTTTCGTAGAACCATCATTATAAACGGCTGTTACGACAGAAGGAAGTTGTGGCGGATTATTAATCACTGTATTTACGGTAATAGGTTTTATAGAATTAATTGTAGGTGAAGCACCAATCTCACCTACCCTTATAAATGCAAAGTCATCAAAAGTACCCCAATAAGGCGCGTTTGAATCTACTTGAATTCCTATTGTACATGTTCCGGTGGTAACTTCTATATTATTTATTGAATATTGTACCCATTTACCCCAACCCGTGTTAGTAATACTCGCCGTTAGTTGTGGTCCACCGTAATTATTAGCAAACAACTGAATATTTGCCTTGTTTTCCGATGGATCGCCCTCTGCATAAACAGTTAAAGAATATTTACCAGGTGGAATATTTGTAATAGTTTGTGTTACTTTCAATGTATAGCTTGACCCATAATAAATAGCAAGAGAGTTATTACCTGATTTTATTTCTTCAGCTTTTCCAGAAGAATTAATAGAAGCTATATTACTTTGGCTTTGATCGACAGTCCAGCTATCTAAACCTGATTCAAACCCCGGATTTTGTACAAGATTTACAGGATCAGCCCACACTACATTCGTAGGTGAGTTTACAACCATCAAAAACATCGTTAAAATAAACGACAAAAATTTAAAAAGTTTCTTCATATGACTCCCTCTCTCATTCAATTGAACTGATGATACCCGTCCTATTTTTTAATTACTCTGTATATAATTGTAGCAGCTTCAGCCCTAGTGGCGTTATCTTTAGGTGCAATCCTATTGGCCCGACCACATACAATTCCTTCCTTAACTAGCGTAGCTATACTTTCTTCCGCATACTCAGATATATAATTTTTATCTGTAAAATTGACTAAATCATCAGTTGTTCCTGTGGACTGTAATTTTCCTATTGCCTTAAGTGCTCTAAACGTTAATACCATCATATCCTCTCGCGTAATAGGTTCAGTTGGATCAAATTTCTTATTGCCCACTCCCGTAACTATTCCAAGTTTTTTCGCAATCCCTACAGACTCATAATAATAATCTGTCTTATGAACATCGTCGAAATTTTCATCAACTTTAGCAGTTAAACCAAGCGCTGATATAAGCATTGACAAATATTCCGCTCTAGACACCTTCCTAGCCGGGCTAAATGTTGTTTGTGACGTTCCGCTTGTAATACCTTTAGATGCAAGAACTTCTATCGCATTTTTTGCCCAGTCATAATTGCTTATATCATTAAATGTTTTATGAATAAATGCGACTGCATATTTTCCTAAATGTGTTGCTGTAAAGATCAACTTTCCTGATACAGGGTCATATTTAGAGTTTGGTACAGCTATAGCTTTTTCATTATCATTTATGTATAATGCAACGATATGATCTTGATCTTTTAACTCTTCTGCAGTTGGCTTATAAGGAATGGATATGGCAACGGGCGCATCAGGATTGTTCCATAATATATTTGCGCTATCCACTTTTACACTCAAGTCTATCACAGGTCTGGTGCCAATCTGTGTCATTACAGATGCGTCAAATTTTGTCTTGTCTACATTTTTAATGCTCAATATTATATCCTTTGCTCCTTTAACTTCAGCTGAACTAAACATATTAATAGGTATAGTAATTGTAGCAACATCCGTTGCAATTTCAACTTTTTGTTTTTCTATCTTTGAAGAAAAAACAGAGGCGGGTAATTTAATATCATACTGTGTTTGTCCGTCAATTTTCGGTACATCAATTACAGCTGTTTTCACATTGTATTTATCTATTGGGGCATTTTTTAAAGCATTATTCAAATCACTAACGCTAATATTTACCGTTGGAATACCCGTAATAGGATCAATCACAGGTGTTACAATTATTTTCCATGAATCTATCGAATTAAAATTACTTGTACTTCCTTGGCTTTTTGTAGCTGCCCCTTCATTGTCAATCCACCCCTTGCTTTCTACTTTTATATTTACACTTGATAAATTAGGAAATATTACATTTCCCTGGGGTGCAACACCTAATTGTGCATCTGCGACAAATATAACTCCATTTGCAGGTTGCGAAACTTCCTTGGCACGAAATGTAAGCTTCATTACACTAGAATTACCAGTTAGTCCTCCAATATTAATACCTATAATACGAGCAGTCCCCTGTATATTGTCATACACATTGTCTATTACTATAGATTTGCCATCACTATCTATCTTCAAAAGCTCAAATAAGTTCGGATCATAATTCAACGTAATATCTTGAGCATATATAGGCTGTAAAATACCACTTATGCCTATTTTTAACGTAAAATTATTTCCTGGCTCTACCAAAGTAGGAGATGTCAACGTTACAGAAGCTGTTCCACCTACAGCAATGGTCCTGCTGGTTAACGCCGCATCTACTGTAGTACCACCTTTCGTTGTGATTTGGAGCTTAGCTTCTGTTACAGCTATATTACTATATGTTAGTTGATCAACTGTATTTGCTCTGAATGTAAGATTGAATAAATTTTTACCTACTGTTAGTCCTTTGCTGTTTACTGTGTCTATAATCACAGTTCCTGGCGTATCACTGTATATCCTGGAGATTACAGTATCATCATCCGACTTAACAGCTTTTACAAAATCAAAAATCATTGGATCATAACTTAGCGTAATTTCCTGAGCATAAACAGCTTGCGAGACGTCTTTTAAACCATAACCTATTTCAAACGAGTCTCCAGAGTTAACATAAGAGGGCGTTGTCAACACTGTTGATACAGAACCTCCTATCGGACTTCCAGAGGCATCGACTTGAATTAGCTGTACATCATCAAGATTTCCCCAATTACCACTGTTTCCGTCAATGGTTAAACCTATCGTAATTTGACCATTTGTAACCTCAATTAACGAAATAACAGGATGTTGCCAAACAAGCCATCCAGAATTATGAATATCGGCAGTTAATCGAGGACCGCCATAATCACTTGCAAACAGCTGTAAACTGTTCTCCCCTCCGCTACCGTCGACATATGCACTTAATTTATAATAACCATTTTTTAATCCAGTTATTGTCTGTGATATAGTGACTGTAAATGCACTATCATTCCAGTAATTTAATGAATAGCTTCCTGAGTGCGCATTAGCAGCATTCTTATCTATCTTTACAGAAGAGATATCCCCTGAGATATTCCAATGTGATAATGATCCTTCTTCAAATCCCGAATTTTGTACATAGTTTATTATATTCGTTACAGTAATAGTAGCGATAGCCTTAAACTTGACGCCAGGAATTGTACCTGTAACGGTAAAACTACCAGGACGTGCATATTTATCAGGATCAATACTTTCCCATGTTACAGAAGCTTGCCTAACCGATTCATCATCATAAACCAGATTTACTGTAGTCGGAAGTGTCGGTGCTTGACCAACTTCTGTCGATACGTTTACAGGCTCTATAGATAAAATCCTCGGAGCTACGCTACCTTGAGCACCTGATACAAGATTAAAAACATCTATTGAAGGAAGCGCGTTGCCCTGAAAATCGAACATAGCCTGATTTTCCCAAGCATTACCTTCGTCAGTCTTCCATCCTGCACCAGCAACTGGAATCCAATCTGGTTCCCAGTAAAAAACGCCAAGTCCCTTATTGTCGGGTACCTGTGAAACAACCTCCATTATATTCCTTACTGCAGTAGCTTGACCTTGCACAGAAGCTTTATAGCCACCTATAGCTTCTTCTTTAACACCAAAATTGTTTTCAGTTGTGTCTGCATTATCTAAAGTAAACGCATATGCAGTTTCAGCAATAACCACATACTTATTATAGCGTTGACTTATATCATTTATATTGTATTTCAATTCCTCAAGGGTACCGCTCCAATATGGATAATATGAAAGCCCTATTACATCAAAATCCGTAAGTCCCTGTTTATATATCAAGTTATCAAAAAAAGAACGATAAAGTGCATTATCTCCACCCCTTGATAGGTGCAGCATAATTTTTATCTTTTTCTCAGGATCATTTTTGTTTGGATCATTATCCCTTACAGCTTTAATTCCCTGCTCTAATAATGCTGCAAGGCCAGAATAACCGCCAGAACCTGTTCCTGAAATCTTGCCATCAGGCCACAATATACCATTATCTATTTCATTTCCTATCTGAACCATATCTGGGATTACACCATTATTTTTAAGATCTCTTATAACTTTAGCTGTAAAATCATATACATCTTGCTGAAGTTTTTCTCCGCTGTCATTTACCCAAGCAGCCGGTTTGTTTTGTTTACCAGGATCAGCCCAGAAATCACTATAATGGAAATCAAGAAGAATCTTTAATCCTAAATCTTTTGCTCTTTTTGCCATGTATATTGTTCTCTCTTCGTCATTATTTCCTCCACCCAACCAAATTCCATTAGCATCCTTAGGATTGTTCCAGATCCTCAACCTAATCCAATTTACTCCATGGTCTTTTAAAATTTTAAGACAATCCTTTCGTACTCCACTGTCATAAAATTTTCCACCATTTTGTTCTATCTGCGCCAACATCGATACATCAGCGCCTTTTATAAAATCAGATCTAAGACCTCTAATAGGATTTACATAAATTTTTGAAGAGGTTGATTGAACATTTGCATTTGCTACATTTACTGAAAAAAATATTACTACAATTACTATAGCCAATACTATAAAACTTTTAGTTTTATTTGTCATAAGCATTCCTCCCCCTTAATAAGCTAGTATCTAAAATTCCTTAAACACCTGTAAAGCCTTTAGCGCATTACCTTCAAAATCAAATAACGCTTGGTTATACCAATTATTGATTGATATTTTATCTGCTTTATTATTTGGTACCTTTATCCAATCGGGTTCCCAGTAAAACACACCCTTACCTCTACCTTGAGGTATACCTTTAACAATTGCAATAAGGTCTCTTACATACCTGGCTTGACCTTCTGGTGTAGCTTCATACCCTTCGTGCAGTTGACTGGAATCATTAATAATACTCTGAGAACCTTCTACTGTGTTTATTGCAAAAGGATATGCGCATTCCACTACCACAATGTCTTTATTATACCTTAAAGCAAGATCGCTAATGTTATCCTTAAGCATCGATAAGGTCCCGTGCCATAAAGGGTAAAACGACAAACCGATTACATCAAATTCAACGCTTTTTGAAATCAGGTTATCGAAAAACCATCTACTTGTTTCATTGTCTCCTCCTCTATCTATATGAATCATAATCTTTATCCATTGTTTTGAGTCTAAACTGTCTTCCACACCATTTACACCAGCCTTAATTAAATCAGTAAACTTATCCCACTGTTCATCACCGTTATTTTCGCGGCTGAGTTTAGCGTCAGGCCATAACATTCCCCATGTAATTTCATTACCTATTTGAACCATATCCGGCAAAGTACCTTGATCTTTTAAAGCGCATATTACCTCTTTCGTGTAGTTATAAACAGCATCCTTAAGTTCATTGAAAGTCAAGTTCTCCCATGCTGCAGGCTTATTTTGCTTTGCTGGATCGGCCCAAAAATCCGAATAGTGAAAATCCAGTAGAAACTTGAATCCAAGTTTTTTCAAACGCTTTACCATTTCAAGCGTTGATTGCTTATTACAATACTCAAAAGGAGGATTATTCCAAATTCTAAGCCTTATATAATTGATTCCATTATTCTTTAAAATTTCTAAGCAGTCTTTTAATTGCCCATTTTCGTAATATCTAGCGCCACAATCTTCCATAAGTTTTAACCAAGATACATCTGCCCCTTTTATAAATAAGTTTTCCAAAAGCCTCATCTCCTAATCCTTAGTTTATCAAAAACCAATCATATCGAGGTGACAGATGTTATATATCTGCCACCTCTGGTATAATAACTAATCTTTTTCTTTTCTACTTATGCTCTTTCATATATTGATCCGCTTGTTTTTGAATTTCTTCTAGCACTTTATATAAACCAGCTGCTTTTAACTTTTGCCTATAAGTTTCGATTCCTTTAATTGGGTCTGATATCATCCCAAGGTTTAGCGGAAGCCCATATTGAGTAACGACATTGTTGATCGCTGCCATTTCATTTTTTACTTTTGAATCGTCAAAGGTAAAGCCTTCTAATGGATGATGAACAAGATCCTCTTTTGTCCATTTATCAGTTAATTGTTTTACTATTTCAGGCTGATTGGCATCTGTACGATTTATATGCGTATGCCATCCCCAAGAAGAATTATTAATTTCTGAAAAATTAACTGAACCTGGTAAAAGTTTATATTGAGTATCACCCACTGGTTCCCAATGAACTCCTTTAATTCCATAAGTCGCTAAATCATGTATGTCACGATCATATCTTAAAAGGTCTATAGCCATTAACGCTCTTTCGGGATTTTTTGAATTGGCATTTATAGCTATACCATTATTTGTATATGGATTAATTAATTTCTTAACCCCGGGGTGTATATCTACAACTCGTGCTTTCCATTCTGGATGCTCTTTATTCATTGTAGTAACATCAGCTGAAACTGTTCCAAGGTTCCATACCATGGATGCGGCCCTTCCCGCTTTAAAAGCATCATCTCTAGTTTCTTTACTGGAAATAGAATTTTTAGACCATACACCTTTAACTGCCAATTCTCTCATTTTTAACACATAATCTTTAAATTCTGGAGTGTCAACTATAGAAAGTATTTTTCCCGAGCTATCAGTTATTTTATATACAAACAATGGCTCTGATCCCGTACCACGTACCTGAGCAAACTCATTTCCTTCTAACAAATACGGCCATTCAAGATTTTGTCCACCGCCATTGACTATAGGCACAATGCCCTTTTCATTTTTCAAAATAGCATCATAATATTTTTCTAGATCTGCTTCGCTTTTTATATCAGATATGCCGTATTTCTCCATGAGATCTCCTCTTACGCCGATAACATTATATCCATATTCCTTTTGATCATTAGGTACCATATATATTTTCCCGTTTACTTTTGCTTGATCCCACGCAAGCTTAGGCTCATATTTCCATGTATTTGGTGCATATTTTTGTAACATTTCAGGTGTCAATTCTAAAAATCCACCACTAGTAGCTATCTGATTGTAAAAACACCATCCTGCTGCAGTAAAAATTAAATCAAAATCTTCACCAGAGGAAAACAGCAATGGGTATTTACTATTTAAATCTCCCCAAGGTATAAATTGGACATCTAATGTTGCATTAATTTTCTGCTTCATCAACTTATTTACTTCAGCATAAACACGTTCGAAATCTTTTGGTTTATCTCCTAAAAGATACATTTTAAGTGTGACAGGACTTAAACCATTTTTCCCATTACTGGTACTTACACTTGTCCTGGTTTTTGTACAACCAGTAAATAGTGAAGCTATAACCAAAACTAATGCAAGCACAAGACTTATTTTTTTTAAAATTTTTCTCACTTTTAAATGCCTCCCCTTCTTTAATATTTTCATATAATAAACCCCATAACGGGATTTATCCTTTGACAGCTCCAATTGTAATACCTTTAACGAAATATTTCTGAATAAAGGGATATAGGAGTACTATAGGTCCTGTAACTATAACTGTAAGTGCCATCTTTAAAGATTCACTCGGTAAACTTATATTCACACTGATACTACCTCCTGTTTGAGACACTATATTTTTATAAGCTTCAATATTATTAACTATCTTATATAGAAAATATTGTAAACTATATAAGTTTTCATTTTGAATAAACAACATCGAATCATACCAATCATTCCAATAACCCAAAGCGATAAAAAGGCCTACTGTGGCTAGAGCTGGTTTGGCCAACGGCAATATTAATTTTATAAATATGGTGAAATCTCCTGCGCCATCAATTTTTGCAGATTCGGTTATAGCATCGGGTATACCACTCATATAGCTTTTCATAACTAAAATATTAAAAACATTTAATAAGGGCGGTAATAAAAGCGCTAAGTAGCTGTCTTTTAAATGTAAATACTTTACCATTAAAATATACCAAGGCACCAGTCCACCATTAAACAAAGTAGTAAAATAGAAGTAAAAAGCAAATTTGTTTCTCCACTCAAAATCCTTTCTTGTCAACACATACGAAGTCATAGATGTAATAAATAATCCGAGAAATGTTCCAATAACAGTTAAACTTATAGTGACCCCATAAGCTCTCAATACCGCCATTGGGTTTTGTAATGCAACTTTATATGCCTCTATAGAAAAATCTTTTGGAAAAAGGCTAAAACCATACTTTAAAATATACTCTTCCGAAGTAAATGAACCTGAAACGACTATTACAAAAGGTATTAAACACCATAGAGTCACAAAACCTACGGCAATATAGGCAATAATATTGAATATCTTTACATCCAATGGTATTTTCCCTTTTGCCATATATCTCACCACTTTCTAAAACAGCGAATAATCTTTATCATACTTTTTAACTAAAAAATTTGCTAATAATATTGTTACAAAACAAAACACAGATTGATAAAATCCCGAAGCAGCAGCCATACCAAATTCGTTAGTCTGCAAAAGTGACCTAAAAGTAAATGTATCAATAACATCTGTAACATCAAAAAGAGGTCCATTATTGCCAACAAGTTGATAAAACATTTGAAAATCGCCTCTAAATATATTACCTATAGCCAATAATATTAATATTATCATCGTAGGCACCAGACCAGGAATAGTTACATAAATGATTCTCTGAAATATATTAGCTCCATCTATTGCTGCGGCTTCATATATTTCTTGATCTATACCCATAATCGCAGCTAAATACAGTACACTTCCATATCCAACATTTTTCCATGCATTAAATAAGATTATAATGAAAATCCAAGCAACTGGCATAGAATATATATCAACAGGTTTAAAACCTACAAATTTTAATAAAGAATTAAAAATACCGTGTTCATAATTAAAAAAATTATAAACGATAACACTTACTATAACCCACGATATAAAATAAGGAAAAAACATTATCGATTGACTCACCTTTTTAAAATATTTTCCTCGCATTTCAGATATAAATATAGCCATAGCAATCTGAAGAATAGTATTTATTACAATAAACGCTAAATTGTATAAAATTGTATTTCTCGTGACTTTAAAGGCCTGCCCGGATATAAAAAAGAACTTAAAATTATCAAACCCTACCCAAGGACTACCCCAAATACCATCTCTAAAATTAAACCTTTTAAAAGCTAATACTACACCTGTCATTGGTATGTAACTAAATATAAAATAATATATCACAGCAGGCAAAAGCATTAGCAGCAAAGTTTTATATTTTTTAACTTTGTATAAAAAACCTTTTTTCAACCTATTTTGTGTTTTAATTCTGTACAAAAAATTTTCTTCCACCAATTTTCTCTCCTCCTCTTTGTCGCGCTAGTTGCTATATGTTCTGGTATACGTTTTACCACATTTGCTAATTTAAATTTAGCATTTTTAAACTTTAATTAAAACCGTAAAATATTTTAATATTAGTAAAATATTTTACGGTTTTAATAACAAATTGATGTAATCTTAGAAAGGTTATATAATATTTGTGCATACACTTATCCTCATTAAGGTGTCAAGGGAGGGATTTCAATGTTCAACATACTTATTGTAGATGACGAAGTTTTCACACGAGAAAGTATAATTGAACAAATTCCCTGGAATAAATTAGGTATCACAGAGATTCAACAAGCTTACGATGGAGTAAATGCACTTGAAATCTCTTCTAGATTCAAACCTGATATACTATTAACAGATGTGAGAATGCCACGTATGGATGGTATAGAACTATCTTTCAAATTAAGGGAAATTTATCCTTCCTGTGAAATCATTTTCATGAGTGGGTATTCAGACAAAGAATATCTTAAATCTGCTATAAAACTTAAAGCTATAAGTTATGTTGAAAAACCAATAGATATAGAAGAATTACAAACTGCGATTAAAAATGCAATCGCTGTAAAATCAAAAATGTTAAAATTAAATGAAAATATCAAGAAACATATAGCACTTCAAGTAATCACTCAAAATATTGATATTAATGAGCTTAAAGAGCTTTTAGGGAACTATCATTTTAACCAGCTGAGTAAATGCTATTTTATTACAATTTTAATTAATATTGTAAATGTAGATAAAATAGATCAAAAAGCCGTGCTTACTAATATAGAAAAAATAGCTACAAAAAATGATTTTGGAAGCATCTCATGTTTTAAAGATGAAAAAATTATACTCCTTCATCTGTATCACAATGACGAAAGAAAATTTATAAAAGAACAAATAGAAGCGTTATGTTATAATATTTCTCAATTTTTAAAACAATATAGCAACTTTTTTATATGTGTTGGTAAAAAAGTCAGTGGCATTCTTAACATTTTTGAGTCGTATCAAGTTGCATTAAACAATTTATGCAAAACTTTCTTTTATGATTATTGCTCTATAATCAACTGCAATAATAATGAAGGATACATTTATAGTCTTGATAAAAATGTCATTGAAGATTTTTACAAATACCTTTCACAAGAAAATAAATACGAAAGCATTTTTCTAATAAAAAGACTTACCTATGAATTAAAAAAATGCACCAATACTCCTGTTAACTATATAAAAGACATATACTATAGACTTTTCTTGCAATTAACGAAGTATGCAAACGAAAGAAATATAAATTTAATACAAAACGATTTAAACAATACAAGCACATTTGAAATATTTTCTTCATTTTGCAACATTATGGAAATGGAAGAATACCTTATCAAAAAAATTGAATTTGTTTTTAATTATCTAGCTCAAAAATGTGAATATAACACAGTTTCGCGAATAATAAAATATATTCATGATAATTATACAGATGTAAATTTATCATTAACAACAATTAGCAAAAATTTTTATTTTTCTCCTGCCTATGTCTGTAAAACATTTAAAAAGCAAACTGGCAAAACTATAAATAAATACATAACAGAATTGAGATTGTATAAGGCTAAAGAGCTTTTAAAAGATCAAAATATTAAAATAAAGGATATTGCCATTAAAGTAGGATACTCTGATGAAAATTATTTTACAAAATTATTCAAGAAAGATACAGGGTTAACACCTTCAGAATATAGGAGAAAGATTCTTTCAACTTATTAAATAAATTCAAAGAGGAGGCAATTTCACTGTGAATAAAAGGATTTTTTCAAGATTAAAATTAATGCAGAAATTTTTGTTATCTTACTTTATGCTTATAGTAATACCTCTTATGATCTTAACTCTTTTTACGTACAAACAAGTATCCAACATTGTAAAAAACTATATTACTTTCTCAACTGCCCAAGCTATTGATCAAACTTATTCTTTTCTCGCCTATAAATTATATAAAATATCTCAAGTAATAGATATAATACGTAATGATGGTAATTTAACTACTATACTTGCTAAAAATCCAAGTTCATCCAATATCCATGAGCAGATTGCAGATATGACATATTTACGTCAATTTCTTTCCTCTTTACAAGATAATGTCGATATTTATCGAGTAAGGCTTTATTCATTAAACGAATTTATTTACTCTAGCGAAAACGTCAATCTATTTAGCATTGAACAAGCAAAACAGTCAAAATGGTTTTCTATTTTAGAAAAAAACAATGAAAAATATCTATATTGCCCTAGTTCCTATCTTGAAGATATCAACATAATGAACCCGCAACTACTTTCAGTAGCCGCAACTATAAAAAACCCTAATAATTATCATGAGAACATAGGGTACATCCGTGTAGATTTTCAAAAAAAAATAATTGATGAGATTCTTAAGAAGGCAAATACAATTAAAGATAGCCTTACATATATACAAAATTCTAAAGGTGATATTGTAGCATCTTCAGATAATTCTCTTTTAAAAAAATACAAAATTGATAACTCTCTAGCAAGCAAACTTTCTTATCAAGGTGGAACATTAAAATTATTAACGATAAATGGTAATCAATGTCTTATAGCAAGTTCTCTTATTAAAAATACAGATTGGTATATGATAACAATTATACCTTATAGCAAAGTTCTTTCTGGAAGCAATGCAATAAGAAACGAATTGTTTTTAATAATGATAATCATTGGTACAATAGCGTATTCGCTTGCATATTATTTTTCAAATTCAATAAACAGAAGAATATCGAAATTAATAATTGGAATGAGAAATGTCCACGATGGTAATTTAAATATGTTTATTAATGACTCAAGTGAAGATGAAATTGGTGAGCTTATTAAAAATTATAATTTTATGATTAGCAGGATGGCAGTACTTATTGAAGAACAGTACAAATTAGGTAAAGAAATAAAAAATGCAGAACTTAAAGCTTTACAGGCACAAATAAACCCTCATTTTTTATATAATACTCTTGATATGATCAGTTGGATGTCATATAAAAATATGAATGAAGAAATAAGAAGGGTTGTTAAAAGCCTTGCTAAATTTTATAAGCTTAGTCTAAATAAAGGAAAAGATATTATTTCTATAAAAGACGAATTAACTCATGCTGCTCTTTATACTGAAATTCAAAATATGAGATATTCTGGAAGAATTCTATTGAAGATAATGGCAGACGAACGCATATACGAATATAGCATTTTAAAAATTACATTACAACCTATAGTTGAAAATTCTATACTGCATGGAATCCTTGGAAAAGGAGAAGGAAATGGAACGATATCAATAAACGGTAAATTAGAAAATGATGAAATAATATTATCGGTACAAGACGACGGTATAGGGATTCCAAAAGACAAAATTGATAAAATTCTGTCAAATGATTTCGAAAGTGAAGACGAAAACGGGTATGGCCTTAAAAACATAAACCAAAGAATAAAATTATATTATGGCGAGAAATATGGTCTATCTATTAAAAGTGAATATGGCAAAGGAACTACTGTCGAAGTCAAAATTCCTGCAATTAAAATGTAAATCTGCATCTATGTTATATGAAACAGCTTCAAACACAGCGCCAGCATCCCAGCGGTAATCAAAGGCCCTACAGGGACACCACCCAAGAAGGCAGCAGCAACTACTGCACCTAAAATCATAGCAGGCATTATTTCGCTATGGCCTTGAACTGTAAGGTATTTCAAACCAAGACCGCTTAAATATGTAGTAAAAAGCGAGAGAAGTAAAGCGATTACGCCAATCCAAGAAGTAAAAACATTCCTGATATTTGCAAGAGTAATACTTCCATTGGCAATGGGGATTAAGATAGCAGCAATAAGCAAAACCAATCCCCAAAATACTCCGTTTCTCTCAATAACTGGAAAAATATATTGGTCAATTTGTAATAGCTTAACAATCAAAAGTGTACATGCAGCGATTGCTACAGAATTAGCTTTGCCTAATACTGCGACAATTAATATCGCCAGAATTATGATCGTCGACTCCACTTCAATCATCTCCTAATGAGGATTATATTATATACAAAATATATTTATTACTCATGTTTCTTCACTTTACACTTACTCAACAATTATTGGTTACTACTAATTTTTTGCCATTAGTATTTTCGATTACCCCCATTGTACCATATCAAATGTCGTTAATATCCATACTATCACTCTCCTTTTATTATCCTTTTATTACTCCCGGACATATTATTGTTCCGCCACCAATCCAGACATTGTTTCCTATAACAATTGGCTTAGCAAATTCTTTGCCATATAATCTTTCCTTTGGGTCCGTAGGATGCGCAGCGGTATATATTTGGACATTTGGCCCTAATAGTACATTATCTCCAATTTGCACCTTATTAACGTCAAGTATAGTACACCCAAAGTTGGCATAAAAGTTCTCACCAACCTCAATGTTATATCCGTAATCACAATAAAAGGGGGCTTCAACATGGAATGAACCTTTTGCATTAATTAATCGCTTTAAGATTTCCTTTCTTTTTTCTTTTTCACTCGGCCTTGTATGGTTAAACTCAAAGATCAAATCCCTTGCATACTCTCTATCTTTTACTAATTCTTCATCTCCTGCACATTAAAACTCACCTGCTAACATTTTTTCTTTTTCACTTTTCATTATATTCTTCTCCTTTTATTATCCTTCATTTTCTCATGATAACTCATTGTAGCAAGAATGCTATTCTAAAGGAATTCCAAATGATACTACGCTTTTTACAATAGAATGCCATTCATCAATCATTTGAGCAAGATACTCTTTTCCTTTTTCTGTAATTCTATAATATTTTCGGGGAGGGCCATTATGTGAATCTCGCATGGTTATCTCTGTATATCCTTCTGCATTAAGTCGACGAAGAATTGTATAGACTGAACCCTCATAAACATCAGGAAAATGCTGCCGAATTACTTTCATTAACTCATACCCATAAAGCTCATTACCTTTTAACTGAAATAGGATACACATTTCAAGAACTCCTTTTTTCATCTGCGTACCCATAGTGGTTACCTCTTTCCTGGACATTCTACAACACAAGTATGTGCAATTGTATCATGTATAGTATAGTGTTTTTTTGATACTGATGCCCATATCAATGAAATGATAGAAGGTAGTATTTCCAATATAGACGGTAATATAGAGCCTAACATAGAACCTAACGTATTTATTAAATATTTACCAATCCATTCACGTACAATTAGTTGAACAAAATTTGCATTCTCCCCATTAACTGAAACAACTCTTATTTTCATGATTCTTTTACCTATTGTATAACCCTTAAAGATAAACATACATAATGGATTAATCAGAAAAAACCAAAAAACTGACGCAATTATTGCAATGCTCCAGAAAGGCTGTATCCGTGAAATCCACTGATGGCTTGAAATATTTACGGTAGATAAAAAAGTTGGTACCATATTAAAAAGCATTTGTGGCCTAAAATATAAATCTATCGCAGTACGCGGTATAAGCCAAATAAAAGGTAAACCAGCAACAATTATATCTATTATTAGTGCAAGAATACGCTTGTATACAGGAGCATAGCATATAGACAATTGTTTATTTTCTTCTTCTATTAGTGAGTGAGCAATTTCTATAGGATCTCCCAGTTCCGCACTTATTTCTTCTTCAGTTTTTCCCTCTTCTATTCCAGTTAAAAAAAAGCCCTCATAATCAGAAAGAATATCTTTTAATTCATCATCCTTTATTTTGCCTGATAAATATTTCTTTAGCAATTGTAAATACTCGGCTTTCTTCATATTTCAATCCTCCAAAGTACTATTTATTAAATAGTAGCTATTTCAATAATAACACACTACTATTCAATGCACAATAGTATTTAAAAAATTTTAACACAATATACAAAACCTAAATATTATCTTCATATAATATCACCATAACGAAATTTACCCCCAAATTATATTGCGACGCTAATACTGACAGTGTTATGTGGTGGGCTATCTCCTAATGTTAAAAAATATATTACTTCCTTTACAACATAATAAAATATGCCTATTAAAACTACTATAAGTTTAATTCCATTCTTCTATATCTCGTTGT
The DNA here is from genome assembly GCF_000427425.1 of Caldanaerobius polysaccharolyticus DSM 13641. Classification (NCBI taxonomy): domain Bacteria; kingdom Bacillati; phylum Bacillota; class Clostridia; order Thermoanaerobacterales; family Thermoanaerobacteraceae; genus Caldanaerobius; species Caldanaerobius polysaccharolyticus. The sequence continues at coordinate 994,237 of NZ_KE386495.1, read as the reverse complement.
CATCCCCATTGTTTCATAAAATTTAATTGCATCTTTATTAAATTCCCATACAGCTAATTGTAATGATGAGACCCTTTCTGATTTTGCGTAATTTACAATATGTTGAAACAATAATCTTCCAATACCCTTGTTCCTATAACTGGACTTAACACAGAATTCATCTATAAAAGCAAATCTTTTCGGAACTAGCACTGGTATGCTTTGCGTAACCATAATTTTTATCATGCTATATGCTACCAACTCTTTGTTATTGGTATTTTCGACTACAAATAATTTTGCATTATCAGTATGCAATAAATCGTCAAAATGCTCTTTTAATAATGGATTGTCCATATCCATAAAAACATCCGGTCTATTTTTAACATGCAATTTATGTACTTCCCTAGCAAGGTTATTAATGTCATAATAATCATCACTAATCGCTTCTCTTATTACCAAATTCATAAAATCCCTCCTCATTGTACTGACCCCAAAATAATGCTTATTTGAAAAGATTCAATTCAAATTCAATTTCATGCTTTAAAGGTATGTTAAAATTACCTAGTATCGGAATGGATGGCTTTAATTTTCTCGAAATATCCAAAGCGTTATGATATATGCGTACCATATCAAATCCACGTTTTTGATAAAAACGCATGGCGTTAATATTATCATTTGTTGTAATCACTTTTATTTTCGTGCATTTTTCTATAGTTGCCACCTCGATAACTTTATTTACAAGAGCAGTTCCAATACCTTGATTCTCCTTAAGACTATCTAAAGACATGATTTCACATTCATTATTCTTAATCCTATATGTAACTAATCCAATAATCGTTTCATTTTCATATACAACAAAACCCTCTAATACTGTCATATCAACTATTTCTCCTCTAACAACCATCTCAGTAGAAAACCAACGAGATTTTATGAAATCATTTATTTGTTGACGATTTTGGGGTGATATAGTTCTAATATCCACATTATCACTCTCCCTTGTATACCAAAATAAGAAGTATGTGTAATATAAAGAGATCTTCAAGAACTGGCCAATTCGTTTTTTTAGTAAATTTGTATACTTCTTTTAACAAACTAATCATCATTTCTGTTTCTTTATATATCTTTCTATCTATGAAAACCAAGCGATCTCTATAGAACCAACTCTTGCAATATTGATACCGATGACAAAATCATACATTCTCTTAATAAAATAATCAACAGTAGCAATACTTAAAAATTCAATTGATGGAATACCCCAATCTTTTATTCCATCTATGGGCCTGTCAATAATCTCTAGATCAGCATTAGCTATCAAATAAATATGGTTTCTTAACCCTGTTCTGCATAATTTTAATCTTTCATCATCTTTATTAAGCAGTTGAATCGGCTGTGACAGAAAGCTGCAGGAACAGGTGAGAATAAAGAAATGACATAAACATCAGATTTAAGGTTTATATGAAAAGGCCCTATTAATTATCAACACATATACACCTGTTCCTCAAATTTATTTTTTCAAAAGTCTTGTGATGTCCGTAAGCAGCCTTACCAGAATCGTCCTCCTCAATACTATTTATATAATCTGCTGATCTGTTAATAATATCATTAACTACCTGTTCTTCTAAGATTGCTTATCTAAAAAACTGCTTTTCACTAAATAAACAGAAAGACTTTTTTCCCTTTACGGAACGACTTTAATTTTCACGGAAAAACTTCAGACATCTTGGTTTTAAGGCATTGTGATTGTACTATCTGCGTTTTCTTTCTTCCATTTTAGGAAGTTCAGCAATTTGCCTGACTCTCGCCGCTAGCGACCTCAAAATTCCTTTATTATGACTAGAAACCATATTATATATACAATACATACCCCACAATATACCCCACATGCGCAAGATAGCAGCCCCAATTTATCATCCCTTATTCTACTTGGCTAGTTTTACCCTTAAAAAAAAGGCTATATCGTTTTTTCTCTTGTATAACAGCACAACAAAATTAAACAACCACAGCAAAAGCAAATAACTTTCAAAATTACCCATAATCAGTATAATCCCCAAAATAACAAACCCTAAAATATCCAACACTGCATCCACTTCGGGCAGCGAAGGTTTTCCTTTGTTATACATTCTCTCAGCAAGTTTTAAAATACCAAGAATAACAGCATACATAAAAGACCCTTCAAAGCGAGTAGTTGCACTCCAAATCCCAAAGGTAGCAGCTAATGCTTTACCGCCTTTAAACCTCAAAAAAGGAGAAAAAGCATGACCTAAAATAGGCATTATTGCGATAACAGCAATATTATTTCCACTAAAATGCCCTTTTTCAATAAAATATACAAGAGGAAAATAGCCTTTCATAAAATCAAGAGCAGCACCTATTATACCAACTTTAAAACCCGCAGCACACCAAAGGTTAAAAGCGCCAGGATTTCCATCCCTAACTTTCTCCAATCTTTTGCCAACAATAAGTCCTAACCAATAAGAAAACATCAACGAACCACAAGCAAGTTCTATAAGTCCCGGTATAATAATCATACATTATTCCTTCCCTAAAAAGAGTAACGAGTTTTCTTGCCTAATCTTAATTAATGATTTTTACTACCCCATCTTTTCTGGGTGAACGCTCTGTCGGTTCTGCCGCCTTGTATCCAAACACAGCGGCAGCATATGGAATGTATTCGTCAGGTACTCCCCACTCTTTTTTTAAGGTCTTCCCCTCCTCAGAGGTAAACAAGTCTTTAACTACCGCATGCACCCAGTTTGATCCTATCCCCAAAGATGCAGCCGTAATCATCATATTGCCCATAGCAAGCGTACAATCGTAGATGGTTGTAAACATATCATCCTGGCCGAAAACGATAATAAGTGTTGGCGCTGTTTCAAGAGGATTAGGCCTCCTTTGCCCTGGTGGAGGAGCGGGCATATTTTTTGGTCTATTTCTTTGTAAAATTACATTTATTATCTTCAATAGCACATCTTTGCTTTGTATTACGACAAAAAGCCAAGGCTGCTTGTTCATACCAGGCGGAGCATACCTACCCGCCAAAAGAATCATTTCCAATTCTTCAGCTTTTATTTGCTCGGGCTTATACTCTTTTATGCTCCTTCTGCTCAAGATTGATTTGATTGTTTCATTCATAAATTTTACACCCCCTATCTAAATATATATAATACAATAATTTATACATTTAATGAACATTAATTTGCTGTTATCGTATTGATATAAATCCATCTATGCCGCATCTTCAAATAGGGCTACAGCCTGTTCAATAACCATTTTTACTATATTGTCTAGTTCTTCCTGGTCTTTAAAAAAGCACTGTCCTTCGGTCTTATTCTTTATTATCCTCACCAGCTCCCTGGCAATTTCTTTTGCTTCGTCATTTAAAATCGCCTCTTTCCCCTGACTAACAATATCATAAAATGCAACCTCCTCTTCTGTTAAATCCATTTCTTTTGCCCTTTCATCCAAAATTATGAGATCAAACTATCTATGTTTTTGAGACCTTCCGCTTATCCCTTTGCTGTTCACTATGAACTTGAGCCTTAATCTTTTTCCCTTATTTCTTTCCACTCCTTATATATAACTTGAACGCAATTGAACATTGATGAATAACATATTATTAAAACTGTCTACCCATTTAAGTAAGTCCAAATTTAGGAGGTATAAAATGAGTTACACTAATCCATATGGCCAGCCACAAGGAATTGCGATACTTGTTACAAATAAATTAAGGGAGATATTAATAGCTGAAATTGATGCTATAAACGGTTATACTAACCATATTGCAAATTCAAACATGGAAGACATCAATGCAGTTTGGGAAAGTATCATGGGAGATGAAAAAAAACACTATGGTATGATTCTTTCATTGCTTCGTAAATATGACCCAGTACAATATCAAGCATATAAAGATCATATTGGCGATAAATTAGGCCCTAAGTCACCTATGCAAACATATACACCAAATTACGATAAACAGATAATCTTAAATAATGTAAGAGAAGACATAAAAGGCGAATTTGAAGCTGTTATCCTATATGAACAGCATTTAGCTAGTATCCCATATAATGATGTCAGGTATGCATTGTACTCAATAATTAATGAAGAAAAGGGGCATGCCGAGCATTTAACACAGCTATTATTAAAATATGATACAGATAAATATAACGGTCTTAAATAAAAAAATATTAAATTATCTTAAATTGCAATATTAAATGCGACACATTTTTTGGAAACCCGAATGATGTTGGATTTCGAAATCATGAATTTTGAAACTCAGAAGTTAGCCGTTCTATTTCCCTGAAAAAGAGCTTTGCTGGCTGGCGGTAACCAAGGATTTTTCTGGGCAAGGTATTACACCAATTCTGCGCCCGCTCAATTTGTGAAAGCGACAATTCACTGATAGCTGTTCCCTTGGAATCAACCGCCTGACTAGACCATTGTGCCGCTCATTAGTGGCTCGTTCCCAGGCGGAATAGGGGTGAGCATAGTAAATATCAATCCCATGGACGTTTAAATTGGCAAACTCACTACCGTTATCCGCAGTGATGCTCTTAAACACCCGAGAAAACATAAGACCATACTGGCTTTTTAGCTGCTTTAACGCTTCATCCACTGCCTCAGCAGTTTTGCTTGCCAATGGGAGGAGCAGGTGGTAGCGAGTTTTTCTTTCCGTTAGGGTCAGCAGAACATGATCATTAGAGCGTCTTCCGAGAACAGTGTCGATTTCCCAATGGCCGAACTCCTCACGCTTTTCAATGCTATCAGGCCGCATTGCGGACTTTAAGCAAGCAGCGGTCGATATAGTTGTATAGGGTTTTGGTGCAAACCATGGACGAAGGGTCAAAGAGTTTTTCTCGCCGAGCAGCTCCTACAACAGCATCAGGGGACCATTTGACTTGAAGTATCTTTTGCTCAGGATTTGGAGGAAGGATTCAACTTGGAGGATCTTACTTTTTCGGCCACAGAAAGAGCGGTTCTTCTCATATACCGCCTGGCCGGTTTCAGGGAAGTATGCTTCATATGTAGTTAGATCTGTGCGGCGTTGAGTTGTGGTGCCACGTTTTATTTCGCGGTAAATGGTGCTGCGATGACGGCCAAGTTTTTTAGCGATTTGAGTTGGTGAGAACCCTTCTTTTAAAAGGGCGCAAATTTTACCTCTTTCATAAGGTGTAAGGTGTTTAAAAGTACGAGGTAATGTGGTATACTCTTGAGTAAGAGCCATAGCTGAAACCCTCCGTATGTGTTAGTTTTTTACCAATCAACATCATATCGGGTTTCATGCTATGGTTCAACTATTTTTTGGTGTCGCATTTAATTTTACAATTAACCTTTCTTTATCAGTAACATAGAATTCTCCATGCAATCTTTAGTAAAAATTATTTTTCACTCCAGTTTTAATCTCCCCTTACTTCTCAATTTAAATATAACAAGCCGTTATTCTTCATAAAATGGCTTATATCCCTCAATTATTCTCCTTTTCACTTAATTAACAGAAAGACTTTTTTCCCCTTTTGGAACGACTTTATTTTTCACAGAAAAACTTTAACTAAAAACAGTTTCCAAACTTGATCCTTATCTCCTTTTCCCTTAACCCTAACTATGTTAACTTAAAAAAAACTCTTTCCATTCCCATCCCCTCCACCCCGCATAAAATAAGGATGGGGTTTTATGGGAGGTAATAAAGTTTTTCTGTGAAACAGTATTATTTCTCCTATAAATTCCCAAATACCCTTCCAATTTGTGTGAAAAAAGTTGTTCCGAATGGGCAGGGTCAAGGATAAAAGGAAAAAGGGATAAGTGGCGTAAATCTCAAATTTTTCGAGGCCTTACCACTTATCCCTTTACTACTCCGTGTGGACTTAATCCTTAATCCTTTTCCATTATTCCTTCCCAAACAGAACCACTTTTTTCGCATGGGGAAAAGGTATAAATGAGAAATACAACATCAACACCTGGTCATTACCAATTATTCCACCGTGACGCTCTTGGCCAGATTGCGAGGCTTATCCACATCGCAACCCCTGGCTACAGCCATGTAATATGCCAAAAGCTGCAGCGGTATTACCGCTAAGACCGGAGCCACCTCTTCTGCACAATCCGGAATGTAGATTACATCATCAACTGCTTTTTCTACTTCTCTCATACTCTCAGGCGCTACAGCGATTACATGAGCACCTCTGGTGGTAACTTCTTTTATATTGCTTAACATCTTATCGTAAAGGTGTTTCTGCGTTACCAATGCTATGACCAGCGTTCCATTTTCTATTAGTGCCAGAGTACCGTGTTTCAATTCACCGGCAGCGTAAGCCTCTGAATGGATATACGATATTTCCTTGAGCTTTAACGATCCTTCCATCGAAACAGAGTAGTCTAAACCTCTTCCCAGGAAAAACACATCTTTTGCCGTATAGTTATTATCGGCCAATTTCTGTACAGTATCTTGACTATCCAGTATCTTTTGAATTTTTTCGGATAATTGCCGCAACTCTGATTTTAACATCTCTGCATAATCTTCTGTTATGGTTCCTCTTTCCAATCCCAGCTTTATGGCCAGGAGGTACATCGAGACAAGCTGAGTAGTATACGCTTTAGTAGAGGCCACTGCTATCTCAGGACCAGCCCACGTATAAAGCACGTCATCTGCCTCTCTGGCCACCGAACTGCCTACAACATTAGTGACAGCCAATATCCTGGAGCCTTTCTTTTTTGCTTCTCTCATCGCTGCCAAGGTGTCAGCCGTCTCTCCGGACTGGCTTATCACCACCGTCAAACTGTTTTCATCAACTAGGGGATCCCTGTACCTGAATTCTGATGCTATATCGGCTTCTACTGGGATCCTGGCCAGGTTTTCTATGAGATTTTTCCCTACCAAGCCCGCGTGATAAGCAGTTCCACATGCCACAATAAAAATTTTATTGATTTTATTTATATCTTCCCTGGACAGCTTTATATCGTCCAGCTTTACATCGCTGCCTTCAGGCAATCTGCCAGCAAGTGTGTCCCTTACGGCTTTGGGCTGCTCGTTTATCTCTTTAATCATGAAATGCTGGTATCCGCCTTTCTCAGCTGCTGCCACATCCCACTTTACCTCAAAGACCTCTTTTTTAATCTCTTTTCCAAAGCTGTCCATCACCGTGACTTTATCTTTAGTCAAAACCGCAATTTCTCCGTCTTCCAGAATATAGACATTTCTTGTGTACTTCAGTATAGCAGGGATATCTGAAGCCAGGTAATTGCCGTCTTCTCCAAGACCTACTATAAGGGGGCTATCCCGTCTTACCGCAATGACCTTATCAGGCTCATAAGTAGAAAGGATAGCAAGAGCGTAAGACCCTTCTAATCTGCTTACTGCATTTATAACAGCGTCCAAAATATCCCCTTTGTAAAAATAATCTATCAGCTGAGCGATGACCTCTGTATCCGTATCTGAAACAAATTTATAACCTTCTTGCTGAAGTCTCTCTTTTAAGTACAGATAATTTTCAATTATTCCATTGTGAACCACTGCAATAGTACCCTTTGAATTTACGTGAGGATGAGCATTTATATCAGAAGGCTCGCCATGGGTCGCCCATCGGGTATGGCCTATGCCCACAGAGCCTGCAACGCATTCCCTTTTTATCAAATCTTCTAAAGCCGTCAACCTGCCTTTGGTCTTGCGAATTTGTAGCTTGCCGTTCTCGTACAAGGCTACTCCAGCCGAATCATATCCGCGATATTCCAGCCTCTTCAGTCCTTCCAACAATATCGGCGTCGCCTGTTCATCGCCGATATACCCAACTATTCCGCACATCTGCAATCTCCTCCTGTAATTTATCACCACTCGACCTGGTTTAGGCCGCAATTACTTGCGGTTTTGTCAGGTCTTTAACGGCCGTGGTCAAACCGCAGGGCACCCGCCGAATGCTCGATAAACCCTGTCCTCGTCAACCTGATGTCACATTACACCAGGCCCAGGCGCTTATAAAATCCTAAAACTAACATATCTTTTCTCCCTAGCATCACCCCTTTCTAATTTAGCCCAATCGCTGCTCTATAAAAAGAGCCAACCTTTTTGCCTCTGCTTTGAGAACATCGAGATCTTTACCCTCAAGCATAACCCTTATAAGAGGCTCTGTACCCGAAGGCCTTATAAGCACCCTCCCTTCTCCTTTGAGCATTTCCTCTAAATCTTTTATTTTTTCGGATATTTCCTCGTCTTCAGCAAAAACATGCTTTTTACTTTCACTTACTCTAGCGTTTACAATCACCTGGGGGTATACCTCCATCACACTGGCTAAAGAGGATAAAGGTTGTCTTTTTTCCACCATCACTGACAACAAATTTAATGCAGTAACAAGGCCATCGCCTGTGGTATTGTGGTCTAAAAATATCACATGGCCTGATTGCTCTCCTCCTATGGCGTAATCCCCTCGCAACATCTCTTCCAGCACATATCTGTCTCCTACTTTAGTTTTTACTACATCAATTTCATGGCTTTTAAGAGCGATATCCAATCCCATGTTGCTCATTACAGTAACTACTACCGCGTTGTTTCTTAATTTACCTTTCTCTTTCATCGCCAGTGCACAAATCACCATCACTTTATCGCCGTCTACGACTTCTCCTTTTTCATCTACCGCTATAAGCCTATCAGCATCTCCATCAAAAGCCAGACCTACGTCTGCACCTACCTCACGCACATAATCTCTTAGAGCTTTTATATGGGTGGAACCGCAATCTCGATTTATATTCGTCCCATCAGGTTTGTCGTTAATGGCAAATACCTCCGCCCCTAGGTCTTTAAGCAACCGGGGTGCGATCTTGTAGTTAGATCCATTGGCACAGTCCACTGCTATTTTCAAACCATCTAATCTTATATCAAATATACTCTTTAAATAAGCAATATAAACGTCTTGTGCATCATCCATGAAAACCCTGTGGCCAATGTGGCGTCCAACAGGTCTTGGCAACTCATCCTCCCCTTTTACGATTGCCTCAATCTGATCCTCCAGGTCGTCCGACAGCTTATACCCTTCTTTATTAAAGAATTTTATGCCATTGTACTCCACCGGATTATGGGAGGCGGATATCATCACACCAGCATCTGCCTCATAATGCCTTGTGAGAATGGCCACAGAAGGCGTAGAAACAATACCCACGCATAACGCCTGTGCTCCTACTGATAGTATACCTGCCACCAAAGCACTTTCCAGCAAATCTCCTGAAATCCTCGTATCCTTTGCTACAACGATCCGGGGTTTTCTCGCCCCTTCTGTAAGCACAAAAGCTCCTGCTCGGCCTAATTTGTACGCTAATTCTGGCGTAAGGTCTTGATTTGCAATCCCTCTCACGCCATCCGTCCCAAACATCCTAGCCATTATTCCGCTACACCTCATTCCTTTATTAAAAAACAATCTGTTATCTATTATATTATTTTATCGGCAATTTGTAAACAAATCACCTCTTATTACCCTTTGCAGCACTTCAGCCACGCCATTCTCCATATTTGTACTGGTTACGTACTTGGCGCAAGCCTTTAAATCGTCATCAGCATTGCCCATAGCTACGCCACAACCCGCATTACAGATCATCTCCCTATCATTGTCTTGATCTCCTATCGCCACCACTTCTTTTAAATCAATCCCTAATATTCTGCACAGCTTGATCAAGGTACTGCCCTTCGTAACCCCTTGCGGCAGCAACTCTATAAATAACCTATCCGACTGAACACATGTAAAGTTATCAGTATAATTTCCTAAACGCTTAACTAATTCTTTAGACACCTCAGCATCGCCTAAAAATAAAACTTTGACGATGTCCTTTACATCTTCTATGTTTTCAACTTCCCTACAATAAACATGGTCAATATCCATAAAAAGCCTTATGAGTTCGGTAATTTTATACACATATATTCCATGGATTGAAAAAGCTAACATCTCAACAGGGTAATCCTTTGTTTTCCATAATTTAGCAGCTATTTTATAGACATCAGGAGGCAAGAATTCACTGTACATTATCTTACCTGTCTGCGGGTGATATATCATACATCCATTGAAAAGAATTACAGGTACGTCGATATGAAGTTCTTGTATAAAAGGACTGGCTGAATCAATGCCTCGTCCCGTGGCTATGGTAAAAATTCCACCTTTTTCTCTAAATTCCATTACTGCTTTTTTTGTAACAGGCGTGATCATCCTGTTATCGTCTACAAGCGTTCCGTCGATGTCAGCAATGACCATTTTATATCTCATAGATTTCACCTCAAAGTAAATTATAACACAGGAATATTATCGCTCAAATAAGCTAATATTAAAGTGTGAAAAGGAGGCTTGTACTATGTCAAAAGTTATAGGCGTATTTAACTCAAAAGAGCAAGCAGAAAAAGCTATTTCTAGCATGAGGGAAAAGGGATTTAAAGACAATGAAATTTCTATCGTTTCAAAAAGGGAAAATGTCCAAGACAACGGTGGAGAAGCTGGTTTTGACTCGATAGCAGACGGTACAACCACAGGAGGAGTAATAGGAGGCATTGCCGGTCTACTAGCCAGTGCAGGCGCTATGGCCATACCAGGGGTTGGCCCTATAGTGGCCATGGGACCTATTGCTGCTCTCCTGACAGGAGCAGTAGGCGGAGGCATCGCAGGCGGCTTAATTGACATGGGTATACCAGCTGCTGAGAGCCGAAGATACGAAGAAGAGGTAAAAAAAGGCGGCATTCTAGTAATCGCTCAATCCGATGACAATAAAGTAAACGATGCAGCCAACATAATGAGAGCCAATGGCGCATACGACGTAAAAGCAGAATAAAACGAAAACGACAATAAAAGAGGAAATCATTCCTCTTTTATTGTACTTATATTGTACTCAAGCTTAATGCGCCCTGCTTCAGAGCTTGGATGTTTTGGGGTATGTATACGGCTTTTCTCCCTTCCATAACCTTCCGCAAAGCGCTAAACGCACTTTCAAATTTAACAACACCTGTCTGTTTAATAAAAGCACCCAATGCCACCATGTTAGCCACTCTCAGATCACCTAATTCGTTAGCTATATCGTTAGCTTTAATATACACCACGTTTACATCGGTTCTATCTGGTTTCACATCTACGAGGCTGGAATTTACAATTAAAAGCCCTCCTTTTATCAAATTCCTTTGAAATTTTTCCAGTGACGGTCGATTCATAGCTATTACCGACGTAGCTTCAGTGACCAAAGGAGAGCCTGGATCGCCATCGGTTACAACCACGTGGCAGTTGGCTGTGCCGCCTCTTTGCTCAGGACCATAGGAAGGCAACCACGAGACCTTTTTGCCTTCCAGCATTCCTGCATAGGCCAGAAGCTGCCCCATAGACATTATGCCTTGCCCTCCAAAACCTGCCATTATCACCCTCTGTTCCATTAATCCGCCACCTCCGGCGATTTAAATACCTTCAGTGGATAATAAGGTATAAGATTATGTTCTAGCCACTTAATGGATTCTATTGGCGTCAAACCCCAATTAGTGGGGCATGTGGACAAAACCTCAACAAGGGAAAATCCTATGCCTTTTATCTGGTTTACAAAGGCCTCTTTAATCGCTTTTTTCGCAACCCTAATATGTTTGATGTCGTGGACGGAAACCCTGGCGATATACTTTGCACCGTCAAGAGTGGAAAGCATCTCGCATATCCTTATAGGGTATCCGTTTACATCGGCATTTCTGCCATAAGGGGTAGTAAGGGTTTTTTGGCCCAATAAAGTGGTCGGAGCCATCTGGCCACCTGTCATGCCGTATACCGCGTTGTTGACGTATACGACCGTTATCCTCTCACCTCTAGCCGCCGCATGGACGATCTCACCGGTACCGATGGCAGCCAGGTCTCCATCCCCCTGATAAGTGAACACCACGCTATCGGGAATAACTCTCTTTATGCCCGTAGCCACAGCCGGAGCTCTTCCATGGGAAGCTTCCTGAAAGTCGCAATTTATATAGTCGTAAATAAAAACCGAACATCCTACGGAGGCTACTCCAATGGCCTTTCTCTGTATGCCCAATTCATCTATCACTTCTCCAATAAGCCTATGCACTATACCGTGGGTACAACCTGGGCAATAGTGCATTGGTTTGTCTGTCATGCTCCTGGGTTTTTGAAATACAACCGCCAACTTTAACACCTCCCTAAAATTGATTTAGCCATATTTACGATCTCCACCGGTTCAATCACCACTCCTCCAGGTTTACCTAGAAAGTAAACAGGTATTCTACCAGTCGCTGCCAGTAAAACATCTTCGTGCATCTGTTCAAGGCTCATCTCTACTGTAAGCAATGCTTTAACGCCGTTTAATTTTTCAAAAGCCTTATAAGGAAAAGGCCACAACGTTATAGGCCGCAGAAGCCCTAGCCTTATACCTTCACCTGAGGCCATGGATATAGCCGTTTTCACTATCCTGGAGGTTATGCCATATGCTACTACAACCACGTCTGCTCCTTCCGTGTTATAACTTTCATACATAACCTCATTTTGCTTTATCTTCTCGTATTTCTCTTTCAGGTGATAATTATGCCGTTCCAGCGCTTCAGGCTCTATGTAAAGCGATGTGATGAGATTAGGCTTATCTCTATTGCCCATTCCCGTGGTAGCCCATTCTTTGGACCTTGAAAGGTTATCGTCAGAAGGCTTTTGCTTGAACTCCACAGGTTCCATCATCTGCCCTAAAATACCGTCCATCAGCACCATTACCGGATTTCTGTACTTATCAGCCTGATCAAAGGCCTTGCTCATCATATCAGCGATTTCCTGAATAGAAGCAGGTGCCAGAACAATTAAGTGATAATCCCCATGTCCTCCGCCTTTAGTGGCCTGCAGGTAATCAGACTGTGCTGCTGTTATATTGCCCAGCCCGGGTCCTCCTCGCATTACATTGACAATGACACACGGTATTTCCGCACCCGCTATATAAGATATACCTTCCTGCATCAAGCTTATCCCTGGACTGCTGGAGGATATCATGACACGACCACCGGCTCCTCCTGCCCCATACACCATGTTTATAGCGGAAACTTCGCTTTCTGCCTGCAAAAATACGCCGCCGACCTCTGGCAGTCTTTTGGCCATATAAGCCGTTACCTCGTTTTGAGGGGTAATAGGGTATCCAAAATAATACCTGCAGCCACTCATAACAGCTGCCTCTGCCATCGCTTCATTGCCTTTCATCAATACCTTCATATCGTATCACCTCCAGAATCATAATCTTTCTACCTCTATAGCACAATCAGGACATATCATGGCGCAAAAGGCACACCCAATGCACTTAGGCATATCTGCCTCATCAACAGTCGAAGGGTGATAGCCTTTAGCATTTAATTTATCAGACATCTTTACAATTTTTACAGGACATACCGTGGTGCACAGCTCGCAGCCTTTACACAAATCCTGCTTAAACGTTACCTTTCCTTTCACTCGCTACCTCCTCCTCTCAACCAGCTATTAATAATGCCAATATAAAGTTTTTCTCCACCTACCCCTTCTACGTCTTCTAATATTTCCTTTTTACCTACGACGAATTTTATGGGCAAGCCCGTTAACTTAGACAGTTCACGACACAGGATGTCTCCTCTTTTTATGTCTGCTGGCGACGTTTCCTCCATTAAATGGGTATTGTTCACCAAATGGGTCGCCTTAATCCTAGACGCCCGCTCAATACCTGTGAGGTATTCATACGCCTTCAATGCCGTAGATGTCATAGGTCTGTTAGCGTTTACCACATACCACATCTCGTAAGTCATCGCGGAAAGATAATTGAAAAAGTACCCTAAAGCCAGTGCTCCAGCCTCATCGCCGCCTACATCAAAAATCGTCAGCCTATCATCCTGTAGCGATGCAAAAATTCGAGGCGAAATCGCTGGCATATCGGCATTTCTGTAATGATCTTCAGCACTAATGATATTTACGCCGAAATTTTTTAACTTTTCAGTGAAGTCCCTCGCCCTGAAATAAGGGTTTACTACATCCAGGTCCACCAAATTAACGGGCCCTTTGCCTTCTTTTATCGCTTTAAGCGCATAATTCAGCGACAGCTCTGTCTTACCTGAACCGTAATGGCCTACTACTATATAAAGCTCTTTCATACTCATCGCTCCATTTAGTACCTGCTATAAATACCAGCTACTAATATAATACACCTCTTTCAACCGGATTTCAAGCAATAAAAATGAGGTCTCAGCTGAGACCTCATTGCACGTTCACATCCGCTTTATCCGGACTTATGCTTAACACCTGTATATTTTGCGGCACTTCCACCTTTATAGGCACTTTATGTTTTCCTGACATCAACCCGGTTATATCTACATACACCGTAATATCAGAATCCTTAATGCTGTTTAGATCGCCCTCCGTTCCTTTTAAAGTCAGCCTCACTTCGGGCGTCGTGACACTGCCTTTAGCATCATCGGAACTCCTCACTATTATACCCTTTTTTACGTAATCTTTGGTCATAATCTTCTGAATATTCATATTAACAGTGACTTTGTTGCTCTCATTGACGAGGATTACGCCCTCGGGTACATCCAACCTAACCTGGACTTTAGCGCTTTTAGTATACTTAGATATATCCAAAGGCATGGTGTTCAAATTGTTCACCCTGTTGAGTATGTCATCCCTTGCCGCAATAGTTATGTAAGGAGGATCAACGCTGTAATCAACCAACCGCAAATCATCAGGCAATCCCTTGGTGAAATTTACATTGATCGGCACATCTTTCTTTTTATATATGGGAACCGTTACATCTACAATTTTAGGATTGTACTCAACGTTTTTAACTTCTTTACCGTTTTTATCTATCAGAAATACCGGCAATGACAGATTAAGGGTATCTCTTTTATTGCTTATATTAACTTGGGCAGTGGCGCTCTCGATGTTCTTAACCAAACTCTGTGGGCCTTTTACATACACCTCATCAGGTCTTACTATGGGGTCCGTATTTATATACCCCTCTCTTGGAATTCCAGTTACCCTTATGCTCACTTTAGCCTGCTGCTTTACCAGTGTATCAAGATACATCCTTATGGAACTAGGCTGGACGCTTACAATCTGGATGCTCCCAGGCAAACCTATTATATTTACAGGGAAATTATTCCATCCTCTTCCTTTAAACTCGCTCATGTCTAATTGCGCTATAATACTAGAAGAATTTAAAGCTATAATATCGTTTCTCCTCCCCTTTACCTTTACGTCCACCCTCTCCTCTTTTTTATCTAAAACTACCAAACCCGCCTGCTGGATTATGTTTTCGTTTTTTACGTTGACAGGAATATTAGACAACTCGTATGTTATAATAGGATTTTCTGTGCTAGTGACATACATCCATAAAAAAAACGCGATTATGACCGAAAATATCTTCCAGCCCAGATCTTTACTCATGCCTATTCACCCACTTAAACCAGTTATTTCCTTTAAAATCTATCTGCTTCTTTTTTAGTTCACTTAATAGCACTTCCCTAAGCGTCTTTGTATCCAGATACCTGGAAAGCCTGCCGTTTTGCGCCAGCGATATAACACCTGTTTCCTCCGAAACTATAACGCATATAGCATCTGATATTTCGGTAATGCCAATGCCAGCTCTATGCCTCGTGCCTAGCTCTTTACTTATATTGCTGTTTTGAGACAAAGGCAAAAAACACCCTGCTGCCATTACTTTGTTGCCTCTAATCAAGACGGCACCGTCGTGTAAAGGCGTATTGGGAATAAAAATATTTATGAGCAACTCACCCGAAATAAAGGATTCCATTCTAGTACCGGTATTTATTATATCGTTCAATCCTGTCTCACGTTCAATAACGATAAGTGCACCTATACTGGATTTTGATAAATATTTAACGGCCTTTACTATTTCATCTACGATTTCCACACTGCTTTCCCTGTCCGAAGCAGAAAATATAAACTTTGTAAAAACTTTATTCCTACCCAATGACTCCAGCGCATTTCTGAGCTCAGGTTGAAATACGATCAAAAGGGCTATAACTCCCACTGTCATAGCGTTTCTCAACATCCAGTTTATAGTCCTGAGCTGCAACACCTCACTGAGTTTGGTGGCTACCAATAAAATAAAAAGACCTTTTAATAGCTGTTCCGCCCTCGTCCGCCTTATTATCTGGAATACCTTGTACACTATATAAGCAATTATGGCTATATCAATGACGTCGTTAAACCTTATAGACGTTATAATGTTAATCAACTCATTCATTTCATCACTCCTACCGCTTTTCATCTCCTTCATAAATATTATAAACAAGTTTATTTTTAAATTAAATACCTGGTATTAAATTTTTAGAAAAAAATAATAAAAGGACTAAAAAGTCCTCAGATTGACGACAAACCCCACTTTTTATACACGTAAAAAGTGGGGTTTGCTTTGCGTTTGGATATAATTGTATATATTTTAGCAAATATTGGATAAAGTTCGCGCAAAGGTGTGGGATTCTTGCTCCTTTTCCATAGCCATGTCGCTAATTTTTTTAAATTCATGCATGCGAAAACAAGCATCGCCTGCATGGACAATTTCTTTATACCTCTTAACGTTGTCCATCGCAAACCATGCTTCTCTTTCATATCTGCAAATACTCTCTCTATTGTCTCTTTCCTTCTCGCATATACTTCTTTATTATATGGTGTATGCCTTAAATGCTCCGCTTCTTCTACATATCCTTCCCATACGTGCCTATATATCCTTTTTGTATAATCTCTGCTCGCTGTACATCTGTCCCTTAATGGACAGTCCTTGCATTTCTCTGGATTTGATTTGTATTCCCTATATCCTTCTCTGTTAGTCGTAACGTATGTTAATATTTCATTTTGAGGACATATGTAACAGTCATAATATTCGTCATACACGTATTGGTGTTTTTTCATAAAACCATCTTTTGTCATTGGCCTTGTGTAAGGTACTACTGGTATTATCTCTCTGTCAAGCATCGTCTTCATTATGTACGGTGTTTTATAGCCTGCGTCTACCGCTACTGCCTTGGGTTTTCCTGTGTTTTTTATCACCTCATCTAATACTTCTTCGAACATTACGCTATCATGTACGCTTGCACCTGTTACTTTTGCTGCTAAAACAAATCCATTTTTGTCGCAGGCCGTGTGAAAGGAATATGCAAAACATTTCTCTTTCTCATTTTTGTTTAACATCCCACTGTCAGGATCTGTTTTACTAACTTTTACTTCTTTTGTCTCAACTTTTTCTGTTCGCTTTAATGGCTTCTTACCATGTAATTCCCTATCTTTTGCTATTTCTTCTTCTAATTTTGCCTGATAGTTTTTACTCTCTTTTTCTATTATTTCTTTATAATACTTTCTCTTATTAGCACTCGCTTTTACATGGGTTGCATCTATGAATACTTCTTCTGGATTTATGAATTTGTGCTTTATGGCTTCTTCTAGTATCTTTGTAAATATCTTTTCGAAAATGTCTGTGTCTTTAAATCTTCTTTCGTAGTTTTTGCCGAAGGTAGAGAAATGGGGTATTTCCTCGTTTAATCCATATCCTAAAAACCATCGGTAAGCTACATTTGTTTGTATTTCCGCTATTGTTTTTCTCATTGATGGAATACCAAATAGGTACTGAATTAATACTATTTTGACTAATACTACAGGGTCAATGCTTGGGCGTCCATTGTTTTCACAATATTTGTCTTTCACTAGATCATATATGAAATCAAAATCAATTGCTTTTTCTATTTTTCTTACTAAGTGGTCTTGGGGGACTAATTGATCTATCGATATAAGTTCTACTTGGTTTCTTGCGTCATCTTTCTTTATTGTTAGCATCTTTTCCTCTCCTTCTTTTTTGTTCGTTCTTTATTTTTTACAAAAATATAAAAATCAAGGAATCCTTTTTATTATAAGGGATTCCTTGGACTTTGTCTACAGTCTGAGGACTAAAAAGTCCTTTAGTCCACAACCTCAAGGTATATATTGCTCTTCTCTATCTGTTTTTTCAACGGATTTATCACTTCACCATACCTTATAACTTCAAAGACAGAACGAAGCGACTTCCCTACTATTATTTCAGTTATGCTGTTTTCTTTTGCAAACTGCGCTAAGGTCTCATATACCCTTTTACCTGTTAGAATTGTCACTGTACCACCCATTTTTTTTGCAATGTCAAACAAATCTAAGAGTATCTTATGTTCCTTTATATCCTTTGAAATATCATCCGATTTATTGACATAAACCACGCAAAACTCGCCACCAGTCTCCTTTGCCCTTTGCGCTCCTCTCTCGATAAGCCTAATACAACTTCTTTGAGGGGTTATGCACACCATTATCCTGCTTTGAGTTCCAGGATCAAAGTTTTTAATCATCGCTATCCCCTTCCCATAAAAAGACCAACCAACTCCCAATCATATTATATAAAGAAGCTGACTATAAGTCAAATTTGAATTTTTATATTTTTACCACATCTGGAACATTTCTTCTCATCTGTTATGCCCTCAACCTCGACCCAGTCCATCCTCTTTATAAGTAGGTTACCACACTCCGGACAATAGGTGTTGCGATCAATACCCACTACATTGCCTATATACACGTAGTTGAGGTACTCTTTGCCTATCTGATAAGCTTTTAAAAGCGTTTCTACAGGGGTAGCCGGATTTTTCATTTTGTAGGCAGGATAATATCGCGTAAAATGCAAAGGAATGTCTCTATCTATACTAGCAACCCATTTCGCCAGCTCTTTTATCTCTTTTAAGTCATCATTTTCTCCTGTGACGATTAGCGTAGTCAACTCCACATGGCATCTGGCATAAGCAGTTTCCACCGACTTTATTACATCGTTCAATTTCCCTCCACAAAGCTTTTTGTAGTATTCGTCAGAAAAAGACTTCACATCTATGTTCATCGCGTCGACGTATTGAAGTATATCGTTTAAAGGTTGGATACTTATGTAGCCGTTGGTCACCATTACATTTTTT
Organism: Caldanaerobius polysaccharolyticus DSM 13641; assembly: GCF_000427425.1. Lineage (NCBI taxonomy): Bacteria > Bacillati > Bacillota > Clostridia > Thermoanaerobacterales > Thermoanaerobacteraceae > Caldanaerobius > Caldanaerobius polysaccharolyticus. Next base: position 975,330 of record NZ_KE386495.1, on the reverse strand, counting down.
AAACCCCGCTGCTTCGCTAGCTGCGCGCATTCATAGACGTATTCATACCCCACTGATGGCTCATTATAGGTATACGCAATTCCTACATTTCCCTCTTGCATTTCCGCTATGCTTACTAATTCTTCTGGACTTATCAATCTGAAGTCTGCGCGTTTCTGTGAAATGTGCCAGTTCTGGCAAAAAGAGCATTTAAGATTACAGCCAAAAGACCCTATAGAAAGTATATACTTCCCAGGGTAAAAATGGTAAAGAGGCTTTTTTTCTACAGGATCCATAGCTATACCAGTGATTTTACCGTAACTTTCTGCTATAAGATCTCCATCAAGATTTCTTCTAACCCCGCATATCCCATATGCGCTTTCGCGTATCCTACAGCGGTGGGGGCAGAGTTCACATTGTACAACTTTGTCCTCACATCTTTCATAGTACATAGCTTTTTTCATTTATGTCTCACTACCTCAAACCTCTCAATAGTATAGCTTTCTCCACTCCTTATACCTGCTTTTCTAAGGGCTATGGAAATCTGTTTATCCACTGTATCCACGCCCTCTAAATCCGGCAACAAAAGACCCGATTTATAACCGCTCCTCACGATAACACCGTATCTTTTAGGATCCAGTTCGCTTTTTGACCTTACGGCCTCTGGTGGCATTAAAACGTCCACAGAATACTCAAGCTCGTATAACTCGTTTTTTTCTACAGGATAAAACCTAGGGTCTTCAAATCCGGCACTGATGGCGTTCATTATTATCTCCAGAGCTACGTTTTCTCTCTGTGGATAAATCGTGCCTATGCATCCTCTCAAATCGCCATTTTTATGAATCGATACAAATACCCCAGCTTTTTGTTTTAGCATCTCCTCAGGTAAACCGTCAGGCAGCGGCAACGGCTTTTTGTGTTCTACATAGTATTCAAGGCTCTGCCTTGCCAGCTTTACATAAGGATCTTCGTTTTCCCTAATGCGAGCTATCCGATTTTTTTTGATATCATACAGTGTGTCTACAAGGCTTTGTTTTCCAGGTTTTTTTACCAAAAATTCAGCTACGCCGTACCCAACTCCAAAAGGCCCTTCGTGGGATAAAACTCTGGCATCAACCTCATAACCATCCAAGACACCCAACATGACACATACGGATCTAAAACCACATTCAGCCGCTTCCTGGATCAGGTTTCTGTCCATATTAATCACGCCCACGACGTCCATTTTTCCTAGTAGATTCATCAATTTCTCGTCAAAAACCTTACCCTTAGGTGAATAACCATTGGGGCTGTCAGGGGTCAAAACGTGGGAGAGATCCCCGCTGGCAATGAATGTCACATTTTTATCGGATTTCTCCACAGCCTTTTGAATAGCAACTCCAAATTCATAGAGCTGTTCATAGGGTAAAAATCCAAAAGCCATGTGTATTAACTTAAAAAGGGTATACCGTTTAGTGACAAAGTAAAGGGGAACAATTGCACCATGATCCAGCTCTTCTGGCAGAGAATATTTTTTTAAAGCATCGCGGTCTATTTTAACAACGGGAATACCTTTTTTCTCAGCCTCATCAATCACCATATCTACTAAATCTATATCGCTTTCACAAGCTATATCTACCCCAGGAGCTCCAAACCTGGTCAGGGTTCCCCTCAAATGTGATTGCGCATTTATAGACACGGCATCTCTGAATACATACCCATGGGGAGATATGACTATAATGGTATCCGGCCTTAAATCTTTCACCTGATCTGCCACTTTATTTAAGCTAGAAATAGTAGTTTGCAGTTTCTCTTCTTCCCCTCGCCCTACATCCGGAACTATTATAGGAGGATGAGGCATCAAATACGCAGATAGAATTCTACCCATAATTACCACCTCAAAAAAGGTAAATTTCATCGTCTCTATTCTATTATACCACTTTTCATAACCGCAGATTATGGAAAAAGACGAGATCAGACAAATACAAGTTAAATATATAAATATATAAGAAATAAAAAGAGCGGCTGGAAAGCAAATTACGAATACATGATTATTATGGCATCGGCTATCTGCTCCATGGGAATGCCTTTATCCATGCTCCTCTTTCTCATATACTTATATGCGTCGTCTTCAGACATATTTTTTACTTTCATCAACAAACCCTTAGCTTTTTCTATCTTTTTGCGAGATTCCAGCGTGCGCTTTAATTGCTCAATTTCATCAAGCATTTTTGCGATTTTCTTCGAAGTGTATATTATATAATCTATAATCTGTATAAGGCTATTTCTGTCCAAACTCCTGGTTATATAAGTGAAATTGCATTTTTCCCTTAATTCTTCCATGAATTCCTTTCCAATAGTGTTAGAGATAAATAATATGGGAGAAATCCTGCCTTCTTCAAAAATCTTTATTATCTCAAAGCCGTTAATACCGATTATATTGTTATCCACTATTACCAAATCAGGCTTTAAGCTCCTGGCAAGGCGAACCGTAGAAGAACCGTCTTGGGTCTCGTATACGAAATAACCGTTTTGCATCAAAATGGACTTAAGGGTTGCACGCGTGCTATCATTGCTATCGGCTATTATAATCTTGTACTGTGCCACGACCCATACCCCCCCTACGTCCTCTCAATACTTTTGAAGGTATTTATCCAATTCCCATTGGGTCACGTATACCCTGAACTCATCCCATTCTATGCGTTTAGCCTCAATGTACCTTTTCGAGATATGGGGACCCAATGCTGACATTATCAAAGGATCCTCTTCAAGGCAGTTTAAAGCTTCTTCCAGCGTACCAGGTAAACTGCTTATATTCAGCTCTTTTAATTCGCTGTCTGTTAAATCGAATATGTTTCTGTTTACAGGAGCCGGCGGCTTTATTTTGTTCTTAATCCCATCGATACCCGCTTTTAACATCACCGCAATAGCGAGGTAGGGATTTGCAGTAGGATCCGGACTTCGCAATTCGATCCTTGTGGCCATCCCTCTCTTAGCGGGAACTCTGATCAACGGACTTCTATTTCTGGCAGACCACGCAATATGCACAGGCGCCTCATAACCTGAGACCAATCTCTTATATGAGTTCACTGTGGGATTGGTTATTGCAGTGATAGCCTTGGCGTGTTTCATTATACCTCCAATGTAATTATAAGCTATTTCACTTAATTTCAATTCCCCTTCAGGATCGTAAAATGCGTTTTTGCCATCTTTTACTAATGATTGGTTCATGTGCATCCCTGAACCTGCTATACCAAATACGGGTTTTGGCATAAAAGTAGCATGCAATCCATGTTTTTGAGCTATTATTCTAACCACCATTTTAAACGTCAATATTTTATCAGCTGTAGACAAGGCGTCATCATACTTAAAATCTATTTCATGTTGACCTGGCCCTACCTCGTGATGAGAAGCTTCGATTTCAAATCCCATTTCTTTTAACGTTCTCACCATATCCCTTCTGGCATTCTCACCTAAATCTACAGGAGCCATGTCAAAGTAACTGGCTTCATCGTGAGTAATAGTCGTCGCATTCCCCTTTTCGTCAGTGAGGAAAAGATAAAACTCGCATTCAGGTCCCACATTCATTTTAAACCCCATATCAGCGGCTTCTTTTATCACTTTTTTCAGAGCGTTTCTGGGACAGCCTTCAAAAGGCGTGCCATCAGGGTTATATATATCGCAAATCAATCTCGCTTCAACACCATCGTATTTCCACGGAAAAATCACAAATGTAGAAGGATCAGGCCTTAAATACATATCCGATTCTTCTATCCTCACAAATCCGTCTATAGAAGATCCGTCAAACATCAGTTCATTATTTAACGCCCTTTCCAGTTCTTCAATGGGTATTGTAACATTCTTCATTATCCCAAATATATCAGAAAACTGTAAATGTATCAGCTCAACTCCTCTTTCATGGGCAATTCTCAATACGTCTTCCTTAGACAAATAACTGGCCATCTAAAATCCTCCTCCATACACAAAAAGCGTACTCAGAAAAAGCATATTTCATGCCTCTGAGGACGCCCTTGCCCTTTTTTTATCACTATTTTCTTTTATGTCTATTATATCATATCAAAACGCACAGCGCAACCGCCATTTCAAATGGTCAGTGGGTATACAACTTGCCATAAGGCCTCTTGTTGTAAGGATAAAGCTTTATAAAATCTTCTTTCATTATTTCATTAAAATCCACGTTAAACAGCTTCGCGTATTCTTCTACATACGCAGATATTATGCTCATATCCCTATCGTCCAGAGGGACTTTTTTTACTTCTTTTCCCAGCTTATAATCTTCT
>NZ_KE386495.1:616520-670971 GCF_000427425.1 Caldanaerobius polysaccharolyticus DSM 13641 | reverse complement strand
CTCTTGTAAACTCTTTTCTATCACTTAACACATTTGTATCCCGCTCACTGTTTAATTGGCAAGGTCCGTTAGCCTCTCGGCTGACAGCTTCTTATTCTATCACCTGCGCCGCTTCCTGTCAAGTGCTTTTTTTTGTCTCCCTCGCGACGCTTCTATAGCTTACCACCCTTTTGACCTTTTGTCAAGGGGCTTCTTCTTTCGCCCCGTGTGGCTTTATTAATATACCACAGCTTTACACGTTATGTCAAGGGGTAGTAACTATTGACATTTAAGCAAGTATAATTATAGCATTGATTTTCAGGCATGTCAACAAGTGTCCGAACAAACCGGGCACTTTATTTACATCCATTAGTTAATATGCTATAATGATAAACAGCGATACAATAAGTTTACAAAATTAGATAATCATTTCGTGAAAGGTTGATTTATATATGCCCAAGTACGATAAAAGATGGGATGTAGATGGATATGAAGCCATCGATACAAAGATATTAGAGTCCATACCCTTTGAATACCCAGGCAGCAATACAGAGGTAGAATACATAGACCCTGAATTTACTTCCGTCTGCCCGTGGACGGGATTGCCCGACTTCGGCACTATTACTATAAAGTATATACCCTCCGACAGGCTAGTGGAGTTAAAGTCGCTTAAATATTATTTAAACTCATTTAGAAATGTAGGTATACTTCAAGAACACGTGGTAAACAGGATATTAAATGACTTGAAAGATTTACTGGACCCTATTGAAATGACTGTAAAAGGCGTCTTTAACGCCAGAGGCGGGATCTCCACTGTAGTAACCGCTAATTACAAAAAGGATATTTAAGCTGTATTAAAGAGGGCCTTATAATAGTGCATGGCCCTCTTTAAGTTTAAAGATTGGGTATTTCTTTTATAACAGCATCATAACCTTTTGCTTTAAGGTCATTGGCCACTCGAGAAGCGTAAATTATGCTGGAGTACGCCCCTACCTGCACAGCGTATAAAGTGCTGCTTTTTTTGCTTAAATTCAGCGCCATAGCGATAGCTTCCACATAAGCCCTGGACAGATTTTCTATGAAAGCCTCATCTTTTAACAGTTTTTCATCGTAAGCGCTGTCCACAAAAAGGTTCTCACATAGTACAGCGCTCATATCCGTTTCTCTTAAGACGTAATAATTGGCCTTTTTCATACCCCTATCCATACACCGGTAACCAGCGTAAAAATTGGCTAATACGCTGTGGACAATCTCCCTCAAAGCAGCCGTTTTGGAGGTTACGCTTAAGCTATTGTAAATGTAGTCTTCGTATCCTTCTCCTTTTCCTGCATTAACGTGCAGTGACAAGAAGAAGTTGGCTTTTGCTTTATTAGCCATATCTGCTCTATCTTTAAGGCTTACATCTTCGTCCTTTTCCCTTGTCAAAAGGACATCCACGACGTATTTTCTCGTCAAATTATCCTTAACCTTTTGAGCCAGTTTAAGTGTTATATCCTTCTCATATATACCGTTGGAAATAGCACCAAGATCTGATCCGCCATGACCTGGGTCTAGACAAACCAACATAATTATCCCTCCGCCTTTGAACTTCTACTATATAAATCGATATAATCACCTGTTTTTTATACATCTTCTTAAAAACAAAATATGATCTTAAAGTAAAGTGGTGAAACCCGCAGGCCGAATACGATGCCCTTGCCAGGTATCTCGAAAGGATAAAACAGCTGGAGTCCCTTGGCTTATACGATGTATCTCAGGTTATAAGGGAAATAGCTGTTGTAGAACAGGAGCACATAATAGACCTGGAAAAGGCGTTGGGAATTCAAAAAGCATTTTAAGACGACAAAAAGCGGCGTATATGGCTGTACATCCACATACCCCGCTTTTTGCAATGTAAAGGCCTCATCGCCACTTACTCAAACAACTTGCTCACCGAAATACCTTCATATATCCTTATTATAGCCTCTGCAAACAGAGGTGCTACCGTCACGACCTTAATTTTAGGCGATTTTTTATGCTCAGGCAGAGGTATGGTATCGGTAATTATCAACTCCTTAATGGGAGAAGCTTCTATCCTCTCTATAGCAGGTCCTGATAAGACACCGTGGGTTGCAGCTGCGTATACTTCTACAGCACCGTTTTTTATCAACGCTTCAGCGCCTAGCGTTATGGTACCTGCTGTATCTACTATATCGTCTATCAATATAGCCGTTTTGCCTTTTACATCACCTACGATGTTCATGACTTCCGCCACATTTTCTTTAGGCCGCCTTTTGTCTATGATAGCCATAGGGCAGTCTAGTTTCTCCGCAAAATTCCTTGCCCTTCCAGCACTTCCGTGGTCAGGTGATACCACTACAGGGTTCTTGATATTCATGCCCATAACGTACTTCGCCAGTATAGGCGCACCTAAAAGGTGGTCAGTAGGTATGTTAAAATAACCTTGTATCTGGGCAGCGTGCAAGTCCATAGTCAAAACCCTATCAGCACCCGCAATGGTTATCAAGTCCGCCACCAACTTCGCCGTGATGGGATCCCTCGCCCTAGCTTTTCTATCCTGTCTTGCATAACCGTAATAGGGTATGACCGCATTGATCCTCCCCGCAGATGCCCTTTTGCACGCATCTATCATTATTAAAAGTTCCATCAGATTATTATTTACTGGATGACATGTGGGCTGAATTATAAATACATCAGCACCTCTCACCGTCTCATTAAACTTTACGCATATCTCGCCATCGCTAAAGGTTTTAACCTCTGCATCGCCCAGAGGTATACCCACATTTTCGGCAATGGCCTTTGCCAGTTCTCTGTTGGCATTGCCAGAAAAAATCTTTATTTTGCTCCCCTGTATGTTCATCAATTATCCTCCTGTTTATTAAATTTTTTATCTACCCAACCTTCTTTAATAACCTGCCTTTCCCTGGCTATAGCCAGAGCTTTCTTCGGCACATTATCTGTTATAGTAGAGCCTGCTGCTATGTAGCTGTCATCTTCAATGAGAACAGGAGCTACCAGATTCGAGTTGCATCCTATAAACACCCTGTCGCCTACCACAGTCTTATGCTTTACCTTTCCGTCATAATTTACAAAAATCGTGCCGCAGCCTAAATTGCATTCAGAACCTATCTGAGCATCGCCTACGTAAGTGAGATGGGGTACTTTCGTCCTGTCACCTATTATCGATTTCTTTATCTCTACAAAATCCCCGATTTTTACGTTGTTGCCTATTACGCTCTCAGGCCTTACGTAAGCAAAAGGCCCTATATTTACATTATCCTTCACTTGTGAAGATACGATCACAGAATTCAGCACATTGCACCTATGGCCGATTTTGCAGTCAATCAACCTGGAACCGGCTATATAGCAATCATCGCCGATTTCCACCTCTCCTTCTATTACGCAACCTGGATATATCACCGTGTCCTGCCCTATCTTTACATCAGGGCCTATATAGGTATTATTGGGATCCACAATAGTTACCCCATTTAGCATGTGCTTTTTGAGAACGCGATCTTTCATAATCGACGATGCTTCCCACAGCTGCACCCTATCGTTTATACCCATCACCTCGTGGGAATCGGCCAAAAATGCACCTACGCGGTACCCTTTCTCTCTCAACAGCGCTATGGCATCTGTAAGGTAATATTCCTTCTGAGCATTGTCATTAGAAATAGACCCTAGCACCTCTTTGAGCTTTTTTACGTCAAAACAGTACATACCAGCGTTGATCTCGCATATTCCCAGCTCGTCGGCAGAAGCATCTTTATGCTCCACAATCCTGACGATATCGCCACCATCATCCTTTACGATTCTGCCATATCCCGTAGGATCATCTACCAACGCTGTAACCACCGTCGCAGCATATCCTTTTTCTCTGTGATATTTTACCATATTATCAAGGGTCTGAGAGGTTATGAGAGGTGTATCGCCAGCCAGAACTAAAACTTCCCCTTCATCGGGCAGGCTTTCCTTGGCGACCATTACAGCATGTCCTGTCCCCAGCTGAGGTTGTTGGAGCACAAAATCCACATCTGACCTGATCGCACTTTTTACCTCTTCGGCCTTGTGCCCTACGACCAGGATGATGTGCTCCACCCCAGCGCCTTTGACAGCCCCAATCACGTATTCCACCATGGGCTTACCCAGGATTTCATGGACCACCTTTGGCCGCTTTGACTTCATCCTGGTACCCAGGCCAGCCGCTAAAATCACAGCATTCATAATTCCATCAACCTTCCCCACTGATAATCCATAAACTATTATAATATTATATCTTGAACTTGTATACAAAAAAATAAAAAAATAAAGGGACTATGCCCTTTATTTTCCCATTTATTCCTGGCTACTATCATCCTTCACTTTACTATACTCGTCTATAATAGCAGTCTGCAATCTCGCCCTCATATCAGCGTTTATCGGATGAGCTATATCCCTAAATTCCCCATCAGGTGATTTTCTGCTAGGCATGGCTATAAACAGTCCATTTTGCCCTTCTATCACCTTAATGTCATGAACGACAAATTCATCGTCAAAGGTAACTGACACCACAGCTTTCATCTTGCCTTCGTTCGTTATTTTCCTGACTCGCACATCAGTGATATTCAAGGAGTTCACCACCTTCCGTCATCGGTCTACACTATATATTCTTCACTTTTACTGAAAATCCTCTATTTTTTTAAAATTTTTTATCCAATCCCCGCTCTGTATGTCAATCAGCCCTTGCTTTTCATCGATGCCATTTAACTGCAAAACAGATACGTATTGTGACACAAGCTTTTGCTGCGGTTCTTTTGTGGCAATAAACACACCTATACCCACCACTTTAGATTCAAATTCTTTCATCATATCCACTATGCCTTTGGCCGTTCCTCCTGCCTTCATAAAATCATCTATTATAATCACGCTGGAGTTGGCCTTTATAGCTTTCTTAGGCAGGTACATTGTCTTTATGTTTCTTGTAGAACCCGATACGTAATTTATGCTCACTACAGGTCCCTCTGTCACCTTATTCTCCTGCCTTATAACCGCCAGAGGCAACTTAAGCAATCTAGCCACAGCAAAAGCTATAGGTATTCCTTTTGTCTCAACTGTCACCACGTAATCCGCAAACACATCGATAAACGAGTACGCTAGTATCTGGGCGATTTTATCCACCATTATGGGATTATATATTACGTCTGAAGTATATATAAAATTGCCTGAAATAATCCTGTCTTTCTGAGAAAATATCATACACAGTTGTTTGACAAATTCCTCGTAATACCCTACGTCCACATAAGGTATATACTGTATACCACCTCCAGCGCCCGAAATAGTCCTTATTTTGCCCATATTTAGCTTTTCAAAAGCACTTCGTATACGATCTATATCCTCGCTGACAGAAGACCTGGCGCAGTTCAGCATTTCCGAAAATTCGTTTATATTGTGTATTTTGCCAGGAGTTTCGCAGAGAACCCTGGTTATCGCTGCAATTCTCTCCGCCCTTTTCAAACTTTAAACCTCCGCTCATTGATCTTTATTTAAATATTATCACAAAAAAATTCCCAAATAAAGAAACTACATATCATTTTTATTCATATGATATAATTGTATGAGAAACCTCATGTTATACCCTTCGCAAAAATGGCAATAATTTAATTATCAGTGCGTGAAAGGAGTTCAATAAATGTCTATAGATTTAAGTAAATGCAAAAACATTCATATGGTTGGCATAGGCGGCATCAGCATGAGCGGATTAGCTCAAATCTTAAACAAAGAGGGTTTTAACGTCACAGGTTGTGACATGAAACTTTCCAAAATAACAGATAAACTGGAGAAAGATGGCATCACTGTCTACCCGAGACATGATGCCTTTCATGTGCTAAAAGCCGACCTGGTAGTACATACCGCTGCTGTAAAAAGCGACAACACCGAAATATTAAAAGCAAAAGAACTAGGCATTCCTGTTATTGATAGAGCAGAGCTCCTGGGCCTTTTGATGAAAAACTACAGCTACGGCATCGCGGTTTCCGGTTGTCACGGCAAAACCACCACCACCTCCATGTTAGCCATAACTATGCAACAGGCTGAGCTGGATCCTACTGTGCTGCTGGGAGGCGAAATCGACGATATAGGTGGCAATGTCAGGCTGGGCAATAGCCCTTATTTCCTCACCGAAGCCTGTGAATACTACGACAGCTTTCTCAAGTTTTTCCCGTACATGGCCATCGTATTAAACATCGACAGCGATCACCTGGATTACTTCAAAGACATAAACCACATAAAGGAATCCTTTTTAAAGTTTACATTACTGGTGCCTCAAAATGGATATATAATCGCATGCAATGACAATGAACACGTGCGAGATATCCTCAAAAAAGTAAACAATAGAAACATCATCACTTATGGAATAGATAGGCCTGCAGACTATACCGCACAGGATATAGTTTTTAATTCCAACGGCCATCCAGAATTCCACCTCTACTATAAAGGCAAAAACCTGGGCAAATTTAAACTTTCCATACCGGGGAAACACAATGTATACAATGCGCTGGCTACCATCGCTGCGTCCATTGCAATGGGCATCAATATCGATATAGTAAAAAAAGCGATAAAGGACTTCAGGGGAACCCATAGGCGGTTTGAGTACAAGGGAAATTTAAACGGCATATCAGTCATAGATGACTATGCCCATCATCCCACTGAAATAAAAGCAACACTGAAGGCCGCCTTAAACTATCCTCACAACAGAATACTGTGCGTATTTCAACCCCATACTTTCAGCAGAACCAAAGCCCTTTTATATGAATTCTCCCAGGCTTTTGATTGCGCAGACCATGTCATAGTAACCGATATATACGCCGCCAGAGAAAAGGACAACGGAATTGTAAATTCAAAAATGCTGGTAGATCTACTGAGAGAAAGAGGTATAGAGGCGGAATATTTGAAGACCTTTGAAGAAGTGGTAAATTCCCTAAAGAAAAACGCCACTAAAGGTGACATAATAATGACGATGGGAGCTGGAGATGTCTATAAAGTAGGAGAAATGTACTTAAATTCCTGTGATTCAGAGCGCACAAAGCAAAAAATTTCTTAAAAAAACTGGCGGCTTAATGCCGTCAGCTAATTTAAAATCTTCAAAAGGCTCATAAAAGCCATCTGCCCTATAATGAATATGAAGCTGATGAGCATGGGCCAGTGAGCGATAGAATGGCGCAAAAAAGTACCCGTATCACTCCATGCCGGTTTATATTCAGGCGTAGTGGTAGCTTTTAATCTTTTTACCATCTTTAAGAGGATCAAAAAGGCTATAGCCCCTAGGATAATCCATGCTATAAAAGCCTCTACAGGTATTGAACCTGATTGCTCAGCACTGCCTCCCAGCTTCATTACGACAATGCTTATAAAATTATATACAAAATGCATTATCATACTCATAAATACAGAACCGGTCCTGTAGGCTGAATACGCTAGAAGAACCCCCAAAAACGCAATACCCGGCAAAGCCCCTGGATTTACGTGCAGCAGGGCAAAAAAAATACCGGACATAACTATCGCCCGCCCACTACCCCATCCTTCGTATGCTGTCATAAAGAAACCCCTAAAAAAGAGCTCTTCGCACAGGGCAGCGGTAAAACCCACTGTAGCTATCTCTAAAGCAAAGGTACGTCCATCCCAGGGCACCGGAATAGGGTTGGCAGGCACGGCTATCCATTTACCTACTAGAAATACCCAAATGATGGTTATAGCCTCTGATACCAGCCACCCCACCAATGCCAGTGGAATTGCCATAAGCGCATGTCTAAATTCCAGTTTTCTAACTTTTAAGATCTTTCCCATATCATGGCCCTTAATTAAAAGGTACAACACCACAGGTATGAGTATAAAGCCAAATTCAGTCGTCACAAGTCCTAAAAATATGTTTTTCCCCTGTACGTATCCACCTATAGTAGATAACAGGAGGAGGACAAGAAGATAAAAATAATTAGCTGTTTTCGCTTCTAAACTACTCAATGGAAAAACCCCTTTTTACTATAACATTTATACCAGGATGGAATGTATTACAAAGGGGAATACTGTACCCAATACAGCCCCTGTTAGCACATCTGAAGGATAGTGTACCCCGATGTACATCCTGGATATACCTACCATAATGGCTAAAAATATAAGCAACATCCCTAGCTGTTGATAAAACAGGAACGTAGATACAGCCAAGCTAAAGGCAGCAGTAGTATGCCCCGAGGGAAAGGAATAATCGTAGAAATCCTTAAACGTATACACATCGTCAAGGACAAAAGCCGGCCTTTCCCTGCTTACGGCGTGCTTTAAAGCTTGCACCACCAGATGGCTGGCAGAGAGGGACACCATGGCCTCCAACGACATCTTTTTTAAAATCATATTCTGATTGCTAAAAATGTAAAGAAACAGCGTAACTGGGACAACCACCATCGGACCGGCCAGGTTTGTTATTAGAGGCATTATCCTATCTAAAAGCTTGCACTTTACCCTTTTATTGATGATGTAAAAAAGCCTGATGTCCGATTTGCTGAGGACATTTATCAATTTAAACACCGTATTCCCCCTTATTGCTTAGTTCAAATATATTTTATCACACAATAAGTTAAAATAGCATTAATTTTATTGTAAAATCGACGTATAATTTTTTATAATCACAATAGGGGTTTGCTGCTCGTAATTGCCCGACGGATTACTTTTTAATAACTTTTCGACCTCTTTCCTAAGCACACCAGGAGAAGCGCCTACTACATCCACGCAGCCCAAATCGTTGGCATCCACTATTACCGCATCAATCCCTGTTTTATCCTTTATCCTCTGGCATACCTTATCGGCATCCTTGGGTCCCAGCACGATATGCCTGTGATAAGGAGGCATGGTCCCTGCTACATCGTCTATCATAGCCACCTGCTTTCCCGCTATGACAAAAAACCAGCCTTTCACGCCCAATAACCTGCCAATGCCGCCTGCCAGGGAACCTAATAGAATCCTCACTTTTCCCACGTCATTTATCGCCAGCTGGAAAGCAGCAGGGGATGTCAATGACCCGTGCCTTTTAGGAAAACGGCACAAAAACCTGGCCAACAGTCCTGCTTTTACATTTTCGGGAAGATAAGCCCTGCCTTGGGTTATGGCCACTACGCTTTCTGATACAGCTATAAGATCCCCCTTTTCAGCTATATTACAGGTGTATTTATGTACAACCTCTACTATATCGTCTTTCTCTGTAATAATATGCGTTCTGATAGGGATTATATTCAACACAATTTCACCCCTACATAATTATATGCATACCTATCCACATCCTGTGAATATAAATATACCGTAAATACATCAGGTCTTATAAGTGGAGGCGAAAGGATTGCATTCTACTTTTTACATGACAAATCTTGTGACAGATCCGTATTCATCGTGCAAAGAAGCCGTCTCTCAGTTAAAATCCAGAGTGGTGTTTGAATTCACAGGGCTGCCCGCTGTAGAGCAGAAAAGCTCTGACAGGCTCATTTATTTACAGTTTTCACCCTGCAGATTCAATATGCCCGCAGGTACTTACAATATAAAAGACAGCACCATTGACTTAATAGAATTAAAGCCTGCAAAAGGCGATACCATCGACGCGATAATCCACCTCACCCATCATACGCGATACTCAATAAAAGAAGTACCTGGCATACCCTCGCGGGTATACCTGTACGTAGACAGGTCACCTCTCATACCTTTATTCAAAAATAAGACCGTACATCTGGACCCTTTATGCAATCCCAGGGCCATAAGCCCTACGAGCTTAAAAGAAGAGATACCTACACTGGATATCTCTAAAAATCTCTACCAGTTGCTAAAGCTCATGCAATGTAACGCCACCATAACGAGGGATAAACCTATAAGCTTTGCTGAAAGGATGAAAAAAATCTCAAAGCTGCCTCCCGGTATACTGATATCTATAGGCACCACCATCGATGACCCCAAAATCTCTGGCTTTAAAGTATTTTATTATCCTCCATCAGAGGACAGCCTAAACCTGGCCAAAACCCTACACAGCGCCATGAAAGAAAAATTGCCCTTGAATAGCCTGGGCATCCACGCAGCGAATATAAAAGAGCTGTCATACGGCAACCCCGGAGTATTGGTAGAGGTTGGATGCATAAAAAACAGGGTAGACGAGGGCCACCTGCGAGACGTAGACTATAAGCAGAAAGTGGCCCAAGCGCTGTACAATGGGTTAAAAAGGTACCTGGAGATTACACCACAAGGGTAAACCCTGTAAGCCCCTTCAGCTCATCGGACATGGCTTCTATCACTTCCGGCTTCTGGGTCTGTACAGGGTATATCCTCACTTTCATAGAATCCACAAATATACTGGGATTTTTCTTTAAAGCCACTCCTCTTTTTTCACATAGCTCTACTGCAGCGTTTAATACCTCCATCTGATTGCACGATGCCGAAATGGTTATAGTCCACCCTGTTTTATCTTCTAATTCCTTTATTTTTGAAGAGTACAGCTCTCCTATAGCCTTGGATATAAAAGACAGCTCTATATATCTCATACCTCCCTTGACTTTTATGCTCTTTTTATGAGGTCTATGAGGACTTTGCTTAAATTCTTCATCTATGAGCTTTAGCGCAGCATTCTGTTCCATGGCGCTAGGACTAACTTTTACATCATTGTCCCCACCCTCTACGTCAGCTCCGGGACAATTTATATTTAATTCCATGCCGGTATTTTCCATGAACCTTTCTTTTATTTCCTCCATCTCACCTTCGCTTAATCTCTCTTTAATCCTTATGTCTACCCTTTTTTCTATGACGTTATAAGAGATTTTACCGTCGGGCATTACCCCTGAAGGCAAGGCTTTCAATACCTCCCTGCTAATCGCAGAGGTATTCACGTTTTCATTTAATTCCACTTTCCATCCCGTCTGTTCCTCAAACTTCTGGAACATATCCTGATACCTACCTCTTGCCACCTCAGGAAAATTAAAATAAATGAGCACGCGACCTTCGTCTTGCTTTGCCCCTACTCTGTATACGCCCATATCCGCTGTAAACATCTGATTGGCCATATCTAGCATTCTGTTCATTTCCATGATCTTCGGCTTTTTTCTCTCTTCTATGGCAGCCAAATCCAATGCATGGTATAAAAACATCATCTTCTTGTCGTGCTCAAAGTACAGGGAATTGTCCAGCAATTCTCCTACAGCCTCCAGTTTCTGGTCTTTATACCCCCAAATATCGGCGACGTCCTGTACGCTCAATGCAGCTCCTGTGCCGATATGAGAGTATATAAACCTCCACAATTCTTCCATATGGGCTTCATCTAAGGGTACCTGGGCGTTAATAGATGGATACACAATACTTACCATCTGCTTCCGCGGCCTGGCTACCTCAATCTCAATCTCATCGCCATTTTGAGGCGTGTACACATCTGCTTTAAACTCCTTCATAATTTCGTGCCCTAATTTCTCAATAGCACCAGGACCACCGTGGACCAGCACAATGGATTTAGGCCTGAGCTTTCCTACCAATCCCAGTATTTCTATCATATCAGCGTGAGCTGAAAGACCGTATTTGCCCACATCACAATTTACGGTTATGCTTTCATCGTTAATCTTTATAACCTTGTCTTCAGCAACACCATCAGCTAGATCCGCCAGCTGCTTACCCGGTGCTTCCTCATCTTGATACCCCGTTATCGCAATAAAGTTTTTCTCCCCACCAGCAAATTTTTGGGCGTACATCTGACTGGGACCTCCTGTCAGCATCCCTGAACTGGAAATGACAATACAGCCGCTATCTTTTTTAATGATATCATCCCTCATAGCAGGGGAAATCACCCTGTGTATGGTATCATTAAAAAAGATATCGCCATCTCTAAAGATTTTCTTGGCCCACTGGCTCCTCATGTAGTTGGGATTTTGCACGTAAACCCTGCAAACGTCTTTTACAAGTCCGTCCACAAAGACCTCTACGCCTCTCAGCTGACGCCTGGCCATGGCTTTCTTTAAAATAAGTATTACCTCTTGGGCTCTGCCCAGGGCAAACGCCGGTATCAGCACATTTCCCTTTCTGTCTACTACCTGTTTTACCATATCCACTAGCCTTTTTTCTTCCATTTCCCTATTGGCGTGCAACCTGTCTCCGTAGGTAGACTCCACTATAGCCACATCAGGCCTTAACCTGGGTATAGAGGCGCCTTCAATGGTATTCTGCTTAAACCCGGCGAAGTCACCGCTGTAAAAAATGCTGCCTTCAGGGGTCTTAAGGTATATGCACGCAGCCCCTAATATATGCCCTGCGCTGTAAAATGTAGCCGTGATGTCACAGTCATCAAAGGGTTTTATGTTTACATGGGGTGAATAGCACATAACCCTATCCAGCATTTCAACCACGTGATTTTCGGTGTATATGGGTATTTCAGCTTCTCGCTCCATAATCTTTAAGCTGTCGTACAGCAAAACCCTTACCAGATCTTTAGTAGGTTGAGTCATGTATATCCTGGCGTTAGGGTACTGCCTGCTAATAGCCGGGAGGGCTCCTGTATGGTCAATATGAGCATGGCTTATAAAAATAGCGTCAACCCCGCCGTTGTCCTGTATCAAGCTAAAATCAGGCAAACAATCCTTATTAGATGACATCCTTATCCCACAATCCAGAAGTATATTCTTCCCAGCAACCTTTAAAAGGTAGCACGACGCCCCTACCTCCATAGCGCCGCCGCAAAAAATCAACTTCAACCGTATCACCTCCGCTATAACAATTATACAACCTTATTGGGCTTTAACAAAAAAGTTCGTCTTTCTAAAACTTTTACGCTACAAGGTGTAGAAAAAATACAATATTCATGAACTTTTATTTACCCTATACACTTATGATAGTAAAATTAAATATAATTCCAAGTTCTAAACCAGTGAACGCTTTATACGGGGTGTGTAGATGAACAGAGAAATCGGTGAAAACACGCTGGGCAAAAAAATCAGGATGCTAAGAAAAAAAGCCGGACTAACTCAAAAGCAATTCGGAGATATATTCAATATCGCAAAATCCACTGTTTCTCAGTATGAATCTGGAAAAAGCAGACCTGACGATGATACCAAAAAGAAAATCGCCAGGTATTTTGGTGTTTCCCTTGATTGGCTTTTAGGCCTGATAGACGACGAATACGTACAAAGCCATCATCTTCTATATTTTAAGGAGAACCGGCCTATTGATTTAAACGACATACTCACATACCCTAATGTCACATTTAATGGTCTTCCTTTATCTCAAAAAGAGAAAAGCGACATCGTAAATTTTATCAAGTACGTGGTAAAAAAACGTTAACTTTTTTTTCCTCTCACAAAGGACAGCAGGGCACTTATCAAAGCTATAGCCACTGAGACCGCGTAGGCGTCCTTCAAACCGTAAAGCGTGGCTGTCGCTCCTCCCAGTTTCATCACTTCTGAAAAATACGCCTTTCGCGAGGTATAAATAGCACCTCCTATGGCAATGCCTAATACCATTCCCACATTTCTCATGGTGGCTAGCACACTGGATGCTACCCCTAACCTTTCCCTAGGAGCGCTACTCATTATCTCGGTATTATTAGGTGACTGAAACATCCCATTGCCTATTCCAAAAAGCGCCAACCTCCATATAACGTCAAAGGCACTGGAGGAATCGGTCAGCGTACTCATCGTAAATAAGGCCACAGAACACACCAGCGCACCTATCGTACTTAACACCCTAGATCCCAATTTATCCGTCAGAGATCCTGATATAGGCGCCACCACAAACACCGTGAGGGGAAATGCAGTCATAATCAAGCCTATCTTCTCCGTAGAAAAACCCTTAAATGTGAGGAAAAATGGCGTCAAAAACGTCATCACAAACTGAGCTATAAAATTAAACATGGCGCTTAAATTCCCTGCAGTAAACAACCTGTTGCGAAAAAGTGAAAAGTCCAGCATAGGCTCTTTTGTATTCAACTCCGTGTATATAAACGCAGCGAGGAAAATCCCTGTAATGATTAAAAGCAGTATCCCGGCAGATGAAGTCCAGCCAATAGCATCTCCTCTGCTTATATATAAAAGCAGCGATACTAAAAACACAAAAGCGGTAAAAGCTCCAATTACATCAAACTGTTCTTTTGATCGCCTATGATCTTCTACCACTACTTTTTGCGCCCAAAGATAGCCTATTATCCCTATGGGAACGTTGATGTAAAATATAGCCCTCCAGGAAAAGGCGTATATAAGCAATCCCCCAATGGTAGGTCCCGCAGCCAAACCCACGGCCACCGCCATGGCGTTAAAGCCCAGCGCTTTGCCCCTTTCGTTGGGCGGAAATACCTTGGTTATTATAGCAGGCGCCATGGACATCATCATACCTGCGCCCAGCGCCTGAATGCCCCTGGCAACTATGAGAACACCTATGTTAGGAGATAAACCGCATAAAGCCGATGAAGTGGCAAAAAGCACCATCCCTATTTGAAACAGCCTCTTATACCCCAGCATATCCCCTAACCTGCCAAAGGTCAATAGCATACTGCTCAGCACCAAAAGATAAGACATAGCTACCCAGCTTATGGTGCTCACGTCTACATGGAAATATCTTTGCAGCGTTGGCATCGCTATGTTCACTACGCTCCCGTCCAGCGGGCCCATCATACTGCCGATTAGCACAGCTGAAAGTATCATGTACCTGTTTTTGTAAGCTACTTTACTGAATTCTTCCTCCATATACTCCATATACTTCATTACCCCCTGATGCAGTGATGTAAAAGTGACATAAATGTATTATACCACAATTATTTTGATTATAAAACTATATGTAACACTTGGAGGCGGCGTTCATATACATGATAATAAAAATCAATTGAGGTGATTTATCATGTGTGGCATCGCCGGTTGGGTGGATTTTGAGCGAGACTTAAAGGATAAAAAGCAACTGCTGACAAAAATAGGCGAGACGCTAAATCATCGCGGTCCTGACGAATCAGGGATTTTTCTCTCAACCCACGCTGCTTTTGTTCACAAAAGGCTGGTAGTAATAGATCCTCAAGGGGGTAAACAGCCTATGACTAGGGTAAAGGACAACGCCGAGTACACCATCGTCTATAACGGCGAACTCTACAACACCCCTGAACTTCGACATGAGCTTGAGAGCACAGGGTACGCTTTTACGTCACGCTCAGATACAGAAGTACTACTGGCATCCTATATTCAATGGGGAACGCGATGCGTAGAAAAGCTCAACGGAATCTTTGCATTTGCCATATGGGACGAAGGCAAAAAACTCCTGTTTGCAGCAAGAGACAGACTAGGAGTAAAGCCATTTTTTTACACGGTAAAGGGAAGCTCATTTTTATTTGGATCTGAGATAAAAGCTTTGTTGGCCCACCCCTTTGTAGAACCTGAGGTAGACGCCACAGGTCTTGCCGAGGTGTTTGCCATGGGCCCCAGCAGAACACCTGGATTAGGCGTTTTCAAAGACATATATGAGTTAAAGCCAGGTTACTGGCTTATATACGACAAAAAAGGGCTGCGTCAGCGTCAGTACTGGCAATTGCAAAGCAAGCCTCATACCGATGACGTCGAGACTACAGCCCAGAAGATACGCTGGCTTTTAAAAGACACCGTCAAAAGGCAACTGGTATCTGATGTACCTGTATGCACTCTGCTCTCAGGCGGGCTGGACTCCAGCGCCATCACCGCTATAGCCCAGAATTGGTTTAAAGATTCTGATATGGGAAATATTCACACCTACTCTGTGGATTATGTGGATAACGACCTTTATTTTAAAGCCAACGAATTTCAACCCAATTCAGATAAGCACTGGATCAAAGTGATGTCGAACTATCTTCACACCTGCCATCACAACGTAGTCATAGACACCGATCAGCTGGTGGAATCGCTAAAAGCAGCGGTCGTCGCGCGGGATGTCCCGGGCATGGCCGACATAGATTCGTCTCTATACCTGTTCTGCAAAGAAATAAAAAAAGAATCCACAGTGGCTCTTTCAGGAGAGTGCGCTGACGAAGTATTTGGAGGATATCCATGGTTTAGAAACCCTGACATTATCAAACTAAACACATTCCCCTGGATAAGAAAGGTTAGAGAAAGAAGTGAGCTTTTGTCGCCTGACGTCTTAAAGGCGATTCGCCCCGAAGAATACGTGCAAATGCGCTATCAAGAGGCTTTAAAAGAAGTACCTCACATGGAAGGCGAAAGCAGCCATGAGCATCGAATGAAGGAATTGCTGTACTTAAATATGACCAGGTTTATGGCCATGTTGCTGGACAGAAAAGACCGCATGAGCATGGCTACAGGTCTGGAAATACGCGTGCCTTACGCTGACCACAGAATAGTGGAATACGCCTGGAACATACCGTGGGATATTAAGACCTGTGATAACATTGAAAAAGGCATACTGAGGAGGGCTTTAAAAGGGCTGTTACCCGACGAAGTGCTCTACAGAAAAAAGAGCCCTTACCCTAAAACCCACCATCCTGCTTACCTTAAAGCCGTAGAACAAAAGGTAAAGCAGATTATTGAAGACCCCGGTTCTCCTATCCTGCCTCTTTTAAACCTCAACAGGATAAAAGAACTGATAAAGACCCACGCTATAGAGTACAGCCCTGCCTGGTTTAGCCAGCTCATGGGCAGCGCCCAGCTGTTCGCCTACATGTACCAGGTCAATACATGGCTTGAAGAATACCACGTAAAGATCGCTTTATAGCCAATTTTTTAAACTCTCCCAGCTCCTGGCAAATTCCTCCATAGTGGTCATCTCCCCATGGCCAGGATACAGGGCCACACCGGGATATGACTTTATCATCATATCGACAGAATCCACAAGCTTGCCAGCGTCACCGCCGGGGAAATCCGTTCTCCCCACGCTTCCAGCAAATATAGTGTCACCTGAAAACACCACTCCACCACAGGCATAACAGACGCTGCCTGGCGTATGCCCCGGCGTGTGCAATACCTTAACCTCTAACTCCCCTATGGTTATTAAATCTCCATCGTTGAGGAGAACATCAGCCTCTATGGCGATGCTTTTTCCCGTAAAGGCCGATAAATTGCTTTCAGGATCTCTCAACATATCCCCATCAGCCTGGTGAATCGCCACAGGGGCTGATGTAATAGCTTTCAGCTTTTCCACACCCCATATGTGGTCAAAATGCCCATGGGTTAAAAGTATATACTGCACCTTAAGGTTTCCTATATACGCCAGCAGGTCGTCAGTGAAATCCCCCGGATCTATCACGGCACATGCCTTGCTCTTTTCGTCCTCCAGAACATAACAATTCTCTTGCATGCTTTCAGATATGTATTTAGTAACTCTCATAGGCACCACCTACTTAAGTACCTCGTCGATAATCAGCTGATCTTTATACGCTTCTTTAAATGTAGGCGTCTCCTGATAGACCACCTTGCCTTCCGCGATATTTGTAAAAAAATTTATAAGACTTGCCATGTGCATGTTCACCATATACCCCATGGAAAACTTCTCTCCAGGATAAATGCCCCTCAGATACCTCGTAAAAGGACCCTCGCCGCCGTATATCCCTGAGAACACCGCATTTTCTCGCTTTTTATACAAAACAGCGTATTCAGGCCGCTTTGTAGAAATCTTTATAGAGCCATAGGTCCCATATATCTCAAAGCGGGTTTCTTCCTCCATTTCCGCAGATATTCTAGAGGCTTCTATGCGGCCCCACGCACCTGACTTAAGTTCCACGTCTACAGCAGTCCAATCGTCCACATCAACTTCCTCCAAAACGCCAGCACCATGAGAGGGCCTCTCTTTAAAATACGTCCTGGACTCAGCTTTCAAAGACTTAATCTCTCCTAACATAAACCTCACCGCATCTACCAGGTGAATGCCCATATCCAGTATAGCACCGCCTCCGCTCGTGGCTTTTTTTAGCTTCCACGATATAGGTCGCAGCGGGTCCAGATAACCGGAATGCAACATAGTGGCTTTGAAATTTAAAATCTGCCCTATTTCACCGTTGTTTATCATATCCCTGGCTTGAGCCACTGCGGGCATAAACCGGTACATAAGAGCGGTCTGATTTATGACGCCTTTTTTCTTTGCGCTCTCCATTATTTTAAAAGCCTCATCCCCGTTTAAACCTATAGGCTTTTCCAGGTAAATATCAAGTCCCCTGTCAATGGCCTTCATAGCTTCATCTAAGTGCACGTAATTAGGAGTGCATATATCTACCGCCACAAGGTCTTCCGTGTTTAAAAGATCATCGACGCTTTCAGCGCATCTTTCAAAAAAATAAGGAACCGAGGATAAATTTCTTTTGAAAACAGGCCCTAAAATCACCTTAAAAGGTAAATCTGGGAAAACCAATGGCATGGCGAAACATGCAATGGCGTGTATTTTCCCTATGTAACCAAGCCCTATAAATCCTAATTTGATATTTTTCATATAAAAACCTCCTCACCAATGCTTCCAGCTCTCCTGGTAATACCGTAAAATGATGGGATTGGTAATCCTGTTTATGCCTACATCCGATGCCATTTCGTCTTTCCCAAAGGAAAACATGGCCTTAATCACCTGATCATCAAGATAGCGGGTTTTTACTCTGACCTTTATGTCATCTATGTTTAATTTCTTCTTTGACGCCATATTAAAGCCCCAATCGCCAAATGAAGGCACATTTAGGTGGTATGGATACACATTCAAGCCTGCTGCTTTTATGGTCTTGTTTATAGACCAAAAGACCTTAGGCGCAAAATATGGCGATGTACTCTGGACGACAGCAATGCCATCATCGGTAAGATGCTTCTTCATCAATCGGTAAAAACTCAGAGAGTATAGCCTGGATAACTCTTCACTGTTGGGATCGGGAAGATCTACTATAATAAAGTTAAAATGATTTTTTGTTTTCTCCAGGTATTTAAATCCATCCTGATTCACTATATTTACTTTAGGGTTATTTAAGGAATTTTTGTTGTACTCTATGAGATCTCCATCCTTTGAAAACAAATCAGTCATGCCTTTATCCAGATCCACCAGTGTTATACTCTTGACATCGTCGTATTTCAATACCTCTCTGGCAGCTAAACCATCCCCACCGCCTATTATCAGCACATGGCTTCTATCCTTTAGAAGGCTCATGGCCGGCAGCACTAAGGCTTCATGATATCTGTATTCATCCACTGAGCTAAACTGCAGATTTCCATCTATGTAAAGCCGCAGATCGTCCCCTCTTCTGGTTATAACCAGCTTTTGATACGGTGTCTGCTTTACCAGAACCACAGGATCGCTGTACAATTTTTGCTCCAACACATTGCTAATCTTAGGCGAAAAAATAATCCCTGCAACTAATATTATACCGGTAATCGCCGCCGATACAACCAACCACCTGCGCCTTTTCACTTCACTATAAAAAACCCATATGTTTATAGCTGCTACAAAAAGATTTAAAAGGGCAAACACAAAAGGCGTCGTAATTATCCCCAGCCGAGGGATCAAAACCAGAGAAAAAGCCAAAGATCCTATAAGTGCACCGAGGTAATCAAAGCTTAGCACATGGGATAAGCTTATCTTAATATCTCTGTAATTTTCCTCAATAATCCTGGTTATTACAGGTATCTCAAGCCCTTCCATAATACCTATAATGGCTGTTATCAATATCATGACCATTGTATAAATGTTAGTAAAGCCATAAGAATAAAAGAGCAGTACAGAGGAAGTACCGCCAACAGCTGCAATTGACAATTCAATGTATATAAAAATACTTATTAATTCGCTTTTTATATATTTTGACAGATATGAACCTATTCCCATTGAAAACATAAAAAACCCGATAGTAAGAGAATACTGCAATACGCTGTTGCCCAAAAGGTATGTGGATACATTGCCTATAGAAAGCTCATAAACGATACCACACAACGCTACTAAGAAAACAGAGATCAGCAACGCGCGGATCTTTGCCAAAAATATACCTCCCTAAGCTATAGCATAAGCTACGATTATACCTATGCCTATAAAGATACCTGCAATCACCACACCCGCAGCTAAATTACCCTCTTCAATGCCTTTATTTAAATCTGCAGGTATAAACCTATCCATGATTTTATAAGCTATACCCATCAGAAATATCCCAATAAAGCCGAATATAAGCGTTGATAAGATTTGGTCCCATAGGTTCATTATATCACCTCCCCCTCTTACTTTCCAGCTCCAATGCCTCCACCTCTCACAGAGGGAAATCCGAAGCTGCCAGGCCTTATCCTACCGCCACCGAAGAGGTCTACCATATACGGGTAATGCCATTGATATGCTTCTCGCTCCGTGTTTACAAAGATCGCCGTGCCGTTAACGCCCTTATATGAAGCGCTCTGCAGTATAAAGTAAGTTTTTCCGTACTTCATAACTGCAATTTCCCCTAAATCAGCGCTCTGAGGCTTGCTTACAGATTGTATTTTGTCAAAGGTGGTCTTGACATCGGCATTTGAAAAGTATATCTTCTCATTTGTGTTGGTATAAGTAGATCCATTGACTATTAATCGACTAGTATCAGTGACAGGTACGAACATCTTGCTAAGCTGAACACTTGTGGCCTTTCCGAAACCAAACGTTGAAAATACCACTACAATCACTACTATAATAAGTACAACTGGAAATACCTTTTCCATAAATGCAAAGTAATCCATATAATTTCACCCATATGGCTATTTGCCCAATTTTTTCTTGAGCTCCGCCAGATCTTTATCCACATCGTCTTCTTCGTCTAATGCCTTGAACTTTTCCTCCAACGTATCTTTTTCCATCTCTTCATAAACCTGAGCTTCAGCCTCTATTCTCTCCACTTTTTCCTCCATTTTTTCCAATATATCCATAGGGTTTTTCTTGCCTGCAGCAGCCAACGTCTGCGATATCTTTCGCTGCGCTTCAGCGGCCCTATTCCTGGCTATAAGGGTATCCCTTCTCCTTTTGGCATCCTCTATTTTTTTCTCCAGCTCATAAAGGTTCTCTTTCATCTCCACTACCTGTTTTTGCTGTCTTTCATAGAGTTCCGTAAAATGAGCCAGATCTTGGTCATGACTTTTCTTGCGCCTAAGGGCTTCTTTTGCCAGCTCATCATCCCCTTTGAGCACAGCTTTTTCTGCTCTTTCTTGCCACTTCTCTGATTCATACTTGTGCTCTTCCACTAAGGCTTTTAAGCGTTTTTCTTCCGCAATAGCAGCTGCTACACCGGATTTTGCCTCCTCTAATGCCTCCTCCAGCTCTACAATAACCTGTTTCGCCATTTTTTCAGGGTCCTCGGCCCTGTCTATGAGATCATTTATATTAGACTTTACCAGCATTGCGATTCTCTCAAAAATACCCATCGCTAATCCTCCTTTAACCCAGGTAATATTTTTATCTGAAACTGCTTTATGGGATATCCTATACTGGCCTCATATTCATTATTCCATTCTTCTAGTGATAAATACTTTTTGCCATCTACGCTCACATAATCAGCATACCTGACGTTTACCACCCTGTCTCCTGCGTAATCAGATCTCGCCACCACATGGGCATCTCCCATTTCAACCCTTTTATATTCAATGCCTTTATAGCTGACGGTTCTGGGAAACCCATCCACATTCAGGTCATATACTTCTTCGTATATAGCCAGCTTTACTCCGTCATCATCATCGACTCCCAGCCAAAGGCTTCGGTCGTTGTCTACTATTTGATAGTCATACCACCTGTAACCATCTTCTACGTACTCCAATACCTGCTGTACGATATAATCTATATCGTCATATGTTACTATATCTCCCACCTGAATATTAAAAAAATTGCGCTTTCTCACCTTTACCTGTTTTTTGGGCTTAAAGAAATCAAAAAAACCCATGCGATCACCTCAGATAAGAATTTAGCATTCTCACATCCTTAATAATGATCTTCTGCCTGTCTAATTCCAGAAGTTTCCCCCTGCTCATCTGATTCAATATCCTGGTTACAGTCTCCCGGGTAGTACCCACCATGCTGGCCAGATCCTGCCTTGATATATCTTTAATTACCACCCCTTTCTCTACCTTTTCCCCTTTTTCTTCTGCCAGCCTTATGAGCACAGATATGGTTCTCCCTATAGCATCCCTGAGAGCCAGGCTGTTTATCTGTTTGCTCACATCCTGTAACCTCTTTGCCATGACCTTTATAAGCTCTAAAGCCAGCTCGCTATTAGACTTTATAAGGTCTTCAAGCTTTGCGTTATTAAGCACTATAAGCGCCGCGTCGTCCACCGCCTCCGCATTGGCAGGATATGGGCCGCTGTTAAACAAGGTAGCTTCGGCAAATACCTCCCCTTCTTTCATTATGTGTATTATATACTCCTTGCCATCCTCGTCTACCATGGATATCTTGACGCTGCCCTCTTTGACCACGTATACAGCCTCACCGGGATCGCCCTGCTGAAAAATTATCGTCCCTTCTTTTACGTTTTTTATTGTCGCTATATCAGCGATCTGCTTAATGAGCGCTTCCTTAAGATCGCTAAATAAAGGAATCCTCCTTAAATACTCCCATTTCTCCATAACATCACTCTTTCAAGTTTCTGGCTAAATTCACAAATTTAGTATACTGACCCAGCCATCCCAATTCTACGGTACCCGTAGGGCCATTGCGCTGCTTGGCTATAATGACCTCAGCTATATTTTTTTTGTCCGTATCAGGGTTGTAGTAATCTTCCCTGTACAAAAACATTACGATGTCCGCATCCTGCTCAATAGATCCAGACTCCCTTAAGTCGCTGAGCATGGGCCTGTGGTCAGATCTGGTCTCAGGAGCTCTGGACAATTGGGAAAGGGCTATGACCGGCACATCTATCTCCCTGGCTAAGGCCTTTAAAGACCTGGATATATCCGATACCTCCTGTTGCCTGCTCTCGGCCTTCTTATTGCTCTGCATGAGCTGAAGGTAATCTATCACGACCAACCCCAGGCCCTTTTCCAGCTTGAGCCTCCTGCACTTTGCCCTTACTTCCATGGTGGTAATTGCAGGAGTATCGTCAATGTAAATGGGCGCATCGGAAAGCACACCTACGGCAGCGGCTAATTTAGGCCAATCCTCCTCGGTCAAATCCCCCATCCTTAGCTTATGGCTATCGACCATAGAAAGGGAGCAAAGCAGCCTTTGAGTCAGCTGCTGCTTGGACATCTCCAAGCTGAATATCATAACAGGCACCTTTTGTTTTACGGCCACGTATTCTACGATATTCATGGCAATAGCGGTTTTACCCATGGAGGGGCGCGCTGCTATTAGTATCAGGTCAGAAGGCTGAAATCCTGATGTTTTCATGTCCAGGTCCACAAATCCCGAAGGAAGACCTATGATTTTGCCTTTGTTTTTATAAAGCTCATCTATGCGATCTATAGTCTCTATCAAAACGTCTTTTATGGGAGTAAAAGGCTGCCTGTTACGGCTTTGGGCTATATCAAATATCTTCTGCTCAGCCACATCCAGGATGTTTTCAACGTCATCGGATTCATTGTACCCTGAATCCATGATTTCCGCAGAAGCCTTTATAAGCCTTCTCATCACAGCTTTTTCTTCAATGATTCTGCAATAATGCTCTACATTGGATATTGAGGTGACACCTGCCACCAGAGATGTAAGATAAGCAGCTCCCCCCACCTTTTCCAGAAGATTACGTTGATTTAATTCATCGGTCACGGTGATCAGGTCTACCGGCTGGTTTTTATCGTATAATTCCAGTATAGTCCTGTATATTATGCTGTGGGATTCTCTGTAAAAATCTTCGGGTTTTAATAGCTCCACCACGTCCACGATCACATCTTTTTCTAACAATATCGCACCCAATACCGCCTTTTCTGCTTCTAAGTTATGGGGTGGAACCCTCACCTGCACCTGTTATTCCCCCTCGACGATCACCTTTAGCTTGGCCGTAACTTCAGGGTACAACCACACATCTACATAAAAAGTGCCAGGGTATTTTATAGGTTCTTCTAAGGCGATTTTGCGCTTATCTACATCTATGCCGTGTTGTTCTTTTAGCTTTTCAGCTATTTCTTTTGACGTCACAGAACCGAATATTTTCCCATTGCCGGCTTTCACCTTCATAACAACCCCTGTGGCGTTCAGCCTCTCAGCCAGCTGTTCAGCTTCCTTTTTCCATTCCCTTTTTTTCTCTTCCTCCCTGCGCTTCTTTTCATTTAAATTTTTTATACTGCTCTCAGTAGCTTCAACGGCAAGTCCTCTAGGTATAAGGTAATTTCTGGCATAACCATCACTGGCATTTACCAGATCGTCTTTCTTCCCCAAACCTTTTACATCCTTCAAAAGAATGACTTTCATACCTTCTCCTCCTCAAAATACTTATCTATAGCTTGGTAAAGCAGCGCTTTTGCTTCATCCAGAGTCATATCAGGCAATTGAGCACCAGCAATACCCAGATGCCCACCTCCCCCTAATTTCTCCAGTATAACCTGTACGTTTACATCGCCCAGTGATCTTCCGCTTATGACTACGGTACCGTTTATCCTGCTGAGCACAAAGGACGCTTCTACTCCTTTTATGTTTAAAAGCTCATTGGCGGCCTGGGCTATCAACAGCTGAGGATTGTCCACGCCTTCAGGGCATACTGATATGGCAACACCTTTGTCAGTAAATTCCGCCGCTTTTATTATATCAGCTCTTTGTGAAAAAGTCTTTATATCGTCTTTAAATACCTGGACTACATGGGTGGAGTCAGCTCCCATCCTCCTCAAAAAAGATGCGGCTTCAAAGGTCCTCACGCCGGCTTTGTAGGTGAAATTCTTTGTATCCAGCATTATACCTGCCATCAAAGCATCTGCTTCGATTTTCTCCATGTTCACTTTGTCCTTCATATACTGCAAAAGCTCTGATACCAGTTCACTGGTAGACGACGCATAAGGTTCTATATATGTTAGAATAGCTTTATCTATAGAGTCATTGGTTTTCCTGTGGTGGTCTATCACCACAACCCTGTTGACCTTCTTCAATATATCCGGATAAGCCATATAACTGGAACGCTGAGTATCTATGACTACCAGCAGACTGCCCTCATCCAGCAGGCCGTCCAGGTGATCTCCCTGGATAAACGAACCTTTGTACCTTTCATCTTCCATTATCCTGTGAAGAAATTCTTCAACCGTGACATTAACAGTACCCAAAAGGACGTAGGCTTGTTTATTGTATTCCCTGCTGGCTCTCAATATTCCCATAGCTGCCCCTAAGCCGTCCATATCCATAAAATTGTGGCTTACCACGATAACATTGGAAGACTCAGATATCAATTGTCCCAGGGCATGGGAGATGACCCTGGCCTTTACCCTCGTCCTTCGTTCCACAGCCTGGGTTTTACCTCCGTAGTAAGCTATTCTATCCCGCCTCTTTACTACCGCTTGATCTCCTCCCCTGCCCAACGCCAGATCCAGAGCTGTATCTGAATCCATGTATATATTTTTGATATTATCGCTGTAAGAAGCGATGCCCATGCTAAGGGTAACAGGTATCCTGTTGCCTACATTGATATCTCTTATATCATCAAGTATATCAAACTTCTTTTCTTCCACCTGTTTTAACTTCTGATTGGTCATAAACACTATATAGCTATCGCTTTCGTATTTTCTCAAGCACGCGTCTATGGAATTTGCCCACTTGTTAAGCCTGTTGTCAATCTCAGCCACCATAAGGGCTCTATCCAGATCATCCAGACCCTGCATTACCTCATCGTAATTGTCCACCTGAATCAAACCCACCACCGGCAGGCTGTCCTCGTAAGCCTCCCTCCACTGGAATTCCCCTGTGACGTCGAAAAGGTATACAAAAAATAAATTATCGCCTTTCACCTCATCGGATTTTTTAACCAGCGCGTACTTCTTTCCCTCAAACTCTATCGTATCCTCACCGCTTTTTTTAGCAGGTCCCTGGTTTATATATTGAATTATTTTCTTTTCCACATCGCTGTTGCCATTAAAGCTCTGAATATAATACGAATTACGCCATATTATTCCTGTCCTATCAGCGACCACTGCTGCTAAAGGCAGGTGCTCAACAGACTTTTTTACGACAGTATCCAGCTGAATCGCTGTATCCTCTATCTCTTTCCACAGCTTTTCCCTTTCTTCTTTTATGTCATCGTAGACTCGCACGATCAACGCCAAAAAAGCGACGAGGAAAATGCTTCCCAAAAAAAGGTTGTAATAGGTTATTATGGCGATCAACAGAGCTGTCATCAGCACAAATGCCCTAAGGTTACAGTAAAGAAACCGGGTTATTTTCTTATTTAACATAGAATTACCTCCTGGAATCTCCCCTGAGGCGCCTGAAATCCATACCCGCATCCAGCAAGCCTGCCATAAAAACTAGAATATTGAAATAGCTGTAAAACAAGAGCATTATAAATATAACAGCTTGAAAAAACCTGCTCATGCCCACCTTTTTCATATAAAAGGAAACCAGCGATAGTCCATCGATAAAAAACGCCATAAATCCCAATGCTAGCAAATTGCTCCACACCTGAACCATATCTTTCCCCATGCTTTCGGCTTTGATAAAAAACCCAGCAGCTATAAATACCGAAAACACAATCGCTGCGCTCTTGGGCATAAGCCACGTAGAAAATGGAGGGAGGGTTACAATATCTTTATAACCCAATCGCTTTAATATAAAGTTTGTAACAATGTAGTTGACAAACACCATTAAAGACACCGACGCTATGATTATAAATGGCATAAGGGTTTTAAGGGTGTTCAGCATGTACTTGGTCAATGCATCCATGTCCTGTAGCGTTTGCCCCGACACACCTATTCTCTTGTAAATATCCATGTTTAATTGTGTAGCCTGTTTAAACATATCCACGATTTGCGATATTACGTCGATTCCCATGAACTTAAAAGCAACCCATAGCTCTAAGAGCATGGTAAATAGCGCCAAAAAGAATACCCCTATCAATGCCGTTGCAGCAGGCGCTTTTTTATGTTGAAAATACCCTATCCCTACGCCAACTATCCCCAAAGCAATGCTTCCAAGGAATGACAGCGGATGTGACAATACGGCAATTATCAAAGACGCCACCAGCAACGACAAAATGCTAATCTTCAGGCCGTACTTGTACCCTGCTATAGCTATGGGAACGGGAAATACAATATAAAAGAGAGACAAAAAAGGCACATACGTACTGGCTATCGCCATTATTGCGGCAATACCTGCGAGCATTGCCCCTTCTACAATTGCTTTTGTGTTATTACCCATGGATACACTCCTTTTCAACACTACAAAAAAGAGGGCTTTGCCCTCTTTTATTATAACATTATTCGGTTGTAAATGGAAGCAAAGCTATATGCCTTGCTCTTTTAATGGCAGTGGTAAGCTGCCGCTGGTGTTTTGCGCAGTTACCCGTTATCCTTCTGGGCAAAATCTTGGCCCTTTCGGACATGTACTTTCTTAACCTGTTTATGTCTTTATAATCAACCACTTCTATCTTATCCTCGCAAAAACTGCACACCTTTTTCTTTTTCCTGTTTCTCTTCTTTTCGGTCTTTGCGTCTTCCTTGCTCACACTATTACCTCCTTTCAGAACGGAAGATCGTCTTCCCCTTCAACGGGCACAAAGCCATCCAGTGAATCTATATCGTGGATTATCTCGCTTTCCTGGCCTTGGCCTGTATCGGCCCTCTTGCTGTTGCCCCAATCCAAAAACCTGACGTTATCTGCGACCACTTCCGTAACAAAATGCCTTCTTCCTTCTTGATCATCCCATGTGCGCGTCTGGATTCTCCCTGTTACCGCTACTAATCTCCCTTTGGTCAGATTGTTGGCACAGGTTTCTGCCAGCTTTCTCCACGCCACTATAGGTATAAAATCGGCCTCCCTCACGCCCTGTTGATTGGTAAAATTTCTGTCCACCGCCAGAGTAAAAGTGACCACAGGAACCCCACTGCCAGGTGTAAACCTGAGCACAGGGTCTTTTGTCAGGCGACCTATCAAGACAGCCACATTAATCATTTGATTTTACTCTCCCTTTTTAACGATGAGATATCTCAGTACCTCATCGGTAACTTTACAGGCCGTTTCCAGCTCACCAGGTACCTGGCTCTCGCCATTAAACTCCATAAAAACGTAATATCCCTCGTTAAACTTCTTTATCGGATAAGCAAGCCTTCGCATGCCCCATTCGTCTACACTTGTCACTTCGCCTTTCTGGTTTGCTATTATAGACTTGAATTTTTCCAACAGGCTATTTCTTCTCTCTTCCTCTATTTCTGGCTTTAAAACGCAGACAAACTCGTACGATCTCATGGATTCACCTCCTTCTGGACTTATGGGCCCTCTATGGACCAAGGATACACGTTTATACATTATATCATTGTTGTTCCTGATTTTCAACAGAGCTCTGCAATATTTTCTTCAACCTTTTTTCAAATTTTGACCTGGGCAAAAGCACCAGGCGACCGCACTTGGTGCACCTTATCCTAATATCAGCACCCAACCTTATTATCTCCCACTGGTTGTTCCCACAGGGATGGGGCTTTTTCATCATAACTATATCGCCTAGATAATAACCCTTCATTCACCACATCACCCCTTGCCCTCATCGCCGTTATACGGCGTAAATTTGTTAAATGGCACCTCAATACCTTCTTTGTCAAAAGCGTCCTTTATCTTAAGCCTCAATTCCCTCTCTACCTCCCAGTGCTTCATGGGCTTTGTCATAGCTACCACGCTGATGCTCACGCCGTGTAAGCCCAGGTTGCTCACTCCCAGAACATAGGGGCCATCTACAATTTTGTCAGACATATCTTCCTTCACTTTATCGCATACAACTTTTAGCACTTCCATGACTTTCTTAAGGTCTTGCTGGTATGCTACGGTCACTTCTACCAAGGCCCTGGCATTGCCTGCATTGTAATTGGTTACCGAGGTTATCTGCCCATTGGGAATTATATGCACCGCACCAGAAAAATCCCTTATTTTAGTCACGCGCAGCCCCACTTCTTCCACCACACCGCTGTACTTGTCAATGGTTATGTAATCACCCACTCCAAACTGGTCCTCAAACAGGATGAAAAAGCCCGTAATCACGTCTTTTACCAAGCTCTGAGCCCCAAACCCTATCGCCAACCCTCCTATGCCTGCTACTGTCAACAACGACTCAATTTTTATGTTAAAAAAGCTTAGCACTACTGTTATAAATATAAAATAAACAGCGTACTTAGAGATGTTTTTTATAAGCCTTCCCATCGTCTTTATTTTCCTATTGGATATGTTAAACTTGCTGTCCTTGTAATTTTTAAAAAAGTTATCAATAGCTTTATATAAAATCAACAGGGCAACCTTTGTGACAATAAACGCTATTATGATTTTCACGGCGATGGTCGCCACATCTATCCACTTTTGCGGCATTATTAATCTCACCCCTTTTAATATTTTATCATGAAAGCATAACCTTTGCACGAAAATATGAATCAAATCCAAACTAAGCGTCAATCATAATATTTGAGGTGTATTATATGGCTTATTACAACGCATACAACAGCGAAAACCTTCACGAATTTCAACATGCCCTTTACAGGGGAATAAAGGAAACCTGTGAACCGCAACGCAATATCATAATACTGTGCATAGGCACAGATAGAGCCACAGGCGATTGCCTTGGCCCTCTTGTAGGTCAAAGCTTAAAAGACAAAAAATTGGAATCCCAAGGGGTGTACATATTCGGGACTTTAGATGAACCGGTACATGCTAAAAACCTGTGCCAATCCATTGAGGTATTAAAAAAAGTAGAACAGCCCTTTGTGATAACTGTAGACGCATGTCTCGGCAAATTAGAAAACGTAGGATACGTCACTTTTGGCCCAGGCCCTATAAAGCCCGGAGCTGGAGTCAACAAGCAATTGCCCGAAATAGGCGACTTTCACATAAACGGCATCGTGAATATGAGCGGCTTTATGGAATTCTTTGTGCTGCAAAATACGCGCCTCAACTTGGTGATAAAAATGGCTGATTACATATCAAAAGGACTGTGCTATGCTGTTCAAAACTTAAAAAAAGAGAGAGCCTTATACAGGCCCTCAAATTTTCTGTGATGCCATAATCTGGGCATCTACTTTTTTGTTCATCATGCGGGCAACTCTTTTTATAGTTTCTACTATCCCATCGTAATCCTCGTAAAATACCGCAATAAGGTCTCCAGGAATAGCGTTAAGCATGGCAGCCTCTAACGCCTTACTCTCTGACAAAATCGTGTTTATTTCCTTCCCTTTTCCTGTAGCCTCAACTCCTATCTTCAGTATCTCAGCTACAGCGCCAGGCTTTCTCCCCCTTAGATCCTGATCCTCTTTTATGTATATCACGTCAAAAGCCTTCCCGCACATCTCACCTATCCTATATATGCTGTCGTCTGACCTATCACCAGGCACTCCTATTATCCCTATCAACCTATCTGCGCCCATCTTCCAGGCAGCATCAATCACCGACTTATACCCTTCCAAGTTGTGCCCGTAATCTACTAGTACCCTGAAATTACCTATATTAAATATATTAAACCTGCCAGGGTTGTGTTTTTGATCGCAATAGAATGTAGAAAGGCCCTTTGAAATATCTTTTACAGGCACGCCCAAAACCCAGCAGCCAGCAGTGGCTGCAAGGCTGTTTTCCACGTTGAACTTTACATTGCCGTTGAACGTCGCCGGTATATCCCTGATGTCTATCACAGGTATTATTGAATCCTTACTGGCGATCATTATCACATTATCTTTGAGGTATACGGCAGTTCCACCAGACAATATGTGCTTTTTAACCAGTATATTATTTTCATTCATGGAAAAATACACTTTACGGCACTTTACTCTTTTTTCTACATAGCACGTCATCTTATCGTCTGCATTTAACACAGCATATCCGTCGCTTTTTACAGCCTCAACCACCAGAGACTTCACAAAAGCCATATCTTCAAGGGTTTCTACTCCGTCCAATCCCAGGTGATCCTCTGTTATATTTGTTATAATCCCCACATCGCTTAAATCGTAACCCAGTCCCGACCTTATTATGCCGCCTCTTGCCGTTTCCAGCACTGCCGCATCGATATTTCTATCCCCCAGAACAGTTGCTGCGCTTATAGGCCCTGTGTTATCCCCCTTTAATATCAATTTGTTATCCACATATATGCCATCTGTAGTGGTCATGCCTACTGTATAGCCATAAGTGCTCAAAATATGAGCAATCATCCTGGTAGTCGTGGTTTTACCATTAGTACCTGTAACAGATACAATAGGTATAGTGCTTTTACAGCCCTCAGGATAAAGCAAGTCCACAATGGCTTTAGCCACATCCCTTGGCTCTCCATGTTGAGGGAAATAGTGCATCCTTATCCCAGGAGATGCGTTTACTTCTATCACCGCTCCTCCTGTTGTGACGATAGGTTTTGATATATCAGGCGTAGTTATATCCACACCGGCGATATCCAGGCCGATGGCCTGCACCGCTCTTATCGCCAAAGCCACATTGTCAGGGTGTATTTGGTCGGTTGTATCTACAGCTATTCCCCCTGTGCTCAAATTATCGTTATCCCGTATGTAAATTTTCTCGCCTTTAAGGGGTATATAGTCCAGCCCTTTTCCCTGCCTTTTTAACACCATCATAGCTACAGGGTCAATCCTGATTTTCGTCAGGGGTTTTTCATGCCCTTCGCCCCTTGCAGGGTCCTGGTTTTGCTTATCGATAAGTTGCCTTATGGTGCTTTTGCCATCGCCTATCACATGAGCAGGTATCCTCTCTGAAACAGCTGCTACTTTATCCTTGACTACCAGCACCCTGTAGTGGCGCCCCTGCACGTGCTTTTCTACGATAACATTGTTAGAATACCCCTTCGCAATCCTGTACGCTATCCTCACATCTTCATCACACCCCAGGTTTAAACACACCCCTTTTCCCTGGTTGCCGTTTAAGGGCTTTACCACAACAGGATATCCCAGTTCCCGGGCTACAGATACCGCATCCTCTTCGGAGAAAACCTCATAGCCTTCTGGCACAGGTATACCTCTTTCCTCTAGCAGTTTTTTGGTCAGCTGTTTATCACAGGATATGTCCACAGCTATACAGCTGGTATTCTCAGTTATAGTCCCTTCTATCAGCTTTTGGTATTTTCCATATCCCAATCTCAATATGCTGCTGTTGCCAATCCTGGTAACAGGTATACCCCGCCTTTTGGCTTCTTCCGCTATGGCCTTGGTACTTGGTCCCAACTCGAATTCGGATATCACTTTTCTAAGATCTGAAATCCTTTTGTCTAGGTCTAAAACCTCTCCTTTTATTAACCCGTTTAGCAACTCCACAGCCAGTTTACCTGCTCTTACACCGCATTCCTCCAACATATATTCGTACACCACATAGTATATGCCATCACCTGTCTGCCTTGCTTTACCATATCTTACGTCGTATCCTAATACGTGTTGAAGTTCCAATATAACATGCTCCACCACATGGGCCAAATATGTGCCTTCATTTAGCCTTTGAACAAACCCTCCAGGTTTTCCAGCACTACAATAATGATCTTTCAGCCCAGGCAATAAGCTCAGCAACCTTTCATTAAGGCTTTCAATGTCTTTAGTAGGTATATCGTCGTATCCTTCCAGGTCTACCAGCATTTTAATCACGGGCCTATGGCAGTATATGTTCCTGCCCCTGTACACATTTAAATTTAAAATTTTCATGGCAAATGCTGTTAAAAGCTACAAACCTCCTTTTAAAATCGGTTCCCTTCTTGTAAGATCAAATCCCGACCCCGGTGACAAGACGTGTAATGTCACCCCTATAAGTTCCAGTACATCGCCCTGATTCAACTCTGATATGTTTGAATGCCTTATATTTTTGGCATCAACCACCGTTACGCTGTTGTTACCTATGACGTGAAATAGACCCTTTCCATCCACCACAATGGCTGTATCTTCATCGATGCCTATACCCAGGGTATACGGGTTCTGAGCTACAGCGTAAAGAAGCCTTCCTATTCTCCCCCTTTGGGCAAAATGTTGATCTATGACTACTTCATGTATAAAAGATAGCCCTGGTGCCATGGAAAGACCGCTTTTTTTTGGCGTATCCGCCTCTCCACCTACTATCATGGTACTGCTCATAGCAGAAGCACCGGCGCTGGTCCCGGCAATAACCGTTCCTTTTTTGTACACATCTGCTAAGGCATCATTGACCTTTGTGCCACCTAATATGCTGGTTATCCTGAGCTGATCACCGCCAGTAAAAAAAATACCTCCCGCGTTGTACACCTTAGTTACATTAACGCTATCGTTGGCCTTTTCCCTATCATTTATGTCCAGCGTATCAACTTCTCCTATCCCCAGCCTTTTAAAAACCCTTTCATACGTGCTGAAAACTTCCTGTGGCTTTTGAGTAGCTGTGGTTATTATAAGCATGGAATTTTTGCTTTTTTTTACGGTACTCGCCACGTAATTGAGTATTGCACACTCTCCCTCTTTGTCCTCTGCACCTCCTATAATGATCAGATTGCCTTTTACCTTTTCATCCATACCATCACCTTACTCAAACAGCGGCGTTATAAGGCGCGTCCTTATGGCATTCAATATGTTTTCATACCCCATCGACGCCCTAATCAATAATGTGCCCCTATCACCTGTTCTGATTTGATCCAGGCTTTGATCAAACCTATCGCCGTAGATGTACACATCGCAGGGAATCCCTGTGTCCACATAGGTAACCTCATACCCACATTGTTCAAGCAGCGCTTTTATGTCTTCCATCCCTCGATCTACTGCGATTAACAAAAAAATACACCTCCTGATGTATTATAACCGGAAGTGTATTCATTATTCCCTATATACTATATAAACTTTCTTTTCGCCTTTTCTATCACGTCAATTTCTTCCGCAGAGAGCTTATAATTAGATGTGCCATTTCTTATAGGCTTGGCGTAAGTAGTGGTTTCATTTCTCCCGTATATACCTGTTATAACCACTCCGTCATCGTGATCATCAAGAAGCGCTATAGAAAAACTTAAGTCACCGCCCACCTCATCAAAAGCGTTATAACGCACAATAGCCACTTTTTTTATGCTCAACTCCAGCTTCTTTGTGATGTCGTTTATCTGCTCCTGAAACCCGTCGATCTTATCCATCGCTTTTTTTATTTCCAGTACATAGTTTCCAAGTGCCTTTTCAATGTCTGCGCCGTTTTCTGCTCCTACAAAACCACTTACACGCCTTTCCAATCTTTTGACTTTTATAAGCACGGATAAAAAGAGAATAAAAAATATAATCGCTATAAGTGCTGTGGCCAATTCCACCGGCGATAATTTTAATAGCTTTAAAAGGTCCATTGCTTAACCTCCTATGCAAAATTTTTAGCGATTTCGTATACAGCTTTTATGGTATAATTGATTTCGTCAAGGGTATTAAATGGCCCGATGCTAAATCTGACCGTCCCTTGCTTTTCCGTGCCCATGGTCTTGTGGGCCAAAATCGAACAATGCAAACCGCTTCTCGTAGCTATCCCATATCTGGAATCCAGTATATGCCCCACCAATGTAGAATCCACGTTATCGATATTAGCACTCACCACTCCGATCCTCTCTTTACTGTCCAC
This sequence comes from Caldanaerobius polysaccharolyticus DSM 13641, assembly GCF_000427425.1. Taxonomy (NCBI): domain Bacteria; kingdom Bacillati; phylum Bacillota; class Clostridia; order Thermoanaerobacterales; family Thermoanaerobacteraceae; genus Caldanaerobius; species Caldanaerobius polysaccharolyticus. The sequence goes on along the minus strand of NZ_KE386495.1, from coordinate 636,405 downwards.
AGGGCCATAGATCACAACGCCTTTTATACCTTTTAGCCCTTCTATAAGGCACTGTGTCAGGTAAATCTCGTGAGCCCGTATTTTTTCTATGCCATTTTCTTGAATATACTTAACACCTGCTCCCAATCCCGCAATGCCGGGAGTGTTAAGTGTGCCGCTTTCTAGTTTATCAGGTAGCTCTTGAGGCTGCTCATCTAAATCAGAGTGACTGCCTGTGCCTCCTTCTATAATGGTATTTAATCTCAATCCACTTTTTACGTACAGCCCACCGGTGCCTTGGGGACCTAAAAGGCCTTTATGCCCTGGAAAAGCCACCATGTCTATACCCCATTTTTTCACATCCAAATTTATCGACCCTAGACCTTGAGCTGCATCCACAAGGTATATTATGCCATTGGTCCCAGCGATAGAACATATATCCTCTACAGGCATCAAGGCCCCGCAGACATTGGATGCCATGGTGGTTATTATAAGCTTTGTATTGCTTTTTATAGCTTTTCTCACGTCATCAGGATCTAAAAGGCCTTCTTTACTGCACCATACAATATCATAGCTAATTCCCTTAGTTTTTAACGCATTTAATGGCCTTACAACCGAGTTATGCTCCATAGATGTGATCAACACGTGGTCTCCTTCTTTTAAAACCCCTTTTATCGCTGTATTTAAGGCCATGGTACAGTTTAACGTAAACGATATATTCATAGAGCTGCTGGCGTTTAAAAACTTAGCCAGTCTCTCTCTCGTACTGTAGACAATGCGCGATGCTTCTAAAGATAGTCTATGGCTACCTCTCCCTGGATTTGCACCGCATTTGACCATGGTATCGTACACCTCGTTATATACGCTCTGCGGTTTTGGCCATGATGTAGCTGCATTATCCAGGTATATCACAGATCAAGCCCCCCATAGATTTCCTTTACTAAACCATTATATTATGCACAGCTTCACCTGTTACACAGATACTCGTAAATTCGCTGGAGGTCTTCATCTGAATAAAACTCTATCTCTATTCTGCCTTTGTTTTTGCTTTTCTTTATCGTTATCTTGGTCCCCAATGCCTTCTCCATGTCTTCCTGTATAAACCTATAAGTGGTATTGCTTTCATTTACCCTTTTATTTTTGCTAGGCCCACTTAACATCCTCTTTACCAGGCTTTCTGTTTGCCTGACATTCAAGCCCTCTTTGATGACTTTTTTAGCTGCCTCAAACTGGGCATCTCCTTCTTCCAGTGATAACAAAGCCCTAGCATGTCCTGTAGTCAACTCCCCTGTAATAAGGTAATCAATCACGCGTTGGTCAAGGTTCAAAAGCCTTATACTGTTAGCGATGGCAGATCTGCTCTTCCCTATCCTTTGTGAAACATCCTCTTGGGTCATGCCGTGTTCCTCTATTAAGGCCTTATACGCCATGGCCTCCTCTATGGGGTTTAAATCCTCTCTCTGCAAGTTTTCGATTAATGCCAGCTGCAGCACTTCTTCATCGCTTACGTTTTTCACAACAGCAGGTATCTCCTTCATGCCTAGCAGCCTGGCTGCCCTCCACCTTCTCTCCCCTGCTATTATCACATATCCGCCGCCTTGAGCCTTTACTATTACAGGTTGAATCATGCCGTGTTCTTTTATGGAATCGGCCAGCTCTTTTAAACTGCGCTCGTCAAAGTATTTCCTAGGTTGTGACTTGTTGGAACGTATCTTGTCCACGTCAATATACTGAATCTCGTTTTCATCTTCCATTCCTCGAGGCAACAGCGCTTCAAGGCCTTTTCCTAAACCCCTTCTATTCATCTCTCACATCCCTCTCCAGTATTTCAGCGGCAAGGTCATTATAAGCTTCAGAGCCTTTTGACCTTGGGCTGTAGTATTGAATCGGCATACCGTAACTGGGCGCTTCGCCTAGCCTTATGTTTCTTGGTATCACAGATCTATAAACCTTACTGCCAAAATGCTTTTTAATCTGCTCGGCTACCTGTACAGAAAGATTCGTCCTACCATCGTACATAGTGAGCAACACACCCTCTACGGTCAAATGCTCGTTAATATGCTTCTGGACGATTTTTAACGTGTTTAGAAGCTGCGCCACTCCTTCCATGGCAAAATATTCACATTGTATAGGCACAATAACCCCATCACATGCCGCCAGTGCATTTATAGTCAAAAGCCCTAGCGATGGCGGGCAATCAATGAGTATATAGTCAAATCTCTCTTTTATAGGCTCAATGGCCGCTTTTAACTTATGTTCTCTCTTAGCGACGTCAACCAGTTCCACTTCGGCACCCGCCAAATTTACGTCGGAAGGCAAGAGGTATAGATTATCATAGCTGGTCTTTATTATGGCTTTCTCCCATGGCGCTTTTCCCGCAATCACATCGTATACAGTAATCTCATTACTGGCCTTATCAATGCCAAGACCGCTGGTGGCGTTGCCCTGGGGATCCATGTCCACAATTAAGACCTTCTTCCCTTTAAGGCCCAGGGCTGCCCCCAGATTTATAACCGTCGTGCTCTTGCCTACACCGCCTTTTTGATTTGCAATAGCCAATATTTTTCCCATAAATATCTAACCCGCTTTGTAACATACTTTTTATCATAGCTAAATATACATGAATAAAACAAGTCTTAAAAGGTGTAAAAAAATGATGAAAAAAGGAAAATTTTTGTACATTTTGTTGATGTGGATGTTTTTCTCGTGGGCTGCCGTGTTGAATCCCATCCAAATTCCCTTAAGAGGCGTGATATCCGCTCCTGCTTTACTGCACATATACCTCTTTCGCGCTCTGGATATTGACGAAGTTTTATATCCCTTCGCATCATCTCTGTTTTCCGCTACCATATTGGCACGCTATCTGGTGTATATTATAGCACTGTTTCACGTGAAACAAAAGAAGAAAATATCGAAAAATGTCTTGAAACTATCAGTTAAAAAGTGAGGTGTGACCATATGCACAGAGAAGTGATATTGTCCTTTTTTCTGGTTTTTCTAGCTGAGCTGGGAGATAAAACCCAACTATCTACCATGTTGTTGGCCAGCAAGTACAATAACAGGCTGGGGGTTTATATAGGTGCGTCTCTAGCTCTGATTTTAAGTGCCTTCATCGGCGTGATAGGTGGCACTTTTATAAACAAATACCTTCCTCAAAATCTGATTCAAATGGGGTCAGGAATAGCATTTATCGTAGTAGGGCTGGCACTTTTATTTAACAAGTTTTGACCAGTTAAAAGACCCTGTGATATAATCGATAAGAGAGGAGTTGATCTTATGAATGTCAGCGAAAAAAAAGCGCTGTTTGCAGATCTGAGCGAAAAGGCTAAATACATCATATCAAAAACCAGTGAACATGAAGTTTATAGTGAGATCGTCAAACTATTAAAACAGAACATACCTTATTACAATTGGGTGGGTTTTTATTTCCTAAGAGATGGCGTATTGCAACTGGGACCATATCTAGGTAAACCCACCCAACACCAAAAAATTAAAATTGGCCAGGGCGTATGTGGCAGCGCTGTGGCTCAAAAGAGGGCTATAATCGTAGATGATGTATCAAAAGAAAGCAACTACCTGGCATGTAGCATCGAGACTAGGTCTGAAATCGTAGTACCTTTATACAATAAAAGCGGTGAAATCATAGGAGAGATAGACATAGATAGCGATGAGCTTTCAGCTTTTGATGAATGCGACAGGGAATTCTTAGAAGATATATTAAGAGAAATTACCGAGAAATCCTGACAATAAACTCTACATAATCATCACTATCTACCTGACTTAAGACCGCTTTAACTCCGTTTTTATTCATAAGATCTACCGCTTGCTTAATGGTATTTATATATATTCGAACATCCTTTAATGCCTTTATCAGCTTTCTTTTCTTTTCCAATTTTTCTTTGTTTTGCAGTGAATCCAGAATCCTGTTGATAAGCGCTTCGGTCTCTTTTACGTTTAATTTTCTCTTTACCACCTGCTTTAACACGTTTAACTGGGTTTTAGTATCACTTAGGCGCAGCAAAGCCCTGGCGTGCCTTTCTGTCAAATTATTACTTTTAATGACCTCAAGAACCTCTGGCGAAAGCTTTAAAAGCCTTATTTTATTCGCTATAGTAGACTGGCTTTTGCCGATTTTCTGAGCTAACTCTTCCTGAGTAAAATGGTAATTGTCCAAAAGGTTAAGGTAGCCTTCTGCTTCTTCCAAAAAATTTAAATCTTCTCGCTGAAGGTTTTCTATAAGGGCGATTACAGCTGAATCCACATCGTCTGCCTTCAACACTACTGCTGGAATGACTTCCATTCCGGCCAGTTTGGAAGCCCTAAGCCTTCTCTCACCGGCTATCAGCTCGTACCTGTCTTCGGCAATTTTTCTAACGCTTATAGGCTGCAACACTCCGTAAGTCAAAATAGAGTTTTTTAATTCTTCCAAACTGCTGTCGCTAAAATGCTTTCTCGGTTGATAAGGGTTAGGCAATATCATGTGTATAGGTATATACTCTACCTCATTCTGAATCGCCACATGGCCCACAGCTATCACCTCTTTAAAATTCTTACATTTCATAACTATATATTATATTCTATACATTTTTGGAAATTCCTTCTTTATTTCCTACAAAAATACCTTTACTTTAAAGGTGATTTCACCGGTATGCCTGCTTTTCTCGGGTACTTATCAGGGGTCGGTTTGACCTTTTTTATAATCACAACACAGTGCACAATATCTGGCGGTAATTTATATTCTACCACCTTTAACAGCTTTCCACCCAGCAGTTCCATCGCTTTTTTTGACTCTTTAAGTTCATCTGCCACATTCCTCCCCTTCATAGCCATCATCGTTCCGCCAATCTTTACAAAGGGAAGGCAATACTCACACAGGACATTTAAAGGGGCTACGGCACGAGAAAAGCAGAAGTCATAAACTTGACGATGAGCCTTTTCTTTGGCCACGTCTTCTGCCCTCCCATGCACCAGCTCCACGTCCTTTAAGCCAAGGCGTCTTATAACTTCGGATAAAAAATCAATCCTCTTTTTCAACGAGTCGAGAAGCGTCATTTGGATACCAGGGTAATAAATTTTCAGTGGAATCCCGGGAAACCCTGCTCCTGTTCCTACATCTATCCCTTTCCCTTCGTGAGGTAATGTCTCTATCCCTACAATAGCAAGGGAATCGGCAAAGTGCTTTACCATCATCTCTCTGTCATCGGTTATGCGCGTTAGGTTAACTTTTTTATTCCAGTCTTTTATCAATTCCATGTACTCTAATAATTGTTTCACGTGAAACTCTTCCAAACTTACGCCTAATTCCCTACAGGTGCTGTAGAGGACGTCAACGACTTCATTCATTCCTTTTTCCTGCCTTTCTCCAAATAAACCAACAGCACAGCTATATCCGCCGGCGATACGCCAGATATCCTGGACGCTTGGCCAATAGACACAGGCTTTATATCATTTAATTTTTGCCTTGCCTCAAGGCTTAACCCGTATATTTTAGAGTAGTCGATATCAGAAGGCAATCTCTTTCCTTCCAGTTTTTTAAACTGCTCTACCTGCTGCAGTTGTTTTTTTATATACCCTTCGTATTTTACCTGTATTTCCACTTCTTCAGCTTCTGCAGGCGTCAATATAGGCCTTTCCTCATCTATCTGGGCCAGCGAATCATAATTTATCTCAGGTCTCTTCAGCAATTCATACAAGGTTATCCCGCTGCTTATGGGCGCGCTTCCCACTTTATCGAGATATTCGCATACGCGGGGAGATGGCGACACCCTGGTAGATTTTAGCCTCTGTATCTCCTGCTCAATATGGGCCTTTTTCCCCATAAACTTTTCATACCTTTCACGGGACACAAGTCCTATCTCATATCCTCTTTCTGTCAACCTCAAATCGGCGTTATCCTGCCTTAACAAAAGCCGATACTCAGATCTCGACGTAAGCATTCTGTACGGCTCATTAGTCCCCTTTGTTACCAGATCGTCAATCAAAGTGCCTATATACGAATCAGATCTATCGAGAATAAAAGGCGGTAAGCCCTTGATTTTCAGCGCTGCATTAATGCCAGCTATAATGCCTTGAGCTGCAGCTTCTTCATAGCCTGAGGTTCCATTTATCTGACCGGCAAAGTACAGGCCGCCTATTTCTTTTGATTCCAGCGTATGCTTAAGCTTTGTAGAGTCAATGCAATCGTACTCGATGGCATAAGCGGTTCTCATTATTTTGACGTTTTCCAAACCACTTACAGTCCTTAAAAAATTTACCTGCACCTCTTCAGGCATACTCGTGGACATTCCTTGAACATACATTTCATATGTCTCCAGGCCTTCAGGCTCAATAAATATTTGATGGCTTTTTTTATCGGGAAATTTCATAACTTTATCTTCTATAGAGGGACAGTATCGGGGTCCCACCCCTTTTATAGCACCGCTGTAAAGCGGAGAAAGGTGGATGTTCTCCCTTATAACGTTGTGGGTGTGCTCATTGGTATAAGTGAGCCAACAGGGCACCTGAGGTATATTGAGTCCATCGTTTAAAAAAGAAAAAGGAGTGACCTTTGCATCTCCTGGTTGAGGAATCATCTTGCTAAAGTCAACAGTCCTTTTATCCACCCTGGCAGGTGTCCCCGTTTTAAACCTCCTCAACTTAAAGCCTAACTCTTCAAGACATTTAGACAGCTCATTAGCTGGAAAAAGGCCATTAGGTCCGCCGCTGTAGTTTATATCCCCTATAATTATCCTGCCTTTTAAATACGTTCCCGTAGCAACTATAACGGCTTTTGTATCGTACCTGGCACCGTACTTTAAGAGCACACCGCTCACACACCCGTCGTTTACAAATATTTTTACGACTTCATCCTGCTTTAAATCCAGGTTTTCCTGCCTCTCCAGGGTCTTCTTCATCTCGCTTTGATAACGCTTTTTGTCACACTGAGCTCTCAAAGCCCTTACAGCAGGGCCTTTGCCTGTATTTAAGGTCCTCACCTGTATCATGGCTTTATCGGTGTTTACGGCCATTTCGCCTCCCAGCGCGTCCACTTCCCTTACAAGGTTTGTCTTAGCAGGGCCTCCTATAGAAGGATTGCACGCCATCATAGCTATCCCTTCCAGGCTTATGGTGACAACCAGTGTCTTAAGTCCCAGCCTGGCAGCTGCCAAAGCAGCTTCACATCCGGCGTGACCGGCCCCTATCACCACAACGTCGTAGTATCCTGCTGAATACATCTTTAATCACCTACTTTCCTATGCAGAATCTATCAAAAATGTTGTGAAGGACTTCATCTGATACCACACGGCCTGTTATTTCGCCGAGAGAATCAATAGCCGACTTTAAATCAATCGACACAAAATCCATTGGAAGACCATTGCCAAAAGTAGCCTTGCAATTTTCCAGCGATTCAAGGGCATGAGAGAGCAAAGACCTATGCCTTGCATTTATAAAAACCCTGTTTGCAATGCCATCAGAGGATGCCTTCTGCTCAAATCCCCTGCTGTATATCAAATCGTACAGGCGATCAAGTCCCTCGCCGGTCTTAGCTGATATCTCTACCACATCTCCCAGATGCTCTAATCTTTTTACCTCAATGTTCACACTAAGATCCACCTTGTTGACTACCACAATAACCTCTTTTCGCTTTAAATGCTCAATGATATTCAAATCCGATTCATCAATGGGCCCAGAGGCATCTACCACAAACAATATCAGGTCAGCTTTATTTAAATACTCCAAAGACTTTTCTACACCTATTTTCTCTACTACGTCTTTTGTACTCCTTATGCCTGCTGTATCCACTATCTTAACTGGAACGCCTTTTATATTGACGTACTCCTCAATAGCATCTCTCGTTGTACCTGGTATATCCGTCACAATAGCTCTGTTTTCTTTAAGGATAGCGTTTAAAAGCGATGACTTACCTACATTGGGTTTACCCACGATGACCACATTTAACCCTTCCCTTAAAATCCTCCCCGAATCGTAAGTATCAAGGAGGACTCTAATCTGCTCCATGCACTGCCCGATGACGTCAGGTATTTCTCCATCGTACAAAGGCTCAACCTCATCTTCAGGAAAGTCGTTCAACGCCTCAATGTGAGCGTATAGATCCAAAAGCCTTTGAATAATGGCGTTTACCCTATCAGATATCCCGCCTCTTAATTGATTTATAGATGCCGTATGGGAGAGATCAGTCTTAGAGCGTATGAGGTCAATGACGGCTTCAGCTTGAGACAGGTCAATTCTGCCATTTACAAAAGCTCTAAGGGTAAATTCCCCAGGTTCAGCCAGCCTCGCACCACACGATATGGTCAGATCCAGGACTTTCTTTAATGGCATAACTCCTCCGTGGCAGTTTATCTCCACCACATCCTGCCTCGTGTACGTCTTAGGGGCTTTCATATACGTGACCAAAACCTCGTCGACGACTTTACCGTCCTTAGGATCCAGTATAAAACCATGGTGCACCGTATGGCTTTTAAAATCAAAGACCTTTTTACCCGCGCTGAATATTTTGCTTAAAATCTCCAAAGCCTCAGGGCCACTTATCCTCACAATACCTATACCACCCTCGCCTATGGGAGTAGATATAGCGCATATCGTATCGTCTGTATTCATAATAAAACTCCTCCAATTAATAAACCCAGTGTACACTGGGTTTATTTTACCGCAATAACCACTTTTCTATAAGGCTCTTCACCCTGGCTATAAGTCTGTATATCCGGCATTCCTTGAAGTGCCAGATGTATGATCCTCCTCTCGTACGATGTCATAGGTTCCAGTACCACGTTTTTGCCCGTCTCAATGGCCTTTCTGGCCATCCTGTAAGCCAGCTTTTTCAACGCTTCTTCCCTTTTAAGCCTGTAATTTTCAGCGTCCAGTAAAACCCGGATGTACCCCGTGCTATTATACCTGTTAGCGACGATATTGCACAGGTGTTGCAATGCATCCAGGTTTTCCCCTCGCCTTCCTATCATTAAACCCACATTCTCACCGGAAAAATTAACCTTTACGTGACCGCCTTCTTCCTTTATGTCGTAAACCACCCTAAGGCCCATTTTTTCAACTACACTGTCCAAAAAAGCCTTTACATGATCTAAAGGAGTTTTGATAGAAACCCTGACCCTCGCCTGCCTGTTGCCCAATATCCCTAAAAAACCTTTGTTTCCTGCCTCCAGCACCTCAACTGCCACATCTTCTCTGCTTACATTGTACTCTTTCAACACCTGATTTACCGCATCTTCTACGCTCTTAGCACTTCTCTCCACAACGATCATACCACATCCCCCTTTATTTGCCTCTGCTGTCTTTTTTAACTGAACTCACCGCCACTGTGCTTTCTGCTGTGTAAAGCATCTTTATAAAAATAAGTTGCTGGACAATTTGAAACACGTTGCTTATAATCCAGTACACCGCAAGACCTGAAGGAAGACTTATCGTCATCCACGTAAAAAATACGCTCATAAATATGCTCATGGTTTTATTCTGCGAAGTATTCTGGGTAGTACCGGGAGGCGTCGCAGTAATAGAAGAAAGGTACATCGTTATGCCAGTTAATACAGGAAGTATAAATGTGGGGTCCGGCTTGGACAAATCCGGAAACCAAAGAAAAGGAACCCCTTTAAATTCAGAATACGTCCTCAACAAATTGTACATAGGCACCAAAATTATAAACGATATTATAACCGGTAAACCGCATCCTAACGGATTAACCTTATTTTCCTGATAAACCTTCATTATCTCCTGATTCAATTTTTCTTTATCGTTTTTATACTTCTCCTGCAGTTTAGCGATAATAGGCTGAATCTCGCTTATCTTTTTCATAGAGTGAAACTGTTGAAATGAAAAAGGTAAAAGCACGCCTTTTACCAGCACCGTAAACACCACTATAGCTATACCATAGTTGTGTGTAAAAGAGTATATAAACCGAAATATATAACCCAGTATTTCAGTTACACCCAAACAAATAACCTCCTCCTGCTATTTTAGAGGGTCATAACCACCTTTAAAAAAAGGATTACACCTTAATATCCTCCATAAGCCTAGTGCCAACCCTTTGATAACCCCGTACTTCTCTACGGCTTCTACAGTATACTGCGAACACGTAGGACGAAATCTACACTTACCAGGCCTTACAGGGGAAATGTACACCTGGTAAAACCTTATCAGAGACAATACTATCCGCTTAATCTTCAATTAAATTACACCTCTTAAGCGTACACACAAAGGTATCCTGAAGTCTTGCAAAATCTGCACCTTGTATCCCATCCCTCGCAATCAATACCATATCGTAACCTCTCTTGACACGGCTCTCATTTAACCTGTAAACTTCCTTGAGCAACCTCCTGGCTCTGTTGCGCTTCACCTTAGACCCGATCTTTTTGGAAGAAGAAAAACCCACTCGATTACAGTCAAACCCGTTTTTGACGTAATAAACGACGAAAAAGTCATTAGATATATACTTGCCATTTTCAAAGACAAACTTAAAATCCGCGGAGCTTTTTAACTTTACAGTGCCTGACATAAAATCTCCTCAAATTCGCAGAAAAGGCCACAATGGGCCTTATACAGCTAATCTCTTTCTGCCTTTTAACCTTCTCCTCTTTAATACCTTTCTACCGCTTCTGGTACTCATCCTCTTCCTAAAACCGTGTACCCTTTTTCTGCGCCTTCTTTTAGGCTGATACGTCCTCAGCAAAAAAAACACCTCCCAATCTACCCAACTATATTTATGATTATAACTGTATATATAAACCATGTCAACACCAATCACAGCCCCTGTGGATATGTGAATAAGTAATTGATACTGAACCGATTATTTGATAATATAATAAGGGGTTGTGGACAACTGTGTTTATCCACAAGTTGTGGAAAACTATGTGGAAAACTTGTTTATTTTTCGGGATACATTCGCTTGAAGCCTCATAAATCCAGCGTTGACAGTGTAAATAATTTTATCCACAGCAATTTAAGACAGCCGCATTATCCATAATATCCACAATATGTGATTTATATTATTAACAAATCCACAGTAAATAATTCCTTACTAGGGGGAAAAAGAATGCTAGATCTTTATGAAAACTGGCAAAAGGTCCTTGATTATTCAAAAAGCCAGATATCAGAAGTAGGTTTTGACACGTGGCTCAAGTTCATGCATCCAGTAGCCATAGAAGACGGAAATTTGATAGTTGCGGTCCCCAACTTCTTTACAAGAAACGTACTAAAAAACAGGTACGATAATTTAATAGAAGAAGCTTTCTATAAGTTTACATCCCAGCGCATAAAAATAAAATACATAATAGCTTCCGATGAAGAACTGGAAGCTTTAAAGGAATCTTACAACGCAAAAAACAGAAAAAAAGAAAAAACGCTAGCGGCAAGCAACCTGAATCCCAAATACACCTTTGACTCTTTTGTAGTTGGAAACGGCAACAGGTTTGCCCATGCGGCGGCACTAGCCGTGGCAAAAGACCCTGCTCACGCCTACAACCCTCTGTTCATATACGGCGGTGTTGGACTGGGTAAGACCCACCTCATGCACGCCATCGGGCACTACATCACAGAACACAATCAGAATATGAACTGTATGTACGTGACTTCAGAAAAGTTCACCAACGAACTGATCAACGCCATAAAGAATCACGACAATGAATCCTTCAGAAATAAATACAGGAATGTAGATGTATTGCTCATAGACGATATACAGTTCATCGCTGGGAAGGAAAGCACGCAGGAAGAGTTTTTCCACACATTTAATTCCCTCCATGAGACAAACAAGCAGATAATCATATCCAGCGATAGGCCTCCAAAAGAGATCCCAACGCTGGAAGACCGTCTAAGGTCCCGCTTCGAGTGGGGACTGATCGCTGACATACAGCCACCAGACCTGGAAACTAGGGTAGCTATACTAAAGAAAAAAGCAGAAAGCGAAAACATCGAGATCCCCAATGAGATTCTGTTATTTATAGCAAACCATATCACGTCAAACATAAGAGAACTGGAAGGAGCCCTGATAAAGTTAATAGCGTATTCGTCCCTAGCAGGGGGAGTAATAGACGAACAAGTGGCACAAGAAGCCCTAAAAGACATAGCTACACCCAAAGCAAAGAAGGTGACAATACAGGTAATACAAAAGGTGGTAGCAGAGCACTTCAACCTCAAAGTAGAGGACTTTAAATCCCAGAGGAGATCCAGAAACATAACATACCCGAGGCAAATCGCTATGTACCTTTGCAGGGAAATGACCGATGAATCGCTGCCTAAGATAGGAGAGGAATTTGGCGGTAGAGATCACACAACAGTCATACACGCTTATGAAAAAATATCCAATGACATTAAAGATGATACCGCTCTTAGAGACGAAATAAACAAAATAAAGAAAAAAATTGTGGATAATTAATATCCACATATCCACAGGTAGCTGTGGATAACTTTTTTCTCTATTTTTTATATTTAACAATGTTGATAACATCAAACTAAATATCAACATTATTTTTTATTTATTCTTTCGCAAAATATAAAAATATCCACAAATCAACAGGCATCTACTATTATCTACTATCCCAAAATAAAAAAAGAAAGGAGAGAATTATGCACATAGTCTGCGAGAGAAATAAACTTAGCACAGCTGTGAATAACGCTCAAAGGGCTGTTTCCGACAGATCCACCCTTCCTGTGCTAGAGGGTATACTATTAAAAACAGAAGGAAGTACGTTAACACTGACAGGTAATAACACCGAACTTGCCATAAAATGCAGCCTGGAAGCTGAAATAAAGGAAGAGGGTTGTATCGTCGTACCTTCTAAGATATTCGGGGACATAGTGAGGAAGTTACCTGACAACCGCGTTACCATACGGTGTTCCAATGGAGAGAGCAATATCGTCACATTAGAATCAGGATATTCGAAATTTGAGATAATGGGATTAGATCCTTCAGAGTTTCCTGAAATCCAGAAGATTACATCTGACGAATTTCTCCTCGTCGAAGCTAAGAAATTTAACAATATGATAAAGAAGACTATATTCGCAGTGACACAGGACGAGACAAAACCTGTTTTTACCGGCGAACTGCTTTCTGTAAATGGCAATCAGATAAGGCTTGTAGCACTGGACGGATTCAGGCTTGCTATAAGAAATGACGAGATAAAGACAGGTCCCAGCGACATAAGCGCGATAATACCTGGTAGGAACCTTTCGGAGATATCAAAGATACTATCGGATATAGATGGGGATATAACGGTATTTTTTGATGATAAAAGCGTTCAAATAGAGGCTGAGCGCATAACAATTGTTTCTCGCCTGTTAAATGGTAATTTTATTAATTATGAGAAGATAATTCCGATAGAATACAAGACGAGGGTCATCGCAGATACCAAGGAATTACAGGACTGCATTGAGCGGGCTTCCGTAATACACAGGGATGACAAAAGCAACACTGTGAGGGTTTATATAAATGATAACAGGATAAAGATTACTTCAAATTCAGAATTTGGCAAGGTTTACGAGGAGATACCTGCCAATGTAGAAGGATCTGATATAGAAATAGGATTTAATACGAGGTATATGCTAGATATATTGAGGGCTATTGACGACGATAGCATTTATATGGAATTTACAAATAGCGTTGGGCCATGTATAATAAAGCCAATAAGTGGAAATAGTTATATATACTTCATCTTGCCCGTGAAACTTGCGAGGTGACAGGAGTGGAAGTGAAGATAAATACAGATTACATTAAGCTCGATCAGCTCCTCAAGCTGGCCAATGTGGTTCCTACAGGTGGCCAGGCTAAACTGATGATAGGAGAGGGGCGCGTCAAAGTAAACGGAAACGTGTGTTTGCAAAGGGGGAAAAAAATTAAAAAAGGTGATATAATTAGTGTAGAAGGCTGCGAAGACATACTGGTTACCTGATGAGGTGATTCCTTGTTTTTAAAAGGCCTTGAGATAAACAACTTCAGAAATTTTGAACACGCTCAGGCATCGTTTAGCGATGGCCTTAATATCATTTTAGGTAAAAATGCCCAGGGAAAGACTAATCTGTTAGAAGCGATAACCATTTGCGCTTTAGGCAAATCCTACAAAAACGCCAAAAACGACGACATGGTAATGTTTCAGCGAAATGACTTTTTCATAAGGTGTAGTGTTCATAATAGTAGCGTGGATAAAGTCATAGAGGTTTATTACAAAAAGGGCGATAAGAAGTACATACGCGTTAATGGGACTTCAGTTCAGAAGATAAGCGATCTCTTTGGAAATTTGAATGTAGTGGTGTTTATACCTGACGATCTTAAATTGCTAAAACAGGGACCTTCTGATAGAAGGCGTTTTGTTGACATGGATCTAGTGCAGATAAAACCGGATTATTACCACAATATGTTACAGTACTTCAGGGTTTTAAAGCAGAGGAACAATATACTAAAAAACCAAAAGCAGTACGATATGGTAAAAATCTGGGATGAACAGCTGGCATGGTACGGTTCACGGATCGTAAAGGAAAGAATGGCATTTGTCGATAAATTATCTAAAGCCATAAAACGCGTACATCCGGATTTCATGCCGGAAGTGGGAAAAGTACAGATAAATTACCTATCTACTGTAAAAAAAACAGGGGATTTAGAGCGCAACTACCGGGAAAAATTGAGAGAGTCAATTCACAACGACATTAAATTCAAGACGACCACATGTGGGCCTCATAGAGACGATATTGTGTTTTTAATCGATGGCGTGGATGCACGCTATTTTGCATCACAGGGACAGCAGCGTTCTTTGATATTGAGTTTGAAGCTGGCAGAAATGGAGATTTTTAGAGAAAGTATCGGTGAATACCCTATATTGCTTTTAGACGACGTCCTATCAGAGTTGGATTCAGAAAGGCAGCGTTCGCTCTTGTCTTCTTTAAGCAATTACCAGGCTATTATAACAGGGACCCATATACAGGATGACCTTTTTATATGTGGGAAGAGATATCTGGTTGACAGCGGTCAGATTAAAGAGTTTTGATTTAGAGGTGACGTTTATGTTTATTCGCCTTGATGAAACGAAGGATATCGCTATAAAGGATGTAGTGGCAATTTTAAATGCCGAGAGTTTTAATTGCGCGGAATGCAATATGGAGTTTTTACGGCACGCTGTCGTAAATGGAGATATTAAAAAGTTGTCAAATGGAGAGACCAAGTCAGTGATAATAGCAAATGTAAACGGAAAACAGGTGATATACTTCTCACCTATTTCCACCATTACTCTTTACAAAAGGGCGTATATGATCGATGAAATGAATATTCTGTGATTTTTAAATGTTGGAGGTATGCTATGAAAAACGACAGAAAAAGGGTAGAGACAGAATACGATGCCAGTAAAATACAGATATTAGAAGGATTAGAGCATGTCAGAAAAAGGCCTGGGATGTACATCGGCTCTACAGGGTCTAGGGGTTTGCACCACCTGGTCTACGAATTAGTAGACAATAGCGTCGACGAAGCCCTGGCAGGGTTTTGCGACAGGATAACGGTGGTTATTTACCAGGACAATTCGGTGAGCGTAGAGGATAATGGAAGAGGTATTCCCGTGGGAATACACCCCCAGGCCGGTATACCTGCGGTAGAAGTAGCTCTAACTATGTTGAACGCCGGAGGAAAGTTTGGTGGAGGCGGTTACAAAGTCAGCGGCGGTCTCCACGGCGTAGGGCTTTCGGTAGTTAACGCTCTTTCCCAGTGGTTGGAAGTAGAGGTAAAGGTAGATGGACACGTTTACAGGCAAAGGTATGAAAGGGGAAAGCCTGTAACGGAATTAAAAGTAGTCGGTGATACCCAGGAAAGGGGCACTTTTATCAGGTTTAAACCCGACGGGGAGATTTTTGAAGAGTTAGAGTTTGATTTTGAAGTACTTTCCCAGAGGCTTAAAGAATTAGCCTTTTTAAACAAGGGCTTGACCATCGTTCTAAGAGATGAAAGGGATAATGCGGAAGAAGCTTATCATTACGAAGGCGGCCTTATAGAATTTGTGAAGTATCTCAACCGCAACAAAGAGGTATTGCATGAAAACCCTGTGTACATTGAAGCTCGCAAAGATGATATAGAAATAGAGATAGCGCTGCAGTACAACGATACCTACGTGGAAAATGTCTACAGCTTTGCTAACGATATAGATACTAAAGAAGGTGGTACCCATGTAAGCGGCTTTAAAAGCGCCCTTACTAAGGTCATAAATGAGTACGGCAGAAAGTATGGATTCTTAAAAGATGGGGATAAGAACCTGTCAGGAGAGGATGTAAGGGAAGGTCTTACAGCTGTTATAAGCGTTAAATTGCCTGATCCACAGTTTGAAGGCCAAACCAAGACCAAACTGGGCAACAGCGAGATAAGAACGTTGGTTGAAGCCGTATTTAGCGATAAGTTTACCGCGTTTTTAGAGGAAAATCCACCGGTAGCAAAAGCTATAGTAGAGAAGTCTGTAAATGCGCTGAGAGCCAGGGAAGCTGCTCGTAAGGCCAGGGAGCTGACCAGGAGGAAAAGCGCCCTTGAAAATGCTGCTTTACCCGGAAAGCTGGCTGATTGCTCTGAAAAAGACGCGTCCCTGTGCGAGCTTTATATAGTTGAGGGCGATTCTGCTGGCGGTTCTGCTAAGCTAGGTAGAAATAGGGAATTCCAGGCTATACTGCCTTTGAGGGGTAAAATACTTAACGTGGAGAAGACCAGGCTTGACAAGATTTTGAGCAACGAAGAGATTAAATCCATTATAACTGCCGTAGGTGCCGGGATTGGCGACGAATTTGACATCAAAAAAGTCAGATACCATAAGATTATCTTTATGGCTGATGCGGACGTAGATGGATCTCACATAAGAACTCTTTTATTGACATTTTTCTATAGGTACATGAGAGAACTGATAGAAGCAGGTTATGTCTATATAGCTCAACCGCCGCTTTATATGGTGCAAAAAGGCAAAAACATCGTGAGGTATGCTTACAGCGATAGAGAGCTGGAAAAGATTTTAAATGAAATCGGCAGGGAAAACACGAGTATACAAAGGTATAAAGGACTTGGAGAGATGGACCCTGATCAGTTATGGGATACTACGATGAATCCCGAAACCCGTACACTACTGCAGGTTACGCTGGAGGATGCCATGGCAGCTGATGAGATATTTACGATTTTGATGGGGGAAAAGGTGGAACCAAGAAGGGAATTTATACAGAAATACGCCAAGATGGTTAGAAACCTTGACATTTGATTTTGAGGTGATCGTATGGCAATAGAAGAGAATATATTACCTGTAAACATAGAAGATGAGATGAGAAGGTCCTATATCGATTACGCAATGAGCGTAATCGTGGGACGAGCCTTACCTGATGTAAGAGATGGATTAAAGCCCATTCACAGGAGAATACTGTACTCCATGAATCAGCTAGGCCTTATGCCTGATAAAGGGTACAGAAAAAGCGCCTTTATCGTGGGCGACGTCATGGGCAAGTACCACCCTCATGGAGATGCAGCTATATACGAAACGCTGGTAAGGCTAGCGCAGGATTTTTCCATCAGGTACCCCTTGGTTGACGGCCATGGGAATTTTGGAAGTATAGATGGCGATCCGGCCGCTGCCCAAAGGTATACTGAGGCGAGGCTTTCAAAAATTGCAGTGGAGATGCTTACAGATCTGGACAAAGAGACTGTGGATTTTATGCCCAATTTTGAGGGAACGCTTCAGGAGCCTACGGTGTTGCCTTCTCGTTTTCCAAATTTGTTGGTCAATGGCTCTCAGGGCATCGCTGTAGGTATGGCTACAAATATCCCGCCTCACAACCTGGGGGAGGCAATTGACGCCGTCATCAAAACCATTGAAAACCCTGATATCACTCTGGACGAGCTGATGAAGTACATTAAAGGACCGGATTTCCCCACAGGTGGTATTATACTTGGATATGAGGGGATTAAAGAGGCTTATGCTACTGGAAAAGGGAAAATCGTTGTAAGGGCCAAAACGGAAATTGAACAGATTTCATCTACAAAGACCAGGATCATAGTTAAAGAGATACCCTATATGGTCAATAAAGCCAGGCTTGTAGAGAAAATAGCTGAGTTGGTAAGAGATAAAAAGATTGAGGGTATAGCTGATTTAAGGGACGAAAGCGACAGGTCAGGCATGAGGATAGTTATAGAGCTAAAAAAGGACGCTAATCCCAATGTGATTTTGAATCGTCTTTATGCCCATACTCAGATGCAGGATACCTTTGGCGTCATAATGTTGGCTCTGGTAGATGGTCAGCCTAAAATATTAAACCTTAAAGAGATAATTTCCTACTACATTGAGCATCAAAAAGAGGTCATAGTGAGAAGGACGCGCTACGACCTTAATAAAGCTAAGGCTAGGGCCCATATACTGGAAGGCCTGAAAATAGCCCTAGACCATATAGACGCTATTGTAAACCTTATAAGGTCTTCACCTACTGTCCAGCAGGCAAAGGAAGGACTTATGAAAAATTTCGGCCTTTCCGACGTGCAGGCGCAAGCTATTCTGGATATGAGGCTACAGAGGCTGACAGGGCTTGAGAGAAAGAAAATTGACGAGGAATACGATGATTTAGTAAAAAAAATTCACCATTACGAGGATATACTGGCTAATGAATGGATGGTCATGGATATTATAAAGAGAGAGTTAAGCGAAATAAAGGAGAAATTTGCTGACGAGAGGAGAACCGTTATAACCAACAAGAGCGACGAAATGGATTTTGAAGACCTGGTGGAGAAACAGGATATGGTGGTTACTCTTACGCATTTTGGATATATTAAAAGGATTCCTCTAGATGCCTACAGGACACAGAAGAGGGGCGGTAAAGGGATAGTAGGCATGGAAACGAAAGAAGAGGATTTTGTACAGAATATATTTACCACCACAACCCATGACCATATATTGTTCTTTACAAACATGGGATACGTGTACAAGCTCAAGACTTATGATATTCCCGAAGCTGGAAGGCAAGCCAGAGGAACTGCGATTATAAACCTTATATCATTGAAGCCTGGTGAGAGAATAAACGCGGTCATATCTTTAGGAGGCATAAATAAAGAATCTGTAAGGCAAAGTTACCTGGCTATGGTGACAAAAAACGGCCTCATAAAAAAGACCCGCTTATCAGAATTTGAAAACATAAGGAGAGATGGTATCATCGCTATAAAGCTAAACGACTCCGATGAGCTCATAAGCGTAAAGCTCACGAAGGGCGAAGATGAGCTTATCGTGGGGACTAAGAGAGGTATGTCTATAAGATTTAGCGAAAAAGACGTAAGAGCGATGGGTCGAAATGCCAGCGGCGTAAAGGCCATCTCTCTAGAATGTGATGACTGCGTAGTAGGGATGGATCTGGTAGATAAAGACGCCAAGGTGTTATTAGTAACTAAAAATGGATACGGCAAAAGGACTGAACTCAATGAATTCAGAATACAATCGAGAGGTGGAAAAGGTATAATAGCTAATAACATTACAGAAAAGAGTGGAGAGTTGGTAGAGATAATGATGGTTAGAGATGATGACGAAGTAATGCTAATAACGTCAAACGGCATATTGATCAGGACTACGGTATCCAGCATCCCTGTTATGCATAGAAACGCACAAGGAGTTAAGCTCATGAATGTAAATGGAGATGTAGTAACATCCATAGACAGGATTGCGAAAGAAGAAGCCCCTTGACAAAAGGTCAAAATGGTGGTAAGCTATAGAAGCGTCGCGAGGGAGCAAAAAAAAGCTCTTGACAGGAAGCGGCGCAGGTGATAAAATAAGAAGCTGTCAGCCGAGAGGCTAACGGACCTTGCCAATTAAACAGTGAGCGGGATACAAATGTGTTAAGTGATAGATAAAGAGTTTACAAGAGAGTTTGATCCTGGCTCAGGACGAACGCTGGCGGCGTGCCTAACACATGCAAGTCGAGC